>JAJCXQ010000223.1 GCA_029263355.1 Acidobacteriota bacterium | reverse complement strand
CATCGCGACCTCAAGCCCCACAACATCTTTGTGACCCACAATGGCGTAGTCAAACTGCTAGATTTTGGTATCGCGACGGTTCTGCGTGCTGAGCCCGAGTCGGGTGGCGACTTGCAGCAATCACCACGAGGCAAACTCTCGCCTTCTTTCGCTAGCCCAGAGCAAATTGAAGGTTTGCCGGTGACCACAGCCAGCGATGTCTATTCGCTAGGCGTTTTGCTGTTCCAACTGCTGTGTGGTCGCCTGCCATTCGAGGACCGAAAAGACCTAGGATCGTTGTTCGCTCAAGTGTTGGAAGGGGATGTTCCTTGGCCTTCGGCCTGTGTCGAGAGGCAGGTTGATGATGTAAGGACAAGCTTCCCGTGTGTGGCGACTCTGCGGAGTACCCGGATCAGGGCACTCGAGCGTCAGCTCGCTGGAGACCTCGACGCAATTGTTATCAAAGCCTTGGCGCGCGACCCGGCGAGCCGCTACGCGACAGCGCAGCACCTGGGGGATGACCTGCGGCGTTATCTGGCCGGCGAACCTGTTGCAGCGGTTCAGGGTTCCTTCGCCTATCGGCTAAAAAAATGGGCTGGCCGGCACGCGCTGGCGGCGTCCTTGACCAGCTTTACGATTCTAGCTGTCTCGTTGGCCTTGGTCATCGCGTTACAGCAGGCGAGCCAGGCCAGGAAGGCCCAAGCGGACGCTGAGCACGAAGCCAAGGTGGCCAAACAGATCAGTCGCGTCTTGATGGACATTTTTGAGCAAGCGAGTCCGGATCCAAGTGGTGAGGAAGCCATCGCCAAGATGTTGCTGGACCCTGCCGCGCTTCGCCTCGATAGTGAGCTAGATGCTTCGCCAGAAGTGCGGGGTGCTTTGATGAACGCACTGGTAGCAGCCTATTTCAGGCTTGGCCGATATGAGACAGCCGCGCCGTTGGCGGAGCGATCATTGGCTCTGTATCGTCAGCTGAACAGCGAGCCCAGTATCTCGCTGGCGGAAAGTCAACGGATGATGGGGAGGCTTCTAGCGGCCCGCGGTCAGCCCGAAAAGGCGGTCACACTTCTGCGGCAGAGCCTCGATACTCTCGAGCTCGTGGCTGCCGACGATCCGTTGGTCATCGCTGAAGGCATGATGGTTCTCAGCCATGCGCTGGGCTCAGCGGGGGCTGACGCCGCTGCGGAGGACCTTCGTCGCCGCTGCTTGGATATCTATCGTCAGCATTTGCCGGCTGTCGACCCGCGAGCCGTGGAAGCCCTGCACAACCTTGGCAACATACTGGTTCGGCGAGGCAAGGCCGCTGAAGCAGAGCCGATGCTGCGTGAAGGACTTGCGATCAGGCAGCGGAGCGGGCCAGCGGGGCGCGGATTGCTGGCGTCGAGTCTGGCCAATCTAGCGGTGGGTCTCTTACAACTCGATCGTCTCGATGAAGCGGAGATTGCTGCACGGGAGGCGGTGAAGGTCAGCGAGGCGTTTTTCGGCAACCTGCATCCGCGACTCGCGGAGCGTCTGGACACTTTGGCCCAGGTTTTGGTTGCCCGCGGTGCAATCGACGAGGCGGAGCCACTGGCGAGGCGCGCCCTCGACATCTACGCTGTGGCCCATCCAGCCGGCCGAACACGGATGGCGGAAATGTACGGTAATCTTGCCGAGATCGAACTTCACCATGGTGACCTCGAAACCGCCGAGTCCCACCTCCGAGGAGCTAAGGACGTCGCGCAGCGAACGGCCACGCCGCGTCATGTCATTCACGCTCAGATCCGCAGTCTCAGAGGGCGAATTTTGGCAGCACAGGGGCTCCGTCAAGAAGCCTTGATCGAGTTGGAGGCATCATTGGAGATGTTGCAGCAGCAGGAAGCACCGGCCAGTTTGGCTCTGCGCCGGACGGTAGCCGCCTTGGCCGATCTTCAGCAGCAAGCTGGAGTTGCGGTTGGACCGAGTTAGTTTGTGGAGATGGCCAAGCCGTTGAAGTGCTGAACCCTACTGATTCCCGCTCGGGTTCGACGCGATGGACCGGTCTGCCAGAGCCTGCAACAGCCAGGCACGGGCTTTGCGCCAGTCACGTTGTACCGTGCGCTCCGAGATGCCGAGTGCGTTGGCGATTTCGCGATCATCGAGCCCGACGAAGAAGCGGCACTCTACGATCTTGCCGAGTCGCGGGTTGAAGGAGGACAACTGATCGATCACATGACTAACCGTCAGGGCAGCATCAAGGGGTTCGAGATCGCCTACGAGCTCGGCATCCAGCGTCACTTTCTCGACGCCTCCACCACGCTTCTGTGCCTGGTTTGAGCGCAACTGATCGATCACAATGAATCGCATAGCGCGAGCCAGCACAGCGAAGAAGTGCTCGCGATCTTGCCATTGGACCTCCATGTCATCGGTCATCCGCAGATAGGCTTCGTTGACCAGGCCGACGGTATCAAGAGTCACCGAGCCAACACGCCGCAACTGTGCACGGGCCATCCGCCGAAGTCTGGGATAGACCATACCCATGAGCTGATCTAGAGCATCCGGCACGCCGGCCTCGTGATCATGCAGCAAGCGAGTGATGTGTCCGGTGTCGGTCATCTTGGATCCGGTTCGACGCTCACCGTTCTCACCGTTCTCACCGTTCTCACCGTTCTCACCGTGCTCACCGTGCTCACCGTGCTCACCGTGCTCACCGTGCTCACCGTGCTCACCGTGCTCACCGTGCTCACCGTGCTCACCGTGCTCACCGTGCTCACCGTGCTCACCGTGCTCGCCGTTCTCACCTTGCTCGTTGGCCGGCCGCTGACAGCTCGATCAGTTTCGCCAGTCGCTTGTCCTGGGTCCCGGGCCGTTTCGCACTGATCACATGCCAGATCATTTTCTTCCGGTACCAAGGCGGCTGATCCTGAAAGAACTTCCAAGCCGACGGGGAGGCCCGAAACCGGCGCTCGGCCTCGAGGTCCAGGGTGACGTTGTCCCCTTGCTCGTAAGCATAGGTGCGTGATTTCTTGGCTGAGCGTTGGGCGAATGCTTCGAGGCCGGCAGGCTGCATGCGGCCTGTGGCGGTCAGCTCTCCGACCCGTCGGATGTTGACCGCGCTCCAAATGCTAGCGGCTTTGCGGGGCGTAAAGCGGATGCTGTAGCCCTCATCGTCGATCCGACGTCGGACACCGTCGATCCAGCCGACACAGAGTGCTTCGTCAACCGACTCGGGCCAAGTCATGCTCGGGCGGCCAGAGCCTTTCTTGTAGAAACCGACCAGCAGGTCGGTCGCGGTGGCGTGATGTTGCTGGAGCCAGTTGCGGAAATCTTCCGGGGAGGGGAAGTACATGGGGTGGGTACTGGAATCGGTCATCAGTAGTGACTCACACAGCAGTTCAATTTCATCATTGATCGTCGATCGCGGTCTCCTGACCGTCGGGACACCTGGTTTGATCGTCGATCGCGGTCTCCTGACCGTCAGGATACCCGGATGGAGGCTCGATCTTGGTCCCTCGACCGACAGGGCACCCGGTCTGAGGCTCGATCTTGGTCCCTCGGCCGTTGCGATACCCCGAGCGACGTTCAAACGGGGTATCTACACCTCTGGGAACCCCCAATTCGCCTTCAGTCGGTCGAATTGTCCATCTTTCGAGATTAATTTGAAGCGCTGTTCGAGTATTCCTCGGGATTCGCTGCGAACTTGGTCTGGCAACCAGCACAGCAGAAGAAGTAAACGGTGCCGTCGTGTTCGTGGATATGTGCCGCGCTAGTGGTCTTGACAGTCATGCCGCAGATCGGATCGACGGACGTGTCGTCGGAGGCTCCGCCGCCACAGCAGCTCGACTCTGCCGCTTCCTCGACAATTTCGTCGTTGGCTTCCACCGGCCATTCGAGACGTTCGGCGTTGCGGCGGTGTTGGATGATTTCAGCCATGATCGAAAGCGCGATCTCGTCGCCGCGTCGAGCTTGGATGTCGAGGCCGGCAGGTACCACCAAGCGAGCCAAGTCGCTGTCGCCAAAGCCGTGTTGACGCAGGTAGTCGATGATTGGCGCCGAGCGTTTGCGGCTGGCTACCAGGCCGACGTAGGGGGCTGGCGTCCGCAACGCGTGTTCGAGCGCTAGTTCGTCGTAGTGGCCGTGGGTGGCGACGACGACGTAGGTCAGCGGATTGACGTGGTCGGCGATCGCTTCCAAGTTGGTCAGCACTTCGTCGGCATGGGCCATCGCTACGCCGTCCGTCTCGGTGTCGACTGCGATCACTTGATAACTCATCGCCTTGCCGAGGTGGGCGAGGGATTGAGCGGTGGGGAGGTGCCCAATCACCAACAGCCGCGGTCGCGGCTGCTGGGGCTCGATGTAAACGTCCAGGGTGCCACCGCTGAAACAGGTCATCTCCACCTCCTTGACACCCTCCGGCGGCGCTTCACGCCCAGGATCTGGCGTGATTCGCACCAGCCGCGCCGCATCCTCCGCGATCGCCGACTGCGCCTCCGCGATGACCGTCGGCTGTGCGCAGCTGCCGCCGATCCAGCCAAACATCACCCCGTCCAGTGTCACGATCGCCTTGTCCCCCGGCTTACCCGACGTCGGCTTCTCCGAGCGCACCACCACCGCGGTAGCGAACGGTACACCTTGTTCGATCAGTTGGTGAGCTTTGGCGAAGAATTCGTCGTACATGGTTGAATGTTACTTCACGGCGAAGCCGGCCACGCTCATGGATCTCTTCTCAAGGTGCTAGCCAAAAAATTCCCGCAAGAGTTGGACGGGCAGTTCGGCTGGTTTCCAGATCGAGTCGTACCAACCCTGCTTCGCCGCAAACTGCATCTGCACCTCGATCGCCTCATCGAGTTCATCGAGAGCGGTTTCAAAGGTCGCTCCGCTGCCTCTGAGATCCATTTCTAGTGCAAGCGCTACCCACTCGTCCTCATCACGATAACCCAGGACGTTGATGACGACCTCCGGGTACTCGTGTTCGCTTTTCATGGCTCCTCCGAATGGTCTCGCGCTGCATGCCCGGATTCGCGATCCAGGATAGAAGCATACTAACGCAAGAGAGACAATCAGAGTCCGAAGAAAGTCTGAAGTATCTGCTTACCGGCCGCGAGCGGCTTTTGATGCGAATCGCGGGCGTTGCGATCGATAACAGAAGAGCCTTCAGTTCCAACCACCCTCTTCGGCCGTCTACTTAGGCCGTGCTAGGATGAGCCGGAGGTCGAAGCATGGCAACCATGAAAGATCATGACTTTGAGAGACCGGCGAACGTCCCACGACAACGAGCCGGAGGCCCAAGATGAGCCCATCCACGATCCGCAGGAAGGTTCAAGAGGAGATCGCGATGATCCCTGACGAGAAAATCGCAAAGCTCTTCGATCTGGTCCACCATTTCCGCCGCCGTTCTCGGCCGTCCGAAAACGCCGAGAGGATTATGAGCCTGGCCGGCAGTTGGGCCGACATGCCCGAGGAAGAGTACGCATCCTTCGTCTCGGAGATCGAAGCACGGCGGCACCGGGCGGGAACCCGGAGGCGGAGTCGTGGAACCGGCTTTGATTGATACCAACATCGTTTCGATGTTCTTACGCGGACATCCCGAGGTGAGGGGCCGGTTCGCGGCATATGTCGAGGAGCACGGCAAGGTTAATCTCAGCATGATCACGGTCTACGAGGCCCTGAGCGGCCTCAAACACCGGGATGCAAAGAAGCAGATGACAGCCTTCAAGGCTCTCGTCGACGCCAGCGAGATCTGGCCACTGACAGAGCAGTCCGTCGAGCTCTCTGCAGACATTTACGCCGCGCTTCGCAAGACAGGGCAGACCATCGACGACATCGATCTCCTCATTGCAGGGATTGCCGCCGTCAACGGATTCGTTCTCGTGACGAACAACCGGAAGCACTTCGATCGGATCGTGGAGATCACGGTCGAGGATTGGAGCGAGGCCTGACCCATCGCCGGGGGGCCGAAGCGATCTTCAGATGCGAGTTGACGATCTGCAGGGTGCTCGTCGTTCGTACGAGTCGGCGCTCCCGATCTTTCGCGAGATCCGATCTGCTGGCAAGGATCCGTTTGTCCTCGAAACGACCTCGTCCGCTTGAGTCTCAGGTCCGCGCGGCGCGCGGACTGGGACTTGGTGCCGAAGCGCGCGAACGCTTTCCGGTTGGGTGGATGCGGATCTCCGCCGAGTCGAACGCGATGTCGACAGCCAAAGAGCGGCCCGAAAAATCACGGCAAGCTTTCCTGTAACTGTTGTCTCTTGGGACGAGATCTCTCACTACCTTGAGGAAACTCGGACCTCGCCGATGAGTATTTCAGGAAGCAGCTCTCTCGCGCCACGTATCGCTGCATGGCTTTCCCCCCAAATCATTTTGTTAAGCGCTTCGAACTCGAACGAATTCGAGAGTGTCTTTGTGCAAGACACCGAGCCGAGCTCAGCCACCCTGGATGCGTCTGCGTCGCTTGGCCACCCTGATGCGTCTGCGTCGCTTGACGATCATCGACAACCACAAACCTCATGATTAGATCGCGCCAGGAAGCTCGGTCCGGGTGCCGTATACCCACCGCATCCTCCTACCCGGTGATATGGACCAGAATCTTCCGCTGGGTTCTCTGGAAGTGTCCCGAGACTCACCAAAATTTATAGAGAGATTGAAATTCTCAGAGACCGAAAGCGAAGGGGCCGCGGCTGCTTGCCCGCGGCCCCCCATCGCTCTCAGCCCTGGCCTCAGGGAAACGCTCGGGTATCGCCGCGGCTTTGCAGCTCCCCGAGAGGGTTGACGTAGGTTCGTACCGTGTTGGTCTGCGTGTCCGTGACCGTGATGGTGTAGGCCACGTTGGAGAGGGACGCGTAGAAGAACCACCAGTGGCCGTTGAGCGAACGGCCGTCCAGCATCTTGACCATCAATTCGACATTGCCCGGGTTGAAGAACCAGAAATATCCGCTGTCGCTGGTCAGCGGCACCGCGGTCTCCGTCCCAGTATTGCCCTGGAAGTCCTCCCACTCGACCTCCACCAGGAAGCGGTCTCCGTTCAAGCAAAGGGCCTCGCTGGTCGAGGCGCAGGACTGCTTCCCAGCGATCGTGGATACGGAATCCGCTGTGCTTGCAGTGTCAGCCGTTACCGTCAATCCAGGTAGACCGTCGCTCCCGACCAAGACCGAGCGAAGCGCTGCAGGCTGGCCGTCCCCCAGAGCGCGGGTATCGGCAACGGAGAAGAAGCTGCCCGACGGATTGAAGTAGGTGGCGGCGGCAGCGGTCTGCGTGTCTGTCACGGTGATGGTGTACTCGACGTTGGACAGAGCGCCGTAGAACACCCACCAGTGGCCGTTGATTGGCCGGCCGTCCAGCACCTTGATGGCGATCTCCGCGTTACCCGGCCCGAAGAACCAGAAATAGCCGCTCTCCTGCGCGAGAGGAACCGCCCGCCCGCTGCCGGTGTGGCCCTGGAAGTCCCGCCACTGTACCTCCACCCGGAAGCGGTCCTCGATCAGGCAGAGTTGGGTTGCATCCTCGCAGGGTAGGTCGAGGCTGCTGGGCCCCTCGTCGAGGATGGTCATCTCGGGGATGGCCATGGTCTGGACGGTGAAGCTGTCCAGATGGGCAAGGCGCTCATTCTGATTCTCCGCCAAGATGCGAAGTTCATCTCCCACGATCAATTGCCTTGCAAAGGTTCCGAACAACACGTCCTGGGGCCATTTCAGGACGTAGCAAGTGGTCGTTCCGGTGCCTCCGATCTTGTCCGCACCGATTGGCCAGGGGAAGGCATTTGCCAGCGCCGAGATGTTCACGGGTTGTGAGTTGCCAGGCATCGTCTCGATCAACTGACCGTCGCGGTAGATTTCCAGGAGTTGGGTGGGGGACTCGATCGCGGTGAAGTCGGCGGTGACCTCCAGGTTGTCCTGGGCCTTGGCCAAGGACAGGGTGCCCAGATCCTTCTCGGACCCGCCGCCGGTGAGAGTGCCGGTCGAACGGAATTCCATACCGGCCCCAGTGGGCAGGGAGGACGCCGGATCCAGGTCGAGCCACTCCATGTGGAAGGTCTTCGCCCGATCCAGGTGAACTGTCAAGCCGTCATCGCCACTGGTGCCAAGGTTCGATAGGGTGAGTTGGTCTTCCTTGGCTTCAAAGACTGCTCTCCCAAGGGCTTCCTGTGGAAACCTACCTTCGAAGGCGATGAGTCTCTCTCTCCGTAGCGTCGTTTCACTGATGCCACCTACGGTACTGAGAATCGTCGAACAAGAGTCGACCGACCCAATAGGATCGACAGGATAGGTGACAATACGGTCAAAGCCGGCGATCACCGTGCCATCTTGCGCCGTTACATCCCACGGTGGTATGTCATGCGGCATAACGACACAGAGCGTTGACCACTGAGTCTCGAAGACCTGAGGATCCAGTGTGAAGTCTGTCGTTTCGTATCGGTACAGCGGGCCATTAGGGAAGACTCCTCTGTACAGCAAGCGTTCGCCTTGGTAGATCTCCAGGGCGTTCTTTGTAGCTCCCAGGGGACTGGTATCGAAGGAGACCTGCAATGCCGGTTGCGCTTCGGAACCGACCACTTCATACCTCTCAGTCCAGGTTTCCTGGCCCGGTACTCCATCGACGACACCGACCATGGTCCACTGCTTGAAGGCGCCCAAAGGGTCGGTGAAGATGTCGAGTCCTTCAAAGGTGAACCCCCAACCCTTTGCCTCGCCGAGATCCACCTCAACTCCTCCGCCAGCGACAGGATCCACTCCTGAGACCCTTAGCTTCTCCAGAATGGGATCGAAGATCAGGTGTGTGCCGGCGATAGGTCGGTGGTCCAGTCCGCCGAATCTCAACTCTTCACAATGTTTTACCTGCAGACTCAAGAAATCGACCCCCGTATCGTCGGTCACCCGCACGTCTAGGGTGTGGCTCGAGTTCAGGACTTCGAGGATGCCGGTCAAGGTGCCCTGCCGGTCGGGGAGGGCGCCGAGATTGAAGTGGAACGTCTGCGTTGTACCCGAGCTCCAAGGGTCGGGCGAAACTCCGGGCACGTCACCCGAGAACTGGCCGCCGGTACCGATCCGCCGCCCCCATAGGAAGGATCCGCCCTGCAGCCCGAGCTGTATCGAGTCGTTGGTCGAGGCTGTGCTGTTCGCCCGCATCCGCACAGTCAGGGTCGCGCTGACGATGTTGGCCGGAAGGCCGGAGAAGGTGTGGCCAAAGCAATCGTTGATCGAAGAGGCGTCGAAGTCCTTCGAATTGCTACAAAGCGGCAGTAGGTCAGCGCCGGGCATCGCCGGCTCGGTCGGAGGGAGGAATGTGTCGTCAACTCCCGCTGTCAGAGTGGTCGTCTCGGTCACCAACGCGGCGCAGGAAATGTCCCCAGGGGGGCGCCAGGTAGTGTTCAACAGGATGGAGACCAGTCGTGAATTGGTGTTGGCCGCGGCTACGTCCAGCCTACCGTCGCCGTTGAAGTCGCCGAGTGTGATCCCGCGCGGATCCGATGCGACAGGAAAGCTGACGAAAGGAAGCAACGTACCCGGCAGAAGAAGACTGTTGGGCAGGATCGTGGCCTGAGATCGCGAGTTGTTCGCGGTCACGATGTCCGGCCTGCCGTCCTGGCTCACGTCGCCCACCGCCACCGCGAGCAGCCCTCCGTCGCCGTCGTAGTCGGAGCGGTCGTAGTTGGTGCCGGAGCCGTCGTTGCGCAGTACCGTCACGTCGCTCGTGCCACGGTTGGGGGTGACTAAATCCTGGTTCCCGTCTCCGTCGAGGTCGAGGGTGGCGAGACCTTCGGGCCGAGAGCCCACAGGCACGCTCATTTGGGGCTGGAATTCCGCCAGGCCTCCAGGGTTGTTGATCAAGATCGAGACGGTGTTCGATTCGTTGTTCGCCACCGCCAGATCCAACAGACCGTCTCCGTCGAGGTCGGCTGCTGCAATGGCCCGCGGCCAACGTTCGGCGGCGAGCGAGCCTCTCATGTCGAACAGACCTTCGCCGTTGTTCTCGAACAAGAACACATCGTCGGAGTCTTGATTGGCAACCGCCAGATCTTGGTCACCGTCGCCGTCCAGATCGGCGCAGGCTATGTCAGTGGGCCGCGATGCCGAATCGTAGAAGGAATGTGAGAATTGCGGAGCGCCGGCATCCTCAGTCTCGTTGAGCAGGACGGAGATCCGGTTGAAGCCGAAGCCGTAGTTGGCCACGACCAGGTCGGAGGCTCCGTCGCCGTTGAGCTCACAGCGAGTCACTGAAGCAGGACTCTCCCCGACAGCGAAGTTCACCGTAGGAGCGAACGTACCGTCCCCCACGCCGGGAAAGATGGACACGTCGTCACCGTTGAAGTTGGCCGTTGCCAGGTCGAGGATGTTGTCGCCGTTAAAGTCGCCTGTAGTGATAGCTCCCGGCCGATCTCCTGCGGCGTATTGAGCGAAAGGGTCAAAAGAGATTTGGGCATTCGCCGTAGAAGCGGCGAGCGCGATGAGGGCTGTCAGAACGGTGGTACATAGGATCTTGCGTGCCATGAATGGTTTATCCTTGAAAAGATTTGTCGGGTAGACGAGAGTTCGCCTTTTGTCTCCCGGCAAATTATTAATATACGGAACCTGGAGCGCCGCGCCATTGTGCGTCACGCAGCGTCCGCGTAACCCAATGGTCGCGGGCCTGTACTGATGGGCCTCAGAGCCTGGAATTCACGACGCGAGTCGGCTACACAGAGGATAAGAGGAAGTGCCAACGCTACATATGCGTGTCCGCGTAGCACAATTCGGGCGGCTTCAGGCCGGGGTCTTTTTGAGGACGTTGAAGTACGTACATTCTTTGGTCGGGGAGTATCCGCCTGTGTTCGTCTGCTGTACAACGACCACATAGTCAGAATCCGGCATAGACGTTTCGAACGAGACTACTATTCCCCTTCTGCCAGCTTCGAAGGATATCGACCCTGCTTTGAAGATGGGAGCGGACGCTTGCGCGCTGGCGTTGAAGCAGAGCAACATCCACATAGTGAACCCTGCGACCAATGATGGTTGCTGAAATTTCGCAATGGCTCGCCGATTACGATGGTACATACCTATCTCTTTCTTGACTGCATTAGCATTGAACTGACTGAACCATTCGAACCACTCGACCCGTCGCCGCGGCGCCCTGACTGTCCTACTAGTAACAACTGGATAATTCATCAAGTGGGTTAGAGGCCATTCGAATGACTTCAAAAACTCAATCGCGACTGCTATCCACTCTGAAGAAGGAACCTTCGATTGCGGGGTCCAAGGCTCGATACGTCGAAAAACCCCTATAAAACCCACATAGAAAGAAAGTGCTCATCATGGCAGCTCGAGTCGACCAGGCTTCTCGACCGTGCCGGTGCGGGTGATTCTTGCGCCGATCTTTTGATGGGGCGAAGCCCCGGCCCTCCGAGACTAATTTAGAAGAGGTAACAGGTGAGCCGTCCGACCTCTTCGCCACGATAGAGCTGACGGATCGTGACGCTATGCCCCCGATGAATTGTCTTTGGGTCACTGACCACGCACAGACTGGCTTCACACTTTGCGCCAGCTGTCAGGCGAATGCGCCGGAAAGCCAGACGCGGAGTCGGTGGCAGTTTGATTTGCGTCGTCGGCCCTAGAGCCCAAGCCATTTTCCACGGTTGCCGCTGGCGCAGCTTGATGGCGAGGGGTTCCGGTACCCTGAGCTCTACCTGTGCCCCCGCCGGTAGACGTTGCACGATCTCGAAGTCAAACGTGCGAAGCCGATCGGGCGCACCAGCGAAGAGGAACTGGAAAGGGCAGGGCGTCGGCAATGGCGGCGACGACGCCGTCACCGGGATCCAGTGGGTGTTGCGGCAGCCGACGTCGGCACGCTGCAGAAAGTCCCGGTAAGCCGACCAATCACAACGCAGCTTGGACAGGGAATCTGGATCGCCACTGGCTCCGAAGGCGGCAAGGAAGGCAAGATAGCCATCCCTCGGCGACGGTACCTGAGAAAGGCTCGAGGGTATGCCACCCTGCTGAGCTTTTATCTCGACTGGATCGGCGCCGATCGGCAGCCACATCTCGGGATGAATCAGGGTCGCGGCCTTACTGGAATAGAGGTAGACATTCCCAACGGCGTCGCCGAGGCCACGATTTCCCGGCCGACAAAAGACAGAGTAGCCACCCCCTGCTGGAATCGGCGAGACTCCGGGGGCTGGAGCGTCGTTCTCGCCCGTCCCGACCGTAGAGGCCAGGCCTCCGGTCGTCGGACCGACCATGATGTCCGGACACGAGCAAGTAACCTCACGGCAATCCCAACCGTTGTCGGCAATAGTGCGTCGCAGATACAGCTGTGGGGTTCCGAGGCTACCCTGCTGGAAGAGCGCACAGAGATCCGGCATGACGCCGATGTTGCCGGCGACGCCGGGTCCCTGGGGGGTGCCGGTGGCCCGGTCGGCGAGAGTCGCTCTAGCCTCCAGAGGATCGAGTGCCGAGTCCGTCGTACAGCGGGTGAGGTATTGCAGCAGTGCCGCAGCGCCGGCGATGATCGACGCGGCGCAGCTGGTGCCCCCGAAGGAGTCGGTGTACCAGGAGTCCGGTCCGCCTCTGGAGTCGTAGTCACCGTAGCCGGCACTGACCCCGCTGTCTCCCCAACCGTAGCAATCCACCCGCGAGCCGTAGTTCGAGAACCGGGCTCGGTCGTGGGGCAATGCGGACCAGCCAGCGCCGACCACGACCGCACCACTGTCACGGAAACCGGCCCCGCCGCGGCGCAAGATGTGGCGCCCCCATTGATCCTGGTACGTGTCGAGATCGAAACCGCTGTTGCCGGCCGCTTCCACGACCACGACACCGAGGTCCGTCGCCAACGAGAATGCGGCGAAATCGGCGTGATCGATTTCCGCGACCAAACCGCAGCGTTGTGCCTCGATGAGGATGACGTTGCCGTGCAACGCTTTCAATTCGCCGCCTAGCACGTACCAAAGCGCCAGGACGTTGACCACGGCCTCCGCGATATTGCCGTTGCTGTTCGAAGGCTCGTCGTAGTGGGAAGCGATCTCGTAGTGGGCGATGTCTTTGGCGATACCCTCGACGTTGTTGTTACCTACCAGCTGGGCGCTGACCGCAGTGCCGTGGTTGCCGTCTTCACTGTCCAGATTGCCAGCCTTGTTCTTGTCGTAGCGGTTGTCACCGAAGAAAGGCGCTCTTGTGGACTTGGCTCGATTCTGAATGAGTTTGACGTCTTTGAGTGCATCGTGGTCGAGCACCCAGCGCTGCTCGATGTCGCAACAGTGGATCCGCTTCGTCGTGTTGCCGAGATCCTCCACCATCTCCTTGGCCCACCTGGCGCCGATACCGACCGGAGCGGCGTCCAGATAGCTCTGATCGGCGTCGAAGACTGGTACTCCACTGGCACCGGGATCACTGGCGAGAGCCTCTGCGTAGGCGAGTTCGACAGCCGGCAGCGCCTGCAAAGCCTTCACCACCCGTGGGATGCGGGCGAGAAACTGTCGACAGTCGATCCGCCAAGTGCGTAGCAGGCTGCCAGCAGCAGCCTTGCTCCGCGGAGACTCAGTTTTATTCGCCAACTCGATCAGCTTGTCTCGCACCTTGATCCTGCGCCTAGGCCTGGCACCTTCTATTTTGAGGCGGAGGGTTGTATTTCGGATCAGCAGCCGCGAGGGCAGACAGTTGTCGACCGCTCTCAAGCCCGGCGCTGGCTCCAGCTCCGCTGCCAGGTTCGAGGGTGGGCTGTCGATCAGCAAGAGGTCGAGCAGGCCGAGCTCCTCTGCCAGCTCGTGCAGAGCCTCCTTCTTCCCGGGGTTTGACCCGGGCCCCAGGCGGACGATGATCCAGCCGCTGAAACAGCTTTCGGGCAAGTGCCCCGATGGTTGATCTTGCTCGTCATCGGAACAGCAGTTTACGTACACAGCGGGCCCCCCGGAACAGCCACAGCCATGAGCTCCATGCCCGCCATGGAGGCCGCTGCCATAAAGACCATCGGGATCAGCGACCGGTGGGCGCAGGTTCTCCTCCCCGGGATCAGCGACCGGCGGCCGCAGGTTCTCCTCCCCGGGATCGGCGACCGGCGGACGCAGATTCTCCTCGCCGGGATCGCTCAAACTACCAGCCAGCTGGCTTCGACTCCGGCTCATACCCTGGGCAAGAGCTTCGGCCTGGGTGCGGTTTCTGGCAGCACCAGCAGGTCCTAAGGTACGGTTGATACAGTTGCTCATGGCCTTCTCCTCGTCGAGATTGCAGATGGGTGGACAGGTCCCGTCACCGCTCTACCGGTAAGAATCGGACCGACGTGAAAATGGGGGTGTCGACTCGCGGATATCGCGAGGACATGGGTCAGAAGAAACGGGGGAAGCAGCAGACTCGGCTTCAGTCGCCTTGCAGCACGAAGCCGGCCCAAGTGTGAGGCGAGGCGTCAGCTTCGTAGAGCGCACGTTGCGCATCGTGGAGCGCCATCACCGGATCGGCACCGGCAAAGAACCGGGAATAAAACTGCACCATCAGCTCCGGTGTCTTGCTGTCCAAGATCGGCCACAGACTGACCATGACCTGTTGCGCTCCAGCGTAGAGGAAGCTGCGAGATAGACCGCTGACCAGACCTTCCCCAGGAATCAGCGGCCCAATTCCGGTCTCACAACCAGCCAGCACAACAAGCTCCGCCGGCAGATCGAGGTTGTAGACTTCGTATGCGAATAGCTCGCTTTCGAGCTTGTCCCCGCCAACACCGCGCTCGGCAAAAGCCAGGTAGGACAGGGCTGGCTGGCGCGGATGAATCTCGCCGTGAACCGCCAGGTGGACGACGCGATGGCCACGCAAGTGCCCCAGAAGCACCTCCTCACGAGTGGCTTGCGACCCCAAGAGGCTCGTCGCCTGTGCGTCTTCCGGCAGCAAATCGAGGATCGCCGTCGCCTCGATGCCGCTGCCCGGCAGGGACGCGAACTCCTCGTAGGCAGGATCGGCCATGATCGCCAACATTCGCGGCGGTTCAGGGAGCTCGGATCTAGAGCGCAACTCGACCCAGGCCGAGGCTGAGGGCAGGTTTACGATCTCGTGCCCTACGACCAGCGGCTGCTGAGCCTCATGAGCTGGATCTGGTAAGGCGGCGAAAGGGAGGAGCTCCAGAGCGCCGTCTGCCACGATCATCCAGCGACGTCGCCCGGTCAGGCTCTGCACGGCTGCCGCTGGCAAGATCAGCTCCGCCAAGGACACTAGCTCACTCGGCGACCAGACCCCCGGTCTCAGCGATTTCAAGTAACCAAGGCCGGCCTGCGCCGCCGTTTCGATCTCGGCCCCGGACGCGAGCTCGAAGCTAACGTCGTCGCTTTCGCTTTCTGTGAGCACCCACAAAAAGCTATGTGCTTCGCCTAGGCGGTACACGAGCAAAGCGGTCTGTGGATCCAGCAACCCTCGTACCTCGGCGAGGCCGGCAGGTTCGGCGCGCATCAGCTGAAAGTATTCGGAATGCTGCCGCCCAATCTCTGCTTCCACTTCGTTCAACCGGGCAACCAGGGCATCGACCTCTCGTCGCTGACTCGCCCGCTTGTCATCCGACAGCCCCCCCTGGTATTCACTTTCGAGACGCTGCTGCTCTTTCTCGCTCAACTCATAGCGCAGCTGCTTCGCTTCCTCGACGATCTCGCTGGCTGCGCCCGAGCCGATGTCGGCGTCGATCTGTCGTAGTCGATCGAGCAACGCCCGAGCGCGCGCCTTCTCGGCGGTTTCGAGAGCGGCTGAGAATTCACGACGTTGCCACTGCAGGTCGATCCGCAGGTCGAAGAGCGCCTGGGTGCGGCTGCCGAAGGCCAGGCGATGGTCCTCCTGCGCCAAATCGCTGCGAGTGTCGTCGACGATCTCCAACGCTTCGCTGGTCAACGTCAGCGGATCATCGCTGCAGGCGCCCGGCAGGCGGCAACTGCGGGCGAGGCCGACCAGCGCCTCGAGCTCGACAGCGCGGTTGTCCGCAGCATCGGCGTCGGCCCGGCTGCGGTCGTAGTCGTCGCGGGCCGTGTCGAGATCCCCTTTTTGCTCCGCGAACAAGCCCAGACGCAACCGGATCGCCTGTCGGTCATGGACGCACCGCTCGCTATCGTCAATAGCCCGGGCCGCGGCTGCCTCGTTGTCGGCTTGCCGGTCGCGTCCTGCGTCCAGATCAAGAAGCGCGAGACGAATCAGAGTGTTGGCTTCGCCACAACCGTCCTCGAGCTCGCGACGAATCTCTAATGCCTTGCCGTAGGAATCCGCCGCGGCGTCGATATCACCAGTCTCTTCCAAGCAAGCTCCGATCTGGTTGAGCGCACTGGCCAGACTCTTCCTGTCGCCCTGCTCGCGATAGGTCTTCTCAGACTGCCTGAAAAGCTCCAGTGCCGCTTCCGGCTGGCCGAGATTGTGCCGATGGAGAGCCCCGAGATTCTGCTGAACGTCGGCTCGGTTGATCTCGTCCCAAGGCCGAAAGAGAGCCTGCGCTTGGCGGTAAGCGTCCAGGGCGTGCTGGATAGCTCCCTGCATCTGCCGCGCTCGGCCGAGGAGAAAGTAGAGCTTGGCCCGGCGGAAGGGAAACTTTTCGACCTCAGGTTTGGCGAGACCTGCTTCCGCGAACCGGACCGCGGTAGTGGCCTGACCGTCGTTGATGTCCAAAAAGGCGAGCGTCTCGAGTGCCAAGGTCTGCCAAATGGGCTCGCCGAGCCCTTTGGCGGCCACCACCTGACGCAGGAGTGAGCGGGCCGGCTCAACGTCTCTCAGCAAGCGATGAGCTCGGGCCAGGCGCACCATCGCCTCAGACCAGAGATCGCCATCGCCGGCCTCGGCGCTGCTATCGATGACCTGCTGGTAGACAGCGATTGAACCCCGGAGGCGGTCAGCTTTGGCCGCGCAAGCATCAGCTTGTCGCAAAGTCCGAAAACGCTCGGCAGCCTCGAGGTCCGTCTCTTCAGCAGACCGCAACGCAGCCATCCGCAGACCGATCCGGCCCGGTCGCCCGGAACGCTCGAAAGCCTCGATCTCCACCGTGTGCTCGCCGTCCCGCTCGATAACCGCTAGCAGGGGTTCGGACCCACTGTCAGCGAAAATCCGATCGACGTCGGCCAACAACTTGCGAGAGGGGTCGAGCAGACGAGTGATCACGTCGATCTCATCCTGCTCGACGATCAGCCGTACGAAGTCGCCAGCTGCTGCCTGCAGCCGAAAACGCCTGAAGCTCCCTGGCGCCACGTCGAATTCGATCGCCTCACCTGCTACCAATCGAGCGAGCGGTTCGTCGGCTGCCAGCGACGAACCCGCCACCGGTGGCGGAGGCTCGGTCTCCCTACAATCGTGCTCCCCGTTGTCGCAGGCCGCCACCAACAAAGCGAGCAGCGCTGCACCGCCGACGCAGGCAACCAATGGCCGCGCGATCACGCCTTCTTGGCCACCAGATCGACCCGCTGCCGATCCAGTACAGTGCCGCAGGCGGAAACCGTCAGCCAATACTCACCGGGCTGCGTAGATACCACGAAACGGAGGACATGATCGGTTAGGCGCAGATCCGGCCTCGATAGCAGAACCTTGTCTTCGAGGTTGACGAGCTCGACCTCGAACGTCCCGCAATCGCTAAGTTCCAGGCCTGAGATCTCCATCAAGAAAGGTTCGTTCGGAGCGATGGGAAAACGCACGAGCTGCCGCCCGCGAACGTTCATCGTCAACTCGAGCCTGGCTAGGTTCTGGGGGGCGGGTGCCTGCTCCGGCTGCATCACACGCAACGCCAACAAGCTGCTGGTGAGCGCCAGCAGCGCTGCCAAGCCTTGCCACCAGCGGCTGCTGGAAGTGGCCACCGGAGCGGGGGCGGGGCTGGCGAACGGCAGCGGCGCAGCAGGCGAAGCGAGACGCTCGACGGGCGTTCCGGCATCGGCCAACCGCTGTTGTAGCTTTTGCCAGGAGGCCGCCAGGGCGGGATCGACAGGCGCGTCCTTCGCCGGCGTCCTCGCCTCGGCAAAGGGTGCCAGCTCGCGGGTGCGCTCGCGGGTGTCCTTCGCGGCCACTACCCAGGCGCGGACCTGCGCAGCCCGTTCTTCCGGCAGCTCGCCAGCGAGGTAGGCTTGGAGATCATCCGTATCCGGCGCCTCGTCAGCGCTACCCAGCTCACGGTGCGCTGCGTCGAGCAGGGCTTCGCCCAGCAACGCTTCGTTGAGTTCGGCTGCGTTCTTCATCTCTGATCCTCTAGGCACCGGCCTCTTCGATGTCCGGCAAGTCGACGTCTTGCAGTAGCTCTCGCAGGCGCCTTCGAGCCGCCGCCAAGTGCTGTTTGACCGTTTCCCTCGTGATACGGAGCGCGGTGGCGATCTGCCGGTACGTGAAACCTTCCAGGCGCAGCGTCAAACATTCCCGCTGCCTTGGAGGGAGCTCTTCGATAGCGCTTTGGAACCTTGCCCGCAACTCGCGCTCGCCAAGCTCCTCCTCCTGCGTAGGAGCCACTGACTCCGCGTGCGACGGTAGTCTATCGCCCCCGTCGCCGTTCTCCCGGTCGCCAGGGCTCTCGTCATAAGGAATCTCGATACCACTGCGTTTCTTGGTGCCGCACCGCTCCCACTCGGCTTTGCAGACGTTGTCCGCAATGCTGAACAGCCAGGCCGCGAACTTGCCGCGGTGCTCGTAGGTAGCCATATTACGGAAAACCCGAAAGAACGCGTCTTGGGTTAGGTCTTCCGCCTTTTCGGGGGAAAAACCTCGTCTACGAAAGAAGCGATACACCACTTCCCAGTAGGTGTAGTAGATCACTTCGGCACCGCCCTCTGGATCTTCACCGCTCTGGATGTCCCGAATCGCTTGTTCGACCTCCGGAGGATCACCCGTGGTCTCATCGGTTTCGGCCATATTGTTGCAGGGCGGCAGCGATCATAGGATGGAATCTCTACAGCGTACAGACCAGCCGCCGGCAGGTTCGCCTGCGGCGCGATCGACATCGCTGCTCGGATACGACGGGCGGAAAGAAAATTTTGAGCATTGTAGCACCGCGAGGCCGATCGAGGCACCATCCTGCAAGAGACGAAGTCCTGCGCCAATCGAGCGGCATTCCCGGTATCTGCCCAAAGCGGCCCACCACGCCCGGTACCACCGCGACGCAACGGACGCCTTCCGATAAACGCTCAGCCTTCGTCCGTCCCGCTGCAAGCAGTTCCTGAACCGGCCCGCCGGCCGCCTCGTACGTTTTCGTCCAACGAACTCTAAACCCTCAGTCCGTCACCCCCGCATCGCGCAACAACTTCCACACCTTCGGTGGGGTGATCGGAATGTCGACGTGACGCACCCCGAGATGCCACAGCGCGTCGACGACGGCGTTGGCAATGGCGGGTGGAGCGCCGACGGTGGGGGATTCACCAACACCTTTGGCGCCGATCGGGTGATGAGGTGACGGGGTGATGGTGTGGCCGGTCTCCCATTTGGGTGACTCGACAGCGGTTGGCACCAGGTAGTCGGCGAAGGTGCCGGTGAGGTTTTGACCGTCTTCGTTGTAGACGATCTCCTCGAACAGCGCCGGCGCCAGGCCCATGGTGAGGCCGCCGTGGATCTGGCCTTCGACGATCAACGGGTTGATGATGTGTCCACAGTCGTCGATCGCCACGAATCGCCGGACTTTGATTTCACCGGTGCCTTTGTCGATGTCGACAACACAGATGTAGCTGCCGAAGGGGAAGGTGAGGTTTGGCGGATCGTAGTAGTCGGTGGCTTCGAGGCCGGCTTCCATACCCTGGGGATGGTTGGTGTAGGCGGCGAAGGCGATGTCCTGAATGGTCTTCGCCTGATCTGGTGATCCCTTGACCTGGAAGCGGTCGACGTCCCACTCGAGATCGTCTTCACCCACCTCCAACAGGTACGCGGCAATCTTCTTGGCTTTGGCTCGAATTTTCCGCGCCGCCATCACCGCTGCCGCGCCGGCGGTAGGGGTTGAGCGGCTGGCGTAAGTGCCGAGGCCGTAGGGTGCAGTGTCGGTGTCACCTTCTTCGACTTGGATGTCCGACGCCGGCAGCCCAAGCTCCTCAGCGATAATCTGGGCGTAGGTTGTCTCGTGACCCTGGCCCTGCGACTTGGTGCCGAAACGCGCGATCGCCTTGCCGGTGGGATGGATGCGGATCTCCGCCGAGTCGAACATCTTGATGCCCAGGATGTCGTAGTCGCGGGATGGCCCCGCGCCGACCACCTCGGTGAAGCTCGAGATGCCGATACCCATCAGCTCGCCACGCTCCCGTTTCTCCGCCTGCTCGCGACGCAAGCCGCGGTAGTCGATCATCTCCATCGCCTTCTCGAGAGCGGCCTGATAATTGCCACTGTCGTACTCCCAACCGGTGGGCGATTGGTAGGGAAATTGATCGGGACGGATGAAGTTCTTGAGCCGGAAGTCGGCGGGATCCTGACCGAGGTCGTGGGCCATGATGTCGGTCATGCGCTCGATCATGTGGACGGCTTCGGTGACCCGAAACGAGCAGCGATAAGCGACGCCTCCCGGCGGCTTGTTGGTGTAGACACCGTCGACCGCAACGTGGGCGGCCTTCATGTCGTAAGAGCCGGTGCAGATGCTGTAGAGGCCGGCCGGGAACTTCGACGGATTGGCGGCGGCGTCGGCGCAGCCGTTGTCGGCCAAGGTGTCGACCTTGAGACCGGTGATTCGGCCCTCGGCATCCGCGGCGAGCTCGGCGGTGATGTGGTAATCGCGGGCGAAGCTGTCGGCTTGCAGGTTCTCGCTGCGATCCTCGATCCACTTCACCGGCTTGCCGGTCACCAACGAAGCGACAGCGCAGCAAACGTAACCCGGATAGACCGGCACTTTGCCGCCAAAACCACCGCCGATGTCCGGCGAAATGATTTGGATCTTGTGCTCCGGCAGTCCGGAGACCAGGGCAAACACCGTTCGATGGGCGTGCGGCGCCTGCGACGTCATGTAGATCTGCATCTGTTCGGTGATCTTGCTGTAGTTCGCCACCATGCCGCAGGTTTCGATCGACGACACATGAATGCGTGGAATGTGCATCGACTGTTTGACGGTGTGGGCGGCGTCGGAGAAGACTTTGTCTGTGGCGTCTTTGTCGCCGGCTTCCCAATGCCAGATGTGGTTGGTCTTCTCGTCCTTGTCGTCGCGGACGATGACGTTGTCTTTCATCGCCTCGAAAGGATCGACCACCGGGTCGAGCGGCTCATAGTCAACGTAAACCAACTCGATCGCGTCGGCGGCGACATAGCGGCTGGTGGCGATCACCACACAGACTTCCTGCGCGGCGTAGACCACCTTCTCGATCGGCAGCACCATCTGGGTATCCGACATCAAGGTCGGCATCCAGTGCAGGTTGCCTGCGGCCTTGAGATCCTCGCCGGTGATCACTGCGACCACACCTTCGGTGGCCAGCGCTTCGGAGGCGTCGATCGACAGGATTTTGGCGTGGGCGTAAGGGCTGCGCACGATATCCATGTAGAGCATGCCGGGCAGCTTGACGTCGTCGACATATTTGCCGTGGCCCTGGATGAAGCGCGGATCTTCTTTGCGCTTCATACGATGGCCCATGCCGCAGATCTTCTCGGGGGTTTTGATCTGGACATCGTTAGTGGTCTCGACCTGGGCCGAGGAGCCATCTGGTGTCGGGGAATGGTGCTCGAAGCGATCGTCTAGATGAGTCATGCTGTGGTCTCCTCGCGCAGCTTCTCAGCCGCGTACTGCACGGCCTCGACGATCTTGTTGTAGCCGGTGCAGCGGCACAAATTGCCCGAAATACCAGCTCGAATCTCGTCCTCGGTGGGGTTGGGGTTCTTCTCGAGTAGGTGTTTGGCGCTGAGGATCATGCCCGGAGTGCAATAACCGCATTGCAGACCGTGCTTCTCCCAGAACCCTTCCTGCAACGGGTGGAGTTTGCCATCCGTCGCCAGGCCCTCGATGGTTTCGACGTTGCGACCGTCGGCTTGGACCGCGAACACCGTACAACTTTTTACCGCGCGGCCGTCGAGCAGCACCGTGCAGGCGCCGCAACTGGTGGTGTCGCAGCCGATGTGGGTGCCGGTGAGGTCGAGATTCTCGCGGATGTAGTGGACCAGCAGGGTGCGGGCGTCGACTTCACGGGTCGAGGCTTCACCGTTGACGGTGACCGTAATGCTGTGCTGACTCATCATGCTCCTCCTGTGGCTCGTTGGACCGCATGGCGGACGGTGCGTTTGGTCAGCACTCGGGTGAGGTCACGTTTGTATTCCACCGAGCCCCGCAGGTCCGGTGATGGGTCACAGTCGGCGGCGGCCGCCCGCCCGGCAGCTTCCAGGACATCTTCGGTAGGAGCCTGGCCGATCAGAGCCTGCTCGGCGCCGGTCGAGCGCATCGGCACCGGGTTGACGTTGGTCAAGGCGACGCGGGCAGATTCGATTCTGCCACCGTTCATCACGAGCTGCACCGCCACCGCGGAGACCGCGTAGTCTCCGACCTTACGCTCGACCTTGTGGTAGGCGCCGCCGGCGCCTGGCCCGGGGGTCGGGATGCGAATTTCGGTGAGCAACTCGTTGGGTTCGAGGGCGGTCTCGAAGAGGTCGACGAAGAAGTGGTCAATGCCGATCTCCCGCTGGCCGTTCGGCCCCTGGGCGACCACTGTCGCGCCATAGGCGAGCATCACCGCCGGATGGTCGTTGGCCGGGTCGGCATGGGCTATGTTGCCGCCAACCGTCGCCAGATTGCGCACCAGAGGATCAGCGATCACCTCAGCAGCGTCGGCCAGCATCGTGTACCGCTGTTGGACAACATTCGACTCTTCGAGAGCCGACTCCCGGGTGAGAGCACCGATCGCCAAGTGGCCGTCCGCTTCTCGCAAGTAGGCGAGATCGGTGAGCCGGTTGATGTCGATCAGGGTCTCAGGTGCGGCGAGCCGGAAACGCATCGCCGGGATCAGGCTCTGTCCCCCCGCCAGCACTTTGGCGTCGTCGCCATGCTCCGCGAGCAAGGCCATCGCCTCGGCGAGGGTGGTGGGGGAGTGGTAGTCGAAAGCTCCTGGGATCATTCGTCGCCTCCTGCCAGGTTCGCGGGTCTGGATAGTCTGCTGGGTAGCGCAAGTCTACCGCAATGGATCGAGGGTAGAACAACTCGCTTGGCGTCCGGTAGAGGGGCGGTTGAATTGGGCAATTCAACCCGAACGTCGTGACGGTAAGTCGCTCAAGTGTCGACTGAGCTGTTCAAAACTGTGTAGGTTGTGGACCGGTAGGAAGTCGTCCACAAAGGGAAGAGCAGCGGCCATGCCCTCGGTCCGAGGCTGGTAGGACGCATGGCCGAGCAGAGGGTTGAGCCAGATCAGGCGATGGCAGCGGTGATGTAGGTAACGCATTTCGGTGCGCAGCAAGGAGACATCGCCGCGTTCCCAGCCGTCGGAGATGATCAGCACCACGGCGCCGCGCCGCAACACGCGTCGGCTCCACTGACGGTTGAAGGCGCCAAAACTTTCGCCGATGCGGGTGCCGCCGGCCCAGTCGACAACTTCGCGGCTGGCGGCGTCAACCGCGCGGTCGACATTACGGATTTTGAGCTGCGGCGTGATGCGCGCCAGCCGGGTGCCGAAGGTGAAACATTCGACGTCGGGCAAGCTCTGAGACATGCTGAAGAAGAACAGCAGGACCAGTCGCGCCACCTGTTCCATCGAGCCACTGACGTCGGTGAGAAGGACCATCGGTCGCGGTTTGATCTTGCGCCGTCGCCAAGCCGGGCGCGGCGGTAGGCAACCGGTTTTGGCGAGTTGCCGCAACGCGTGACGGAGATCGAGGGTGTCGCCGCGGGCGGCGGTGACTCGTCGGTGGGTTCGCCGCAGGCTAGCCTGCCAACGCATCTCCTGGATCAGTCGGCGAACCCCGGCTAGTTCCTCTGGCGTCATCTCGGAGAAGTTCTTGTGCTGCAGGACCTCTTCGTTGCTGAAGGTCGCCGCGCGGTCGGTGACTTCGATCTCGGGATCGTGTTGACGCGCCTTGAACGCCATGTAGGTTGCGATCGTAAACTGCTTACGCTCGAGGTCGTGGCGAGGCGCCACCGGCGCCTTGCGTCCCTGGGGGCGCTCGCCGTCGCGGCTCAGACGCCAGAAGTGATGAAAGATCAACTCGAACAGGCGCAACGTCTCGGCGCGGGTCACCAGTAGAGCGCGGGCGGTGTGGAACACTTGCCGGCGATCGGTGAGGTCGATCCAATCGAGGGCGCGGACGAAGGAGATCGTCTGGTCGAGGGAGATCGCGAGCCCGGCTTGGCGCAACATTCGAGGCAGCAGCAGCAAGTTGGCGAGCAAAGGGCGGCCGAGGACAGGGTTCGACTCGCTGCAATCTGGCTGGGGAATCGGTAATGAGATCTCGAAATCCTACTGGCTGAGATTCGGCCAAGCAAGGGCCGCCGGAGATGCCTGGTAGGTCGGTTGGCCGTGCTACTCGGCCAACCGAACACGCCGCCTGAGGACCATCAGAGCGCTCAACGCCAAGGCAAGAAACAAGCTCGCCAGCCCGATGCGGTCGAGGGCAGGAATCGGAATCGCGGAAGCGCGCTCGCCAATGGCCCACAGCTCGCTGCCGTGGACGCCGTCATCGGCGCCGAAAAAGAGGGTGTCACCAAAGACGGTCAGTCGCCTGGGATTGGAGCTCATTTCTCCTGGATTGATGTCTTGCACCAACGCGGTGCCGCTGGCTGTGCCATCGCTTGCCCATAGTTCTTGCCCAGAGTCCCCGTCGCCAGCTGCAAAATAAACCAGTCCCTGGTATTCAGCGAATCTGCTGGGAAACGAGCCCCTGGTTCCAGGGTTGATATCGGCGACGATGCCAGTCCCTTCAGCCGTGCCATCACTGAAGTAAAGCTCCCGGCCAAGAGTCTCGGAGTTGGCACGACCGTAGAGCCTGTCATCCGAGGCCGCAAACAAGACTTCCGGCCGTGGACTCGCGCTGACCAAGACGGTACCTTCCGGCGTGCCGTCGCTCTTCCACAACCCAGAGTTGCCGGCGCCGTTGTCGGCGCTGAAGAACAGCAGATCGCCGACCGCAGTCAGCAGGTCGGGGCGATGGGTCCGGGCCGGGGGAGTGAAACTGGCGATGACCTGGGTTCCGGCATCCGTGCCATCGCTGGTCCACAGCTCGGCCGGCGATGGGAAGTTCATCTGGGTGACGAAAAAGAGCGTGCCGTTGACGTCAGTCAGGTGGCCCGGGCTGACAATCGGATCGCTGTCGCGAACTCGGACGGTGCCCTCGGGAGTGCCATCGCTTCGCCACAAGTGGCTGTCCGATGACGTGTCTGAGAGGGCGGCGAAATAGAGGAATCCTCCGATGGCGACCAGCGGATAGGGAGCCGATGACCGCAGCCCAGGCCGGATGTCGCGCAGCATCATGGTGCCAGCCGAGGATCCATCGGAGATCCACAGCTCGCGACCATGAGACCCATCGTCGGCGACGAAAATCAACTGATCTTGAAACTCGGTGAGCCGATCCGGTGACGAGTTGAGGGCACCTGCCCGAATGTCCTTCACCAGGTGGGTCCCGTCGGGGGTTCCGTCACTGACCCACAGCTCGCGCCCGACATCCCCTTTCCAGGGTGGGAAGAACAGTCGATCTCCGACAAAGACGCTGCCCGAGGGGATACAGAAGTCTGAGAAGGCGCTTCAGGTCCCTCGGCAATGTCTGCCAGCAGCGATAGGTGCCAGCTGGAGTTGGCCTGCCACAATTCGATGCCATGTTCCTCGTCGCGCGCAGTGAACAAAAGCTTGTTGCCGCGGACCTCGAGGAAGTACCCCGGCTCTGAGAAGCCGCCGGTAGGAAAACACGGCGCCAGGCCGAAGAGCCCGGAAGTGAAGCCAGGATAGATATCTTGGACCATCTCGGCGGGCTGACCTGAAGCGGCGAGCGGATTGACGAGAAGACATGTGAGCAAGACGAGGACCTTGCGGTGGCGATAGACCATGAGCATCTCCAATATTGATCATGCGATTAAAGCATTTATTGTGTTGTTGATCAAGAGCCCAGGGTCCTGTGACAGTCGATTATGATGGGCATGTCCGGGCCGCGTGCCGCCCGCTAAGAATTTAGGAGTACGGAAGATGTTTGATTGCAGTCGATTTGTACGGAGTTACGGCAGGACCGACTCGTCGTTGGTCACAACACTGTTGCCTTCGCCCGCCAACCCAACCTGATCGGACGTCGTGGCTTCCCCTTTCAGCCGCACCCTGCGCTCCCTCGCCAGCGAGCGTTCCTCTGGATCGCTGGTGGTGATGACGATCCTCAGTCTACTTCTCGGGTTGTGGTTTTTGTGGCTGGTGTCCGCCGAGGTACCGGTTTACGCCACCAGTGGGCAGGCGCGGTTGGAAGTGGATCAAGCGGTTTACACCGTCGCGGCGGACGCAGTGGGTCGGCTGGTCGAGGTACGCGGTGTGGTGGGGCAGGAGGTGGCGGCGGGCGAGGTGCTTTTTGCCCTCGATGCCGAGCTCGAGCGCCGACGATTGGATGAGGAAAAGGCGCGTGGCGACGGCGCCTTGCGGGAGATTGAAAGTCTAAAGGTGGCGTTGCTCACCGAGTCGCGTGGGTTGGCGGAGTCCAACAGCGCCCGCGCCGCGATCGAAGAAGCGAGATCGCGATATCACGCCGAGCTGGCGGCGGCGGAGCTGGCGGCGGAGGAGGCGGCGCGCAGCGCCCAATTGCATGCCCAAGGACTGACCTCGGAGATGGAGCTGCGGCGGATGCAGGCTGCGGCCAGCGAGCGGCGAGCGCAAGCCGACGCTCTCGAACAGTCGGTGGCCCGGCTGGAGAGTGAACGTCGGTTGGAAGGCCGGGACCGGCAGGGGAGAGTGGATCAAATCGAACGTGAGATCGCCGAGCTACAGGGCGTCGCTGACACCTCGGCCGCCGCTGCCCTGCGCCTCGACGAAGAGATCCAGCGGCGACAGATCCGTGCTCCGGTGGCCGGTCGTCTCGGTGAGGTTGCCAAGGTGCGCCCGGGCTCGGTGGTCGCGGCCGGTGATCATCTGGCGACCGTGATCCCAGCCTCTGAGTTGCAGGTGGTCGCTGGCTTCCCACCCTCCGACGCGTTGGCGCGGGTGCGTCCCGGCCAACTCGCCCAGCTGCGCCTCGACGGTTTTCCCTGGACCGAATTCGGTAGCCTGCCAGCGACCGTGACGCGAGTTGCCACCGAGGCGCGCGACGGCAAGCTGTGGGTCGACTGCGCAGTGTCCCCGGAGGCGGGATCGGCGATTCCGCTACAACACGGCATGCCGGGCATCCTGATCGTCGAGATCGAGCGTGTGTCACCGGCGGAGCTGGTGTTGCGAGCCGCGGGACGAGCCGTGGGCGCCACCAGGTGAGGGAATCCTTGAATCCGGCATGAGCAAAGCCCGACACTTGCTGGCCCCTGAGGTGGTCCAGACCTCGGCCATGGACTGTGGCCCGGCATCGCTCAAGAGCCTGCTCGGCGGGCATGGCATCGAGGTTGGCTACGATCGATTGCGCGAAGCCTGCCAAACCGACGTCGATGGCAGCTCGATCGACACCATGGAAGAAGTTGCGGTACAGCTCGGTTTGGACGCCGAACAGATCATGCTGCCGCCGGATCATCTCTTCCTCTCCGCAGCGCAGGCGCTGCCGGCGATTCTGGTTGTCGCCAACGCCATCGGCGTCACCCACTTCGTGGTGGTGTGGCGGTGTCACGGACCCTGGGTTCAGGTTATGGATCCTGCCGTTGGTCGTCATTGGGTGCGACGCGACACCCTGCTGCGGGATGTGTACCACCATCGCCAACCGGTTCCGGCCGCGGGTTGGCGGGACTGGGCCGGGTCCGATCAAGCCCTCGAGACCCTGTCGGCGAGGATGCGGGCCTTGAAGCTCGAGTCCAGCGTTCGGTCGCAGCTGGTCGGTGATGCGCTGGCAGATCCAGACTGGCGGCCGCTTGCTCGTCTCGATGCGGCGGTGCGAATGGTGAAGTCCATTGTGTCTTCGGGCGGAGTCCCCAAGGGAAAGGCTGCCACCGCTCTGCTGTGCGGCGTGTTGGAAGAAGCCGTCGCTGAAGAGGCCAGGGACGCCGCCAAGGCCGAGGGTGACCGCGACGAGTCCGACGCCACGGCCGAAAACAAGGACACGGTCGAGAACAAAGACAGCGCCGCCGAGAACAAAGACAGCGCGATTCCAGAAATCTACTGGGCCGTCCGCCCGATCGAAGACCACCCGGAGATGGGCCCGATGCTCGAGCTGCGGGGCGCGGTGATGGTACGGGCCAAGGGCCGCTTGGAACGGCCGCCCGATGACGAGCCCGGGGGCAGTGACTCTCCTCGCAGGCTGTCTCCCGAGCTCGCTGCCGCCTTGGCGGAGCCTACCTCGAGGCCAGGGCGAGAGTTGTGGCGGACGCTGACCGCAGATGGACTGCAGGGGCCGCTGGTTTTCGTGTTTGCACTCGCCGTCGCCACGGTCGCCACCGTCATCCAAGTCTTGTTCTTCCGCGGTTTGATCGATCTCGGTGCACGGTTGGTGTTACCCGAGCAGCGCCTGATCGCGGCCCTGGCTTTGACTCTATTCCTGGTTTTGGGAGTTCTGCTGGAGATACCGACCGCGGTGTCCGCGTTGCAGTTCGGCCGTCGCCTGGAGGTGCGTCTGCGAAAGCGCTTTCTGACCGCTACTGCGCGCCTTGCGGATCGCTACTTTCGCAGCCGGCTGGCCTCCGACATGGCGGAACGGAGCCACAACACCCATATGTTGCATGAAGTCCCAGAGCTCGCCGCTGTGACGTTGCGGTTGGTTCTCCAGGCTCTGCTGACCACCGCCGGTATCATCTGGCTCGACCCGGGGGTGGCTCCGGTCGCGTTGTTGGCGATGGCGGTGGCGTTGGCCGTGCCGTTTGTCTCGCAGCCGTTGCTCGCCGAGACCGACCTGCGGGTGCGTAATCACGCCGGCGCCCTCAGTCGGTTCTACCTCGACGCCTTGTTGGGCTTGGTGCCGGCGCGTAATCACGGCGCCGAGCGGGCGATGCGTCGAGAGCACGAAGGGCTGTTGTTGGATTGGCACCAGTCGCTGCTGCGCAGTGAGCGCGCTAAGTTGTGGATGAGCACCACCCAGGCGCTGGCCGGTTATGGGTTGGCCATCTGGTTGGTGTTTCGCCACCTGGCAGCCAGCGACGGCGTCGGGCAGATCTTGCTCTTGGGTTATTGGGCGCTCTATCTACAGACGATCGGCGAGAATCTCAGTGTCGTGGGTCGCCAGGTACCTCACTACCGCAATGTGACGCGACGGTTGTTGGAACCCCTGGGGCTAGATAAATCCGACGACTCTGAGTCGGTTGAACCAGGCTTGGCGGCGGACTTGGAGGCGGACTTGGCGGCGGACCCCGAGTCGGCGACTGAAGGCGGGGTAGCGATCGGATATCGCGACGCTCGGGTGGTTGCGGGTGGCCACTTGATCCTCGATGGCGTTGATCTCGATATCGCCGCCGGTAGCCACGTTGCAGTGGTGGGGGTTTCGGGGGCTGGCAAGTCGTCCCTGGTGGGCCTGTTGTTGGGGTGGCACGAGGCGTCTTCAGGCCGAGTGACGGTTGACGGCAACGAGCTCGATGCGGCTCGCCTCGCTGATTTGCGCCACCAAACGGCGTGGGTCGACCCGGCGGTCCAGTTGTGGAATCGGCCGTTGCTCGCCAACTTACGTTACGGCTCCAGAGGTCGCGCCGACGGGTTGATCGCGGGCGCTATCGACACTGCGCAGCTGCGCGGTCTGCTCGAAAGGCTGCCCGAAGGTCTACAGACCTGGCTCGGCGAAGGTGGCGCGCTGGTTTCCGGCGGTGAAGGCCAGCGGGTACGTTTGGCGCGGGCCCTGTTACGTCGCGATGCTCGATTGGTCATTCTCGACGAGCCGTTTCGCGGCTTGGATCGGTCTCAGCGTCAAGTGCTGACGCGGCAAGCCCGCGAGTGGTGGCCAAACAGTACTCTGTTCTACATCTCACATGATCTGGTGGAGACCCGAGACTTCGATCGCGTTTTGGTCGTCGAAGCCGGTCGGATCACTGAAGACGGTCGACCCGATCAGTTGGCGGCGATGCCAGGGTCGCGTTACGGTGCATTACTGGCGGCAGAGGCGGAGCTGCGACAGGAATTGGCAGAGGGCGCCATCTGGCGACGGTGGCGGATTGCAGACGGGGTGCTGGCTGGCGACGGAGTAGCTGGCGACGGTGAGGCAGACTCCAAGGATCGACGCGACGCCATCTCGTCCGAGGATCACTCGATTGATGCCTGACGTCGACGGCGCCATGTTGGAGCGGCTGACTTGGCCCTTGGAGCGGGTTGATGAGGCTCTCGAGCTGCTCGCCCGTGAGAGTGGTCTGGCGCGTCTCGGGCACCCAGCCGGCGACGAGCTGGCCGCGCCTGGGAGCAGCAGTTCGGACACCGATCCGATGACGAGTCTGGATCTCGAGTCACGGATCACCAGGGTCAGCGATCGCCTCGGTCTGGAGGTGGAGGCGATCGAAACACCGCATGGTGAGGTCGAAACTCTGGTGCTCGGTTGTGGCCCGGCTGTGTTGAAAGTCGCGGTGCCGACGGCCGGCGAAGGTGGCGATTCGAAGGTCAAGTACCGTTTGCTGGCGATCCTCGGCCTGCGGGGTCGTCGGGTCGGTGTTTTGAGCCCCGATCTGGCGCTGCGCCGGGTTTCGGTACGCGATGTCAGAGACTGGTTGTGCCGGGAAATCGAGGCGCCGGTTGAGCCCCGGGTCGACCGCTTGCTCGAGCAGCTACAGGCCAGCGTCGGGATCGCACCGCGGCGCGCTGCTCGCGCCCGCCAAGCCTTGTTGCGCGAACGACTGCGTCGGGCCCGGATCGGCGAAGGCTGGCTGCTGCGCCGACCTCCCGGAGCGCCGTTCCTACAGCAGCTGGTGGCAGCCGGCATGACCCGTGCCCTGGCGCGGTTTTTGGGCCTCTATGTCATCGCTTACGGCTTGATGCTTGCCTCCTGGTGGGTGCTGGGTCAAGGCGCTCTCAGTGGTCATCTCTCTCGCGATTGGCTGCTCGCCTGGGCGCTCCTGCTGTTGACGTCGGTGCTGCCACAGCAAGCGTCCCTATGGACGGAAGCGAGGATCGCCGCTGGGGTTGGAACCCTGCTCAAGCGTCGGCTGTTACAGGGGGCGCTGCGTCTGGAGCCTGACGAGATTCGACGCCACGGCGCTGGGCAATTGCTCGGTCGAGTGATCGAGTCCGAGGCATTGCAGACCCATGCGCTGCTCGGTGGTTTCCTGGCGATCCTCGGTGGACTCGAGGTGGCGATATCGGGCTGGGTGCTGACGCGCGGGGCAATGGGTGGGTTCCACCTGCTGCTGTTGATCCTGTGGCTCGTGGTGGTCACCGCCATCGGTTGGCGTTATCTGGTCCGGCGCCAGCAATGGACCGACGACCGGCTCGCCATGACCCACGACTTGGTCGAGAGCCTGGTTGGTCACCGCACCCGTCTGACCCAGGAGCGGCGGGAGGATTGGCATCAAAGGGAAGATCACCTTTTGGAGACTTACCTGAGATCGTCGCGACGGACGGACTGGCTGCGCGCTTTGTTGGCGGCCTCGGCTTTTGCTTGGATCCTGGTCGGCATTGTCGGCCTGTTGCCGGCCTTCGTCGCCGGCGGTGCGTCGGTGGCGGCGATGGCGCTCAGTGTCGGTGGGGTGCTGTTGGGTTACCGCGCCTTCAGCAAGCTCACCCGCGGCTTCTCCTACCTCTCTGGCGCCTGGATCAGTTGGCAGCAAGCTGGGCCGATTTTCCATGCTGCGGCAAAAGCTGATGCTGTGGGCTCAGCAGCAGCGGGCGGGGTGGCGTTGAAGTTACCTCCGCGTCCGCAAGATCCGGCAGAGCGCGGCGGTAAAGTTCTCGAAGCGCAGGATCTGGTCTATCGCTATCCCGGGCGCGCCCGTCCGGTCCTCGACGGATGTCAACTCGAGCTTTATGCCGGCGATCGGGTGTTGATCGAGGGACCCTCGGGAGGTGGTAAAAGTACCCTTGCTGGCCTGTTGACTCGTTTACGAAGCCCAGACTCAGGCTTATTGTTACTTGGCGGTTTGGACCCGCACACCGTGCCCGCCGAAGTCTGGCGACGTCACGTCGTCGCGGCGCCGCAATTTCACGAGAATCACGTCTTCACCGAAACCTTCGCCTTCAACCTACTGATGGGGCGAGGCTGGCCACCGCGCCGTGAGGATATGGTCGAAGCCTCAAAAGTGTGCCAGGAGCTTGGCCTCGGCGAGCTCTTGCAGCGCATGCCGGCCGGCCTGCTACAAGTGGTAGGGGAGACGGGGTGGCAGCTGTCGCACGGTGAGCGCAGCCGCCTATTCATGGCCCGCGCCTTGTTGCAAGGCGCCGACATCGTGATCCTGGACGAAAGTTTCGCTGCCCTCGACCCGGAGAACTTTCAACTCGCTTTGGGCTGCGCCCTGCGTCGCGCGCCGACTTTGTTGGTGATCGCTCACCCCTGATGCTGGGTCGCGGGCTCTGATGCTCGTGTATTGGCCTTCGACGATCAACGAAACGAAAAGACTACGCTAATAACGTTTCGTGGCGCACGGGTGTCCATGGGGCGGCTATTGACGACCGCTGAACTTAAAAAACCTACGCTCGCCGCGGACGATAGATACGACTGTGGCATCCAGTGCAGCCGCTTTGTTCTGCAGCTCTTCTTGTCTTCGATTCTTGTAGCGCTGCCTCTGCATGTTTCTTTCTCGTGGTGTCCGATCGCTGCCGTGATGCCAGCCCCGAAGGGGCTCGATCGTATAGCCCGGGGCTGGCGTCGCGGAGCATAAGCGACGTGGCGTGAGCCCCGGGATAAACGGCCCCAAGATCTCCCGCCCTGAAAGGGCGGAACCACTTCTATTTGGATCGTCAGTCCCAAAGATAACGTTCGTCGAACTCGACATCGTGTTTCTTCAGCAAGTTGAGGAATTCCGTTTGGAATGACCACTCTCTATGGTGTTCCTCTTGCGTTCGTATGTAATGGGCAACATTCTCCACCTGCGATTGACTCACGGTGAATGCGCCATAACCCGTTTGCCATGCAAACCGATCGCCGGGTTTTTCGTGATTGACCCAACTGGACGAGTCTGACTTGAATCGCGGAGCGCGTGGTTGGTAACGGAGCTCAACGCCAAGACAAGCGTTGACACGCGGTGTCAGTCCAATGGTTGGCCGACAAACGCGTTGACACCGCGTGGTCGGGGAGTCTTAGTCGCCCACAGGGCTCCGGCATCCCGTGTTGAGTCGGCCTGGGCACTCTGGTGCTCGTGTATATTTGGTGGCAGATCGATGCACGACAACAACACGATGACCCGGGTGGCGACGGCTTGCGATAGCCGGCCGCCGAGACACGAGGAGAACGTGTGATGGCGAAGCAGGGACAACGCGACGACGGACCCGCGACCGAACCCATTGTCGACCGGCAGCCAGGAATGGAACGCCGCAAATTTCTTCAAGTTGGGCTGTTGGGCGGAGCGGCTGCTGCCGCTGGGGTAGGGCCGGTGGTCGCGCAACCTGCGGCCGAGACGGTGCCCAAGCCTGCTGGGAAGGCGGACTGCAAAGGGCAATTTCCGAAGCCTCCTCCTTTGGAGTGCCAAGTTCCCGACGTCAAGGGTGTGCTCGAAAATTGGAACGAGCCTTGGGTGTGGCGACCCAGCGACTGGCCGGGCCAGCAACTCGACCTCAATGTGGTGGTCAACCAGAATCCTGGCATCGAGGTTGGGCTCGGTAACCCCGGTTCGGTTTTCTTCAGCTTTGGCGGCAATACCCCCGGCCCGACGATCCGCATGCGCGGTGACGAGACCCTGGCCGTGAAGCTGCGCAACCTGCTCAGTGAAGACTTTGGTGAGAACTTTGTCGGGCCGTTTCCGGATCTTGGTGATCTACCGCTGGCCAAAGGCTCGAAGCCGCCCAAGGTGGCGCGACCGCCGGGTGAGACTCCGTGTGACGGCCCGGTGAACGTCTGCGATCTCAAAGCTTTGCCGGTCACAACGTGCGAGTCCAACGACGAATCGAAGCCGAGTCCACAACAGGAGCTCGAAGAGCAGGTCATCGCCAAGGGCAAGAAGCGGGGGCAGCACCGGTTCGATTTCTGCCTCGGTGAGCACGCCAATGGTCTACATTCGGCGCACGTTGTTAATCTCCACACCCATGGCTTACACGTGCGTCCCGACAAGAATCCGGACGGCACCAACTCGGACAACGTCATTCTGCGAGTGCTCAGTCAAGGAGATTTCAAGCGGCGCGAGCGGGCGGTGATGGGTGAGCCCGGGGAGCGCTGCATCTGCAACACTCCGAGCTCAACGCCGGTGTGCAAAACGTGTGGCGGCTCGGTGGTCGAGGCCTCCGAATGCGCCAGCGGCTCCGATCCGGTCGATCCGGCGTCGGCGTGTCGGTTCCTGCGGCGGCGCGAGCAGACCTTCTTCATCCGTGACGACGAAATTGTCGGCGAAGCCGACTACGAATTCCGCCTTGGCAACGTGATGGGGGACCCCAATCAACCCCATCCGCCGGGCACCTTCTGGTACCACCCCCACGCCCACGGCGCTACCGACATCCAGGTGTCGAGCGGCATGGCCGGATACCTGATCATCGAAGGTGCGGAGGACGACAACATCAACTGTCGGCTGACCGGTACGCCAAATCCCAATCTGACGATCAAGACCGGGCCCTGGGACTACCGCGAACGGGTGATGTTCATGCAGCGAGTATTCCCCACCAACACCGAAGGTGATCCCGACGCGGCGCCCAAGTCACGGCTCAAGAAGGTGCCGACGCCGACCGTCAACGGCAGCGAAAAGGCCGGCGTCATCAACATGCGACGCGGCGCCGTCGAACGCTGGCGGGTGCTCAACGGTAGCGTCGACGGCCGCGGCTACAAACGGTTCATGGTGGTCAAGGGACATTTCGACATCGTCACCACCGGGTTCGCTTCGACGGTTGCCGAGGCTGATGTGCCGCGACCCGAGCAGGCGGTGCCGATCAACATGTTGGTCAAAGTTGGCCCTGACAACACCCCGATTCTGAAGCCGGTGACTCCCGCCGAGTTGGAAGCCGCCAAATGCCATCTCTTCCAACTTGCGATCGACGGCATCACCTTGGTGCGGACGGTGGAGAAGGGCGGCAAGCAGGTACCGGAGTACTACATCAAGGATCTCGCCAAGCAGGTTTATCACTGCCCAGCGCCGGGTCCTGGCGATCCGGCGCCGACAATTCCCGCCGATCTGCTTGGTGGCGCGGTCAAACCGATGTGTCGGGATGCCGACGGCAACGAGGTCCCGGTCAACACTCCCAACGCTCACAAGCTACGCACCGTCGAGAACATCTTCAAGAACGCCGACACCATCCGCAACGCCTGGGTGCGTCCCAACGAGTTTTACATGGGGCCGGCGAACCGTACCGACCTCTTTTTCCAATTGCCGCCGGACGCCAAATGTGGCGACATCTACACGGTGTTGGCGAAGGCGGTTGCAATCCATGCCGATACGCCGGTCTTCAGTCTGCAGGAATCCGTCAACTGCCCCAATCCGAGCCCGGGGCCGAGCGACATCATCGTTGCCCACATCGTGGTGGTGGACGATGAATTGGTCGACGGTGTGAACGATCGTCCCCGCAATGTCCCGATCGATCAGACGTTCGAGTGGATCATGAAAGACATCCAAGACTGCCTGCCGGACGAAGTTCTGCCTTATCTGCATCCGATCACCGACGATGAGTTGGCAATCCGGAACGGTGGTGCAGGCAACGACGGGCAGTACCGCACGCGGGTCTCCTACTACTCGGGCTGGGGCAATGAGGGCTTACCCTTGGTCACTACCGATCCGGACGATCCGTCTTGCGAAGCGTTCAAGGAGTACATCGAAGGCAAGAATCGGCGTACCCCAAACGGACCTGAGCTACGGGATCTGCGGTATATGTGGGTCGACGAGCACGGTAATGCGGTGCCAGCGCCCAAGAAACCGTCAAAGTCCGACATCGCCGTATTGCTGGCGCCACGTACCCGCACCATGGGCATCAACCACGGCACGCAGCCGCCAGCAGGGCACGAGGACCATGATCATCATGTGCGAGGTCGCAAGTTCAACCCCGGTGATCCCGAGCGCCCCTTTGTGCTGGTCAACACCTGCGAAGAGTGGGCGGTTTACAACACCTCACAGACCTTGTGGGGTTATACCGACACCTCTAAGGCAGGCAACGCCAAACATCCGCAGCCCGGACAGTTTCGCGGCCACTACCAGTCGTATCCGATCACTCGGCGTCAGGGACAGGATGAGTTTTGGAAATGTGGAAACCTCGACACCGAGAGTGGTATCCCTGACTTTCGCGTCGTGTCCCGGGCCATCGATCACCCCTTCCACATCCACCAGAATCCGTTTTGGGTGTTGCGAATCGAGATCCCTGACGAGAACGGCAATCTGGTCAACATCCTGTCCGAGCCACGGTGGATGGATACCTTGTGGATTCCGCGCAACAACGGCCGGATCTTGTTTCGGGCGCGCTTTCCGGACTACGTCGGCATTGCCGTTCACCATTGTCACATCTTGCAGCACGAGGACAATGGCATGATGACGGCAATGCAACTGACACCGTTTCCG
>JAJCXQ010000222.1 GCA_029263355.1 Acidobacteriota bacterium | reverse complement strand
GTAGATCCGAACGCGGTCGCTGAAGCCGAAATCGAGCCGCTGGATCGTCTCGGTCTTCGCTTCGAGGATCAATCGTACGAATGCCGTATCCTTGCCATCGGCTAGTCCCTGGATGCGGGCCAGATTGGCCACGCCGTTGGTTTCGACTTCGAGCTCATGCCATGTGAGGCCTTCCAGCAGCTGCGGGTCGAGGACTGTCTTGCCATCGATACTCTTCTCGGGCACCGCGTCAGAGACCCGCCAGGTGTGGACCAATCCCTCGCTCTTGCGTTCGGGGCCATCGCCCTCACTCTTGGGCTGATCGACAATCTCGATGTTCTGAGTCAGCTCATAGTGGAAGCGGGAGAAGCGGGCCGGCGCGAAGCCCGAGAAGAGAGCGAGCGCTCCGGATCGGATCGTGTGTTTGAGGTCATCGATCACCAAGACGGGTTGCTCACTGTCGATATAAACCTGAGCCTGGTCGCCCAGAACTTCGATCCGAACCTTCGTCCACTCCCCGGGACGATAGGTCACCGGCACGCTGTAGTCGGAGCCGTAATAGATCTGCCAGCCGGAAACGCCGTTGAAAACCGGTTGGTATTGATTGGCATCGTACTTGCCGGATTGGTGCGGACGAAGATAGAACTCTTCATAGTCGCCGCTCGCCTGACCGCGCCATCGAGCGCCGCTGAAGCCACGCTCCTGGCCCATCATCACCTCGAATTCGATCACGCCGTCGAGGAAGACGACCTCACCGAGAACCGCCATCCCGCTTTCGATGTAGAGCGTCTCACGCCCTTCGAAGGTTTCGACGCGGTACTCCTTGCCTGTGAAGGCCCACCGAGGGTCGTCGAAGGTCAGGCCCGCAATTTGTGAGGCAGAGGCGAGCCAAAGTGCGAAGAAGCATAGCCAGCGAGAGCAATCCGAGATCATGGTCGAGTCTCCTTTTCGGTGGTGTGACGACTGATCCCGGTTACGGTCAGCGGCTTGCACGGTTTCGAAGTGAGTGTCGAACCGCATCTCCGATGGTCTCGACGCCCCCTTTTTGGGTGCTAGGCAGCGCTAGGCGCCATGGTGGTGCCGGGTGTCTGTTGGAGGCTGCCGACGTTTGCTCGGGCGCTGCCAACGGTTGGGGTGACTCAGCAGAAGATTAATTGATCACGGCTGGTCGAATTTGTCGCGTCTAAGACAAAGGCGGAATTGTGACGCCGAATGTCGGTATCACTCGCCCGTGTGTTTGCTGGCTTGGATCTGCTGATTGCTTCAGCTGAACAGGAGTTTGATGATGAAGAAAAGAATGCCTTTTGTGATTTGTGTCTTTGGTTTGCTTGCCGCCTCCGTTGCCGTTCAGATGTCTGCTATCCCTTCCAGCTCCATCGATCAAGAAGGAGTGAAAGTAGAATCCATCGTCGACCTGGGAGTGTGCGAAGCGCCTGGGACGAGTCTGGGCCTCGAGCTTCAAGGGCTTAAAGGGGCCGCTAACGCCTTCGACCCGGCCTGCGCTCAACAGTGCAATCAGGCTTATATTGCCTGTCTCGCCAGTTGCGGAAACAATGTTTGCCAAGTCCAGTGCGAGGGGCCGTTCTTCGCTTGTTTGAACGCCTGTCTCTGAGCGGATTCCGGCAGGATTTTCAGTAGGGTCTGATAGTTCATAAAACGAAGCAGATCTAGGCACAGCGTTCTCGTGCGTGGCCGTTGTGGAGACTCTGCGTTTCCCCCTACGGTCACGCTTCATCCCACCAGACCATCCTGGGATCCGCTAACCTGGTCAGTTAGCTCTGCCAGGCACTTTTAAACTGGGGAGCCGATCGTGCCCGTCGCAGTGGAATGGGCACCAGACGCCCTCACCAAGTCCAGCGGCTGAGCCGGTTTTCCCTGCGGCAATAGCCGCACATGAGTTCGCAATCACTGAACCAAGAACCGTACTTTTGGAATACTGGAACTAACGACTTCTTACCAGTTTCGGGCGGGTAAGTTTCGCCGATGGTAAAGCTGGTCGCTTTTCCACACGAGGAACATTTTGGATTTGAATATGGCATCTGATCCTATTTTTATTCTTTATTAGTGTCTGCTGCTTCATTGGCCAATCACGTGGCGCAGCGCGTCGAGTGCTTCACGCAACCCCATCATCAATGCTGATTGTCTCGGTCTCACATTCCGAGTCGTTTATGGTTACTAGTACTACGAGATTAGTCACCGAGATCAGGCGCTGACGTTCTCGGTGGTGGACTCGACACCCTCGCTGCTGGCGTCTACCGCTTGCTGGCTCGGGCTCTCCTCGCTGGCCTCCTCCCCGGGCGCCTCTTGGCCTTCCGGTGGATCCTGCTGCCGCCGACCCGGGCGCTCTTCGGAAGGACGTACCTTGTCGGCAAGCTCTTTCTCTCCAGCCAACCGGCAGAAGTCCTCGAATGCCCGAGAGGAGCGTAAGAAGACGTCATCGTGCTCATCCTTGAGCTTGTCTGAGAGACCCTTACGGCCGATTTTGAAGTCTCCGAAGAGTGTTCGAAGAGTTGGTCGGCCGATTTTGAAGTCTCCGAAGACTTCTCGAAGGTTTGGGCGGCGGCCGTACGGCAGTCCGGGAAGTACTTTGTGGCGCCAACATCGGCCATCGCCAGCTCCGGGAGACTGTTGCAAGCAGCCGCGCCGGCCGAGCAAGTTAGAAAACTTTGTTTGCTAACCCGCGTACCGGCCGAGCAAGTTAGAAAACTTTGT
>JAJCXQ010000221.1 GCA_029263355.1 Acidobacteriota bacterium | reverse complement strand
ATCCCTTCATCTTCGAACGCAGCAGCCAGCGCCTGAAGGCCGACGAAAGGCTGATGCATTCGCTCGATCCCATGACCTTGAAGGAACTTCAGCAGAGCGTAAGCGTCCCGCCGAAGATCTTCGCTCACCAAGACCACCTCGCCACCGGTCAGCCAGGTCTCGAAGAGCTCTTGCGTCGAAATATCAAAGCTCATCGATGCAAGCTGGACAGTGCGTCGTCGAGGGCGGAAGGACTCGAGGTTGATCTGCCAACGGATCAGGTTGGCGATCGCGCCGCGGCCCATGGCGATCCCCTTGGGTTTACCCGTCGAGCCTGACGTATAAATCACGTACATCAGATTCTGAGCCGAGGCCAACTCTTGGAGAGGGGAATCGTCAGTGCTGCCCAAAGTTGCACTCAGCTCGGCGGGAACGATCCGTTCGGTGGCGACGCCAGCAACGGTGATGGCGCCGGCCGCGTCGACACCGGCCGCGTCGACACCGGCTGCGTCGATACAAATCAGCGCCGGAGCGGCGTCCTCTGCCATCATCCGCAAGCGATCTTCAGGGTAGGCCGGGTCCATCGGCACCCAGGCTCCCCCGGCCTTGAAAATCGCCAAGACCGTCTCCACCATGGCAATGGAGCGCTGCATGCAAATCCCCACCAACACGTCGGGACCAACCCCCACTTGCTGGAGGTAACGCGCCAAGCGATTGCTGCGGAGATCCAACTCGCCATAGGTCAGCACGTGGTCGCCGAAGCTCAAGGCCGGCGCCTCGGCAAAAGCCTCGGCGGCGGTGGCGAAGGCGGCGTGGAGGCTTGTCGTTGGCCCCTCGACCTCGGTGTTGTTGAACAGAGTCAGAAGCTGATGCCGCTCGCCGGCTGGCAGGAGAGGGAGATCAGCTACTCCAGTTTCCAGCCGCGTCCCCAAACCGGCGAGAAGCTCCTGGTATTGATCCGCCATGCGCCGTATCCGCTGGCGATCGTAGAGACCCGGGTCATACTTGAAGGTCAGAGTCAGATGATCTCGAAGGTCGAAGACCTCTAAGCTGAGTTCGATCTCGCCAATCTGGTGAACGCCGCTGACCGGCTCCAAGACCAGGGCATGGGCCTCACGGCCGCTGCCGTATTCGCGGTCCAGTCGACTGAGGAGGTTCTGCCAGATAAAGCTGGCCTGGAACAACGGCGTGGCCTGGTTCTCGGGCACAATCCCAAGCTCTTGGACCAGTCGGGGAAGGGGCAGGTCAGCATGTTCCAACAGGCCGAAAACTGACTCTTGAACCTGTCGGAGATAGTCCATAAGGCTAGGGTTGCCGGTCAGATGGACCCGCACCGGCAACATGTTGACGAAATAGCCGATCACGTCGTTGAACGACTCGGGACGTCCTTTGACCGCGGTGCCCACCAACACTTCGTTCTGTTGGGCCAGCCGCGCCAATAAAATGCCAAAAGCGCCCAGACATAAGCTGTAGAGATTCGTCTTCAGTGTCCGGGCCAAGCGACGTAAGGCCCCAGCGAAGCTGGCATCCAGCTCCAGTTCCAAGAACTCGCCATTGAAGCTCTGGACTTCGGGACGTTGGAAGTCGGCCGCCAGTCCAAGTTGATGCGGAGCACCCGCCAAGGCGTCCCGCCAGTAACTGACGAGCTCGGCGGCGGCAGGCGCGGCCAACAGCTGCTGCTGCCAAGCCTGGAAGTCCGCGAAGTGGCTGGACGGCGGGGGTAACCCGTGCGACGCGCCGACGGTTTCGGCATCATAGAGGTGCAAGAGCTCGTCGAGCAGTAGCTCATAGGAGGCGCCGTCGAAAACCAGGTGATGCACGTTGATCAACAGCATCGGCCGCTGCTGTCCGCGGTGGTAAAAGACGACGCGAAAGAGCGGACCGTTCTCGAGATCAAACGGAGCACAAGCCGTGGCGACGACCTTCGTCAGCAACGCATCCCAACTCAGATGGGCGGCATCCTGCTCCAGGAAAACTACCTCGCACGGCGTTAGAGTGACCTGCACGGGCTGCTCGTCGACCTGGCGAAAGACCGTGCGTAGGCTCGGATGACGATCCTGGAGGGTCTGAAAGCAGCGCCGCAACCTTGCGGGATCGGTCTTGACACCCAGACGGAACACAAAGGGAAGGTTGTAAGCAACACTCTCGGGGGCCAAGCGACAGATGAACCAGATGCCAGCCTGCCCCTCGGTCAGCGGGAACATCTGCGGGGCGGTCGTTGACGGTAACGTCTTCGGCGGTAACGTCTTCGGCGGTAACGTCTTGCGCGTTAGAGTGGCGCGCTCATACCTGCTCTCAACCTCGGCGCCAAAGCCCTGGCCCTTCTCTACCCGCTCCAAATTCAAGGGCTCTACCGGCTGGCGCCAAAAGTTGATCAGGGCGGCCGCGACCTCACTCGCCTGCCGCCGATCCAACCCCAGGGGAATCGCCAAGCGCACCCTATTCTGAAGCTCTGGCCAGGGTTGCAAGCCGCTGAGATGGCCTCCACCGCGAATTCCGGTCGCCAGAAAGAGGCTCGCTAGGAAGGACGGTACGGGCCGTTCTAGAGCCTCGAAGGCCGGCATCGCCCCAACGTCCAGCAACACACAATGACTGCCGGCCGGCCGATGTACCGGCAGCCCCGCCTCCGCGAGTTGGTCAACCAGGTAGCCAACCATTTCCACCCGCTGACGAACCAGTGCCAGCTGGCCTCTCTGGTCCGCCAGCGCCAACGCCAACGCACGAGCCCGGCGTGGTTCGAGATTTTCAGTTCGCGCCAGGAAGGCATCGATCTGGGGATCATTGGTGCCCACCAAGCCGCCAACATCAACCGCGAAGTCTTTGGCCAAGCTAGCGGTCAAATGATCAGCCTGGGAGCAAAGTTCGCGGGCGGCGGTCCAGGGTTGAACCGCGTCGACCAGCAAAGCATTCTCGAGTACCCGTGTTGCATCGATTATTAAGGGCACCCCGGCCGCTGCTAACAATCGCTTGGTGGCGCGTAGGCTATCGAGGGCAATCGGGTAACCGCCGATGCCATTGTTGCTCAGCTCGAGGCAGGCCAGAACCGGCGGTTGCGTCCGCAGCTGACGCTCCAAAGCCTCGAGATCAAAACCACCACAAAACAGGTTGTCGCCGCCGATCTCCAAAATCTGAGGTAACTCGATCGCCTCGAAGCCGTGCTCGATTTGATGATACAGCTGGGTCGGAAAGAGTAGGTTCTGGACCAATCCGGTCCCGCCATTCGGCGCGTCCGGTCCGTAGGCTTTGGCGAACGCCCGCCAAAACAGCCCTTCCGCGCTACGGCCCGATTCAGTGACACGCAGGAATTCGAACGGAAACAACTGGCGAACGGTGGCTGCGAGATCCGGCGCGCGATCGACCTGGGCGTTCAGCAGCTCCATTCTCGAGCGGAGAAAAGGATGGTTCAGCTGTGCCCAAGAATCCGTTTTGAGGTCAACGGCAACATCGTCGTGCCCGAGCTGAAGCGTGTTGTACCCAGCGGCTCGTAGACGCTCCAGGCGTTTGGCAGTTCCGGACGCGGACGCGCTCGGCGACGTCGATGCAGGCTCTGATTGAGCCGACCCTGGTGGAACAGACCCTGGTGGAACAGACGGTGGCAGGGGGCCTGCGCCAGGCGGAAGACCGGGTGAACCACCCCCTGGATTGGCCAACATCATCAGGATATCAACCACCTGGTCGGGATCCGCATCCAACGGCCGGCACAAGTAGAGCTGGTGATTCCGCGGTCTGAACTTGTTCTTGAATTGCAGGTTGCCGGCGCCGTCAAAGGTGCCGCGGTCGCGCAGCTGGGTCAGGACGGCGTCGCCAGCCGGGTCGGTGACCACCGCATCGGCGAGGCGGGCGCCGAAGGTTGCACCCAGGCTGTAGGCAGCATGGCCTTCATTCCGCAACTGCGCGAGGATGTGGCAGATCCCGGTTTCGAGCCCTCCCAACGGCATGTCCTGGCCATAGAACTCGAGGTCCATCAGTTGCCCCTGCCCATTCGGCATGGCGGTAATGATGATGACGTTCTGTAGCCGATCGCCGAGCCAGGTGAGAAAGATCCGATGGGCAACGGGCAGATGACCGGCGAGGAGCTCGCGGCGAACCTTGGCGATGTACGGATTCACCATATCCTTACCCGCACACCAAGCGTCCACCACCTCGACGATGGCGCGGTCGGTGGCGGGATCCGCCCCGGAGCGGTACTCCTCCGTCTGACAGTCGCCGGACTTTTCGAAACGGTTGACCAAATACCGCAGCCGACGCATCGCCCGGCCTTCGAGGGTGAACGACGCCAACTCGGGCAAACGCTGCATGACGCCAAACGGTAGGGCGCCGAAAGCCTTGCCACCGGCGCGCGCCAGAGGCACATCGCCGACCAGATACGGCGTCAAACCACGCTCGTCACAATGCCTGACCAGTTCGTCGGCCAACGGCTGAAAATCTTCGGCAGCGCCGACGTAACAGAACGCGAACAACAGACCGTCCGCTTCGTTGAAGTAGAACAAACCACGGCCAGCAGAGCCGAGGAAGATCCACGGGGCGATGTCGCGCCGGGCAAGAGCCGAGCTCTCCCAGGCGTGTTGCTCCAGAATCGCTGCCACCGTCGCCTGCTCCCGAGGATGTTGCGCCAACTCGTCTTCGCGCACGATCCGCAACTCGGAGACTGCTGCTGGGGGTGATGCAGTGGCCGTAGACGGAAGAGCCGGCGATGGCTCTGGCGTTAGCGCTGGCGATGGCGTAAAAGCTTCAATCTTGTTCTCGACCAAGTAGCCGGCAAGATCGTCGAGAGTGTCGGCCTCGAACAACAATGTCTTGGGAAGTGTGCCAACCTTCTTCTCGAGCGTCTTGACGATCCGTAGGTTGAGGAACGAATCGACCCCATACTCGTCGAAGGGCTGGCCGGCATCAATCTCCGTCGCCGGGGTTCGCAACGCCGCAGCGAAGGTCTCTACCAAGAATTCTTTCACTTGCGGACGGACTGCTTCAGCATCCCGCAGCGCCGCCGTCTCAGCCAGCGGCTCAGAGCTCTGACGGCGTGGCGCAACCGACTGCGAGTCTGGCGCCAACGAAGGCAGCGACGAAGGCAGCGATGAAGGCAGCGACGGTGGACGAGGATTGAGCGCAGCTTCAATTCGCTCTCGATCCCCCGGCGCCACAACGACATTCGAAACGTTGGATCCGAGTGCGGCAACCAGAGCCTCCAAGCCTGCGTCAGTGGCCAAAGGCGACACCCCGGTGGCGTCCTCGAAGTCGGCAATCCTAGCCGGAGAAATCGACATCCCGCCGTCACACCACAAGGGCCAGTTGACCGCCAGGGTCACTCCTTGACGCTCCCCCCGCTGTCGCAGGCGTTCGCGATAGGGAGCAAAACCATCCATGAAGCCATTGCCGAAGGCGTAGTCCGCCTGTCCCGGATTGCCTAGAACTGAAGACAACGAGGAGAACATGACGAAGCAAGCGAGTGGCTGGTCGCGAGTCACTGCATCGAGCACCCACGTTCCCTCCCGCTTCGGCTGCACTACCTTACGAAAGCGGGCGAGGGACTTGTTGCGCAGCAAACTGTCGTCAACGATGCCGGCGGCGTGAAACACGCCGTACAGCCCACCGAAACGCTCGCTCACCTCGGTCACGACCCGAACCATCTGATCTTCACGGGTCACATCGGCTTGACGATACAGACCACGCTCTCGCCAGCCGTTCAACTCCGCCAGCCGCGCCTCGAGTATCGGTCCAGCCGCGGACCGGCCAGTGAGCACCACGTTCCCCGAGGTGCGTCGCAGCAGGAAGCGAGCCAGAATGAGACCCAGTCCTCCAGCGCCGCCGGTGATCAGGTAGGTCCCGGTTTGCGGCAAGTTTAGGGTCGCGAGAGGAAGGGAAACCGTAACCCATCGCCGCTGTTGGACTCGGCTGCCGTCCCAGAGAAGATGACAAAAGCCACCGTGGCCGGCAAATAGCTCTGCCGGCAATGCGAGTCTGGCGCCCGTTGGGCCGCTGGACCGCTCGTCAGCCGTCATCCCCGAGTGGCGTACCTCGACGATCGACGCCGAGATCAAACTCTCTTCGGCGGTGGCGGTGCGGAGCAGGCCAGCCAAGGCCGCCAGCCTTGGCGACGACTCGGCGTCGAGATTAATGGTGACACAACAGAGATGAATCGGCGTAGACAGGCTGACGATCGCCTCGAAGCAAGGTAGGAGGGCCGCGAGATCGTCAGACGTCCCTTTGTCAGACAATACCGTGTTGTCAGACAGGCAGTAGACGACCAGCCGAGGCAGCTGATCTCGTCGACCGAGGTGTTCGAAGAGCTGCTGCCAGCTGCCAGCTTCACTCATCGCCAGTTGATAGCGATTCTCGCCGGTGGCTTCGAAGGTTGTCCCTGGCTGCACCCAGTTGACACGATCACGCACACACAGTCCGAGTGCGTCGACCACGGCGTTCGTCAGCCGATGGCCCGGCGCACCGATTACCAGACCACTGACCGGCTCGACAGCAATAGCCGCCCCTACCAGTGGTGACCATTCCGGACGGAAATTGTGGACATCAGCCTGTGCTGCGGATTCGGCCTGGCTCTCTTCAGTGACCGAGGCCGGCAGAACCGTCACCGGCCGAACCGTCACCGGCCGAACCGTCACATTCTTGGCCAGCAGGCCACCTCCGTTGACACCGTCGTTGGACGACCCCTTGGTGGCGCCACCCAGAGCCCGCACCGCCAGATTCTCGAACCGCACCAGAGATTGCCCTTGCGCATCGACCAACATCACATGGAAGCGGCTGACCGAGCCTGAGGTCTTAGCCGTGCCGGCGTCGCCAGGCTCGGCGCGGGTGACATAGGCGTAGCAGGTTTCGGGCAGCTCGGCCCACGGCACCAGACGGTCGAGAGCAAAGGGCACCGGTGTCCCGGCTGCGGGAGCCATCAAACCCACCACGGTCTGTAGCGCACCGTCCATGAGACTGGGGTGGTAACGAAAAGGACTTGTCCCTGCCATGCTTGGCAACACGAGCTCCGCCAGGGCTTCCGACCCGTTACCCCGCCACGACCGGATAGCTCGGAAGGCAGGTCCGTAATGGAGTCCCCGGTCAGCGAGGCGTTGATACCAAGTGACGCCATCAATCGTCTCCCGGCAACGCAGGCGGACCGCATCGAGCTCCAGGCGAGGCGGCGGTCCGGCGGGGGCAAGGGCCATCATTCGCCCTTCGGCGAGCACGACGCTTTCCCCCAATCCATTGCAGGACAGCGACCAGCTACACCCGTTGGAGCTCGCCGCATTCCCAGGCGGCACCGCGTTCCCAGACGGCGCCGCGATCGTCATCCGCAGCTCGTGTGGAGTACCGGAGAATACCAGCGGTCGCTGCCACGAAACGCCAGCCAGCTCCGTCGCCCCGGCTCCGCTACCAACGTGACCGGACGAACCGTTGCCAGACGTGCGACGCTCGGAAACAGCGGCCAGAGCCATCTCCAAGCAGACCACCCCCGGCAACAGGACCCGCCCATCGATGACGTGATCAGCGACAAACGATTCGTCACCGCGCAGCAGATGCACAAAGTCACCGTTGGTCTCAGGCTCAAAATCGTCAGGTTTGGGATCGACCGCCGGCCGGGGCACGTCACCTGGCATGTCACCGGGAACGTCTCTTGGCGCCGCCGACGGTTCCCGCTGATCCGGCACCCAATAACGTACCTTGGCAAACGGATACGTCGGCAGTGGCAGACGCCGCGGTGGATTGGCGCCATAAAGCTCAGCCCAATCAACTTCGCTGCCGCTTACCCAGGCGCGAGCCAAGGTGGCAAAGTCGCGGGTGGCCAACGCTGCTCCGACCGCCGATCCGTCCACCTGCTCGACCCCTGAACGGTCCGCCGCTTTGCCGCGACGCACGCGGCCAGACCAGGTTGACTCGAGCACCTGACCTTCAGCGAAGGCCACCAGCTTCCGTCGTAGATCGTCCGCATCTGCTGCGGTGATCGCCAGCCGGAAAACATAGGCTTCACGCCCCACTTGCAGAGTGTGGGCCACACGCCTCAAGTCCAAGGACGGTACACTCGACACCGGCACCTTCTGGGCCGAAACAGTCTGGGCCGAAACAGCCTGGGCCGATACAGCCTCAGACGAAGCAGCCCTGGCCAAGGCAGCCAGGGTTGTCGACTGCGTGACCTGCCGCGGATCGAGTCCATAGGACTCTGTCAATCGTTCGCCGAGACGAGCATAACTCTCCCAGTCGAAACCGAGCTCGGCGAGGGCTTCTTCCGGATCGAGGTTAGCAGGGTCCAATGCCAGGATGTCCGCCGCCATCGCGATCACCTCGAGCCGGGTCGGCGCGTCCTCGGTTGGAGGTTGTTCGACCCCCACGCTCAATGCAACGGCCAGAAAGCGGGCAAGGTCCGACGCCCGCTGACGCAGCGCCTCTTCGGTCTTGGCCGACAACACGAAGAGCTGCTCCCCCACCACGGAATGGAACCTTTGCGGGACGCCACCCTGCTGGGAACCACGATACTCTTCGAGGGCCACATGGCCGTTGACGCCCCCCATGCCGAAGGAGCTGACTCCAGCGCGACGCGGAATCGGGCTCCCATCCGCCGTCGTCGACACCGACCATGGGCGAGTCTGGGTTACGATCTCGAAGGGAGAGCCGTCCAACTTGATGAAGGGGTTGACCTCTTCGATGTGGATCGAGGCCGGCAACATCTGATGCCGCATCGCGAGCAACACTTTGCAGATTCCAGCAATGCCGGCGGCACGTTCGAGATGGCCGATATTGCTCTTGACGGAACCGATCCCGCAGTGCGGCGCGCTGGGTGGAGCTTGTTCGTGGTTGGCGTAAAGCCGGGCGAAGGCTTTCTTGAGGCCACTGATCTCCACCGGATCGCCGAGGGCGGTGCCGGTGCCATGAGCTTCCATATAAGAGATGGTGGTGGGATCGATCCCTGACATCTCCCAGGCTTTCGCGACCAGGTCGGCCTGCGCATTGGGGTTCGGGGCGGTCAATGAGGCAGCGCGGCCACCATGGTTCACCGCTGTGCCCCGGATCACTCCGTAAATGAAGTCGCCATCAGCCTCGGCGGCGCTCAACGGCTTGAGCAGGATCGCGCCCGAGCCCTCACCACGGGTATAACCATCTGCCCGGCTGTCGAACGTCTTGCACCGACCATCAGGCGCCAACATGTCGGACTTGGAAATGGCGATGTGGTCGCGCGGACTGCTGTTGACATTGATTCCGCCGGCAATCGCCAAGCCGCAGCCACCCAAGCGGATCGCTTCAACGGCGTTGTGCACCGCGACCAGCGCACTCGAGCAAGCGGTATCCACCGGCTCGCTGGGGCCGTGAATATCGAGCAGATAAGAAATGCGGTTAGTGAGGATAGTGTGGAACGACCCGGTCAAGGTATAAGCCTCGAGATCGACGTCGTAATCCCGGTAAAGCTCCTTGTAGTCGTAGTTGCCGACTCCGACGAACAAACCGGTATCGCTGCCTGCCAGATCCGACGGCCGATACCCAGCATCTTCGAGGGTCTTCCAGACGGTTTGCATGAAAATCCGTTGCTGGGGATCCATCAGCTCGGCCTCACGCGGCGAGATCCCAAAAAACGCCGCGTCGAAGCTGGCGATGTCGGGAACAAATCCTCCGTATTTGGCCGTGGTGCGATTCTTGTCCTCGGCGGGATCCCCGTAAACGGCTCGCCAATCCCAACGGTCGAGGGGAACCTCGGTGATGAGATCCTTCTCCGCCACCAGGTTCTGCCAGAAGGTCTCGAGATCCGGTGACTGCGGCATCACGCCACTCATACCGATGATGGCGATCGGCTCGTTGCTGATCGAGCTCTGCGTCGCCGTCGACTCCATGACCGAAGGCGCCGCAGCGGGCTGAGTCACCAGGTTCGCGGCAGCTGCGGTGAGTCCCGACTCGACGGCAGGCGGCACCGTCACGTTGGGAACCCAAACGGGGGAGAGCTGCGCCGGGGGCGCGGGCGTCTGATCAAACGCTGTTGATGTCGGGGCCGCAGGAGCAGCATCCGAAACGAAATGTTTGGCGATCTGCTCGCGGTTCTCCTCGAAAACGTGTCCGGACAAGCCTCCGAGAGTTGGATACTCGAAGAAGATCACCGGCGTGACGTCGAGGCCAAATTCACGATTGATGTCGTCGGTGAACTCAGTGAACGTGATCGAGTCGAAACCAAAATCGCTCATGTCGGTCTCGAAGTCGACGTCGTCCTGACTCAACCCGAGGATACCCTCGAGCTTGTCCCACATCCGCTCACGTAATCTAGCCAACAGAGCGGTATCGTCGAGCGTTACCGACCTACTACCCACCGGCGTGGCTTGAGCTGCTTGCACTGGCGCGGCTGGCAGGACCGGCGCCTCCGCAGCCACCGATCCGACCATCCCCAGCGGCGCCTGCTCCTGCCGTGCCACCACTCGAGACTGCTGCGCCCCCCTGTTCTTTCGCGGCGGGCCGAAGACGCGGTGGATCTTCTCGGACTCCCCCTGCACCACCAGGTAACTGGCTCGATCACTGGCCAGGGCGGCATCGAAGACCTCAAGTCCCACCTCAGTGGCCAACGGTTTCATCCCCCAAGTGCGCAACAGATGCTGCTCGAGCCTGTCGTCGAGAGTCATGCCGCCTTTTTTCCACAGCGGCCAGGCGATCGCCACCGTCCGACCCGATCGTCGACCAGCTCTGCGGGCTTGCTCTCGCTGCTCAGCGAATGCCGCCAAGAAGGCATTGGCGTAGGCATAGTCACATTGGCCAGCGTTGCCTTGAATCCCTGCCACGGACGAAAACAGGACAAAAAAGTCCAACGGCAAACGAGCGCAAGCCTCGTCGAGAACATGCGCCCCCCGCACCTTGGGGTGGATCACGGCCGAAAAGTCAACCGCCGTCTTATTCCAGAAATAGTTGTCACGGATCAGACCCGCAGCATGGACGACACCACGCAACTCACCAAATGGCTGCTCTGAAGGCCCATCACAAATTCCAGCCACCAGCTTCTCTACCGCAGCTGGGTCTCCGACATCCGCGGCCAGGTAGCGCAGTCGACAACCCACCAACTCGGCATCTCGGACAAGCCGCGTAAACCGGACCGCATCTTCGCCAGCACCGCCGCCAAACGCTTCCGCCGAGCGCCCGCTGAGCACCACTTGTAACGACTTGCCCTCGCTTTTACCGCGATTAATGAAATGCCGCGCCAATAACATTCCCAGGCCACCGGCCCCGCCGGTGATGAGATAGGTCCCACCGTCGCGCAGGGTCGCCGCGACCGACGCGGGTTCTGTTTCCGGCGTGAACGGGTGCCACTGACGCACCCGACGACGGTCTCGAGCCAACCTGACGTTGGTCTCTGCCGCGTTCGTCTTGGCGGCGCCATCGGCGAGCTCGGCCAGCACTCGATCCAGGTGCGACACCGCGGCAGCCGCCAAATTTCTGCCTTCCAGGCCAACCGCCGCCATGCTCAGAGCGCTCATTTCGGCGCTCACCGTCTTGGCGAAGGCCCCAACTGCCAGCTCTGCCGGCTGCAGACCCTCGTCGGCATAAAGATGGAGCAGGCGAACCGGGGTGGTTGGGGCGGTGGCGCGCAGAGCCTGAACAAGAAAAAGCAGACCGAGCATCCCGGGCTCGTCCGCCGGCCAAAGATGCAGGATGGCTGCTGGTGGCTGCCCTGAGCTCGCCAACGCTTCGCACAGTCGGATGGTGTCCTCCGGCCGCGTTGGGTTGATATCGAAGATGTCATTCGCGACCCGGCAGAAGGTCTTCCCCGGCCGCACCAACACCGCCGGTTGCCTGTTGGACAGGGTGCGGAACAGTGTCTCATCGGTGTCAAAGACGACAATCGGCTGCTCTGTGTCTCGCGTCGCCGGCTCCCGGCTCACCTCCTGCCAGCGCGGCTCGAAATGCACGACATCCCGGTCATGACGCAGGAAAGGCATCATGGTGAAGTCCTGGATGGCGACACAGGGCAGACCGCTATCGTCCATCAAAGTGATGTGGTACTTGCGGCTGTCTCCAGCTCGCCCAACCCGCTGGGCGTGGGCCCAGCCACGCTCAGGAACTGGACGGATGATGTGAACCTCTCCCATCACAAAAGGCACGTAGGGGATTCCGCGCTCTTCCCACAGACCCAAAGTCGTTTGGGTCGACCCATCCAACATCGAAGGATGTAGCACCAGGTCACCGAGATCACCCAGAAGATCCCGTGGGAATGTCAGCCGTGACAGCGAGCTCTCATCGCCATGCCACAACTCCTGAATCGTCTGGTAGGTCTCACGGTGGACGATCCCGCCGGCGCGCATGAACTCGTAACACCAGGCTTGTGGACGATGAGAAACGAGACTGGCCCGCAGTGCGTCGAGATCCACTGGTTGTGACCAACGCGGGTCACCGGCGGGATCTTCGAAGAACATCTTGCCGCGGGCATAGGACTCGCGATCTCCAGCGTCGTCGGCGCCCACCATCTCGAACTGCACATGATCCGCAGCCAGCGTCAGCTCGACGACAATTTCTTTGTCCGCTTCCTCCAGCGCGATCGGTCGCGACCACACAATATTCTTGAGCAGCCCCACTTTGCGACCGCAAGCGAGCTCTCCCGCCGCCCGCGCCATCTCCAAATAGCCAACCCCAGGTAAGGTCGGCAAGCCATCGACCACGTGGTCCCGGAGCACGAAGTGCTCAGCGGAAAAAACCTTGCGATACGCCTGGCGGCCGATGGTCGACACGTTGGTGTCGATAAACGAGTGCAATGGCTTCAGCGCCGAGCGACCGGCCACTGGATCGTCGGTGCCGATCCAATGCCGTTGACGGGCGAAAGGATAGGTCGGCAAGGAGACTCGTCGCCCGCTACCAAGAGGGCGAACGTCGCGCCAATCAGGCAATACGCCGTCACACCACAGTCGAGCCAACTTGTGGGGATCGCCGCCGCGCACCAGGATCCGCACGATCTCCTCCCGCTCGTCACCTTCGAGCATGGCAGCAAATGAAGCGGCGTTCTTGGAGTTGCCGGTGACCACATCAGCATGCTCGCTGCTGCTGAGGAACCGCCTCAAGCCGGCGCGGAGCTCATCGCCGGAGCCGGCCACCACCGCCAACCGATGCTCCATGCTGCGGCGCCCCAACTGCAAGGTGTAGGTCATGTCGCGGGGATCTGGGTCGTCCAACCATCCCGCCTCGAGGGCCGCCACCAAACGGCCGGCATAAGCTCGCAGCCGATCCTCGCTGCGGGCCGAGAGCACGAACACCCCAGCGCCCGGGCCATCGATCGCGACCGGCCGTCGGTCGACGTGTTCTTCGAGGATCAGATGGGCATTGGCGCCACCGGCGCCGAAGGAGCTCAGGCCAGCGCGGCGGGGGATTTCCCGCCCGTCCACCACCGGTCGCAGCCAGGGCTCGGTTCGACGCTGAACGACGAACGGCGTCGAGTCGAAATCGATCAGCTCATTGAGCTGCTCGGTATGCAACGACGGGACCTTCTGACGATGCCGAAACTGCAGCAGCAATTTGCTGAGGCCCGCAATCCCCGCCGCCGCTTCGAGGTGTCCGATGTTGGACTTGACCGAACCGATGGCGCAAAAGCCATTCTCCGCCGGACGGTCGCTCGCCGAGCGATCCCGGTAGGCCGCGGTGAGGGCTTGAATTTCGATCGGGTCGCCGAGTTTGGTGCCGGTGCCGTGGGCCTCGACGTAACTGACCGTGCGCGCATCGATCGACGCTCGTTCCAGGGCACGGCCGATCAAGGCACGCTGCGCCTTGACTCCCGGAACGGTAAATCCACTGGCCCTACCCCCGTGATTGACCGCGCTGGCGCGAATCACGCCATAAATCAAATCTCCGTCACGCTCAGCATCGGCCAGCGGCTTGAGCAAGACCGCCCCGACCCCCTCCCCCGCGACGTAGCCGTTGGCGCCAGCACCAAAAGCTCGACAACGTCCGTCCGGCGACAGGAAGCCACCACCCGCCGTCACGACCCGTTTGCTGGGATGCAAATCGAGGTTGACTCCACCGGCGATCGCGGCCCGGCAATCCCCCCGGTTGATCGCATCGCAGGCCATGTGAATGGCAGTCAAGCTCGACGAGCAAGCGGTGTCCACCGCCAGGCTGGGGCCACAAAAATCCATGAAGTAGGACACCCGATTGGCCACCGCCCACAGATAGGAATTGGGACCGACGACGTGACCCTTGAAGGCTTCTTCGGCCCCAACCGTCTGGTAGAACGTCCAGACCGCACCGACGAACACGCCGACATCCCGTTCACCTTTTGGCACTAAGGTCTCGGGCAAGTACCCTGCATCCTCGAGGGCCTCCCAAGCAACCTCCAGGAAGAGGCGTTCCTGCGGATCCATCACAACGGCTTCGCGGGGGGCAATATTGAAGAACAGCGAGTCGAATCGATCGACGTCACGGATGAAACCGCCCCACTTCAGCTCAGGTTTTCCGAGAGCCGCTCGCTGGCGATAGTCCCAGCGGTCGCGCGGGACTTCGCGGATACAATCCCGGCCCGCAACCAGGTTGTCCCAAAATTCGCCCAGGTTTTCAGCTTCAGGATAACGCCCTGCGAGTCCGACGATGGCGATGTCCGCCGTCGGCGCCGAGTCACGCTGCGGAACAGCTGGGACCAGAACCGCTGGACCGACAATCGCTAGGCCGGTAGCCGCTGGACCGGCAGTCCCTGGATCGGTAGCCGCTGGGCCGGCAGCCCCCAGCCGATAAACGGCCTTGGTCTCACCGAAAAAACCAGGAGGACGACGGACCAACTCGAGCGGCGGGACCGGTCTTTTCGACGCCCACAAGTCGACCAACCGGCTGATGACCTTCCCAACATCCTCGTCGGCAAGGCCGAGGGGCACCGCCAGCCGGATCATGCGATTGAGCGCTGTGTCGCGCAGCAAGCCCGCGCTGTGAGGGGCGACCCGAACCCCGGTGGTTCGGAACAAATGCGCCGTGAAGGCGGCGATCGGCAGCTCATGCGTCAACAGCCCGAGCCAACCGCCCGTGTCCACCAGGACACAGTGAGTGCCTGGGCGGCCGGCAACGGGAAGCCCACCATCCCGTAAACCCTGCCACAGCATTTTGGTCTGTGCCAACCGCCGGTTTACCAACTCCGGCACGGTCTGACGATCGCTGACCGCCCGGGCGATAAGTCGGCGGTCACGGGCGTTGAGACCGCTGCCGCCGGTGGACACCGCGTCGCGCAGCCGCAGGTACAGGTGTTCATCGCCGAGGGCAATCAAACCCCCGACGTTGACCGCAAAATCCTTGGTCAAACTCGCGGTGACAACATCTGCAAAGCTGAGCAGCTCACGGGCGGTCTGCCACAGCCCCGACTCCTGGTGCTGCGGGTTGGCGTCGGCGGCGCCAACCTCGTGGCGCCGCACCCAGAGCGCGTTTTCGAGCACCCGGGTGGCGTCAACCACCAACGGGATCCCGTGAGGAGCCAGCAAACGACGAACCGCAGCCAGATTGCCGCGAGACACCGGCAGGCCCCCCGCCGCATTGTCCGCCAGCTCTATGCAGACGAAAGCCACCTCAGCCGCCGCTTCCCGCAACCGCGCCTCCAACGCCGGTAAGTGGAGGTCACCACCAAACCCTTCAGATCCAATATCCGTCGCCTGCCCCGAAGCGTCGAGCCCCCCCAAGACTGCGGGGTGAGTCAATTCCTCGGGCTCGAAACCCTTGTCCACCTGGTGGAAGATCCAGGTCGGAAAGAGACCGTTCTGCAGCACCAGCTTCTTCGGTCGCGATCCTGGTTTGGGCCAGGCTTCCGTCAGATAAGCCTCTGCTTGACGACCCGAAGATACGGGAATTAGGTAACGAAAGGGAAAAACCTGACGTAACGCGTCCTCCAGATCCGGCGCCGGGTCCTGCGGGTCGTCCAACCGGCGAATCCGCTGGTTGATGAACGCGTTGTCGAGCTCTGCCCAAGAGTCCGTCATCAAGTCGAAAGGCACTCGCTCGGCCGGTATCGCGAGCGGGTTGTGACCGTGAAGTTCGAGTAGCTCCGCCAAGGTGCCCAAGGTGCCCAAAGATGCGGCGTTGGCCGCCCCAGGCATGGCTGGCGATGAGAGTTGGAGCGGGGACTCCTCCGACACCGGGCCTGTCCGCTCGACATTGGGCTGCCTAACGTTCGGCGATACAACGTCAAGCGATCCAGCGTCAGGCGATTCCGCGTCAGGCGATTCCGCGTCAGGCGATACAACGTCAGGCGATGCAACGTCAGGCGATGCAACGTCAGGCAGACCTGAGCTCGGCTGATAGTTCGGGGGATCGGCGATCATCACCAGGACATCCGAGGCGGAGGCTGCATCGAGCCCCTGGGGCCGGCACAGATAAAGGCAGTGGTTTTGGGTTCGGAACTTGTTCTTGAATTGGAAGTTCCCTTGCCCAAAGTCGCTACGTGCCCGCAGCTCGTCGAACAGCGCCACCACTTCCGGATCGGCGTTGCTGGATGGCCCCAGGTCGGGACCGTAGGTCGCACCGAGGCTGTAGGATGTAGCGCCTTCCCCTCGCAGGATCTCCAGGATCCGCACCACAGCAAACTCCAACCCACCCAACGGCATGTCGGCGCCGTAGAACTCCAAATCCATCAACCACGAGCCTTCATCGAGACGGGTGATCAGGATCGCATTCTGCAGCCGATTGTCAAGCCAAGTCACGAACAGCCGATAAGGTGTCTCGAGTCGGCCCGCGAGCAGCTCTCGACGGACATCTCCGACAAATGGATTTACATCACCTTTCAAGGCGCACCACTCGTCGATCACGGTCGCAATCGCCTGATCCGTTCGGTCATCCGTTCCCGGCAGGTACTCGATCGTCGTTGGATCTCCCAAGCGAGCAAAGCGGGAGACCATATAGCGCAACCGACGTTTCGCCCGCCCTTCGATGCTGAAGTTGGTAATGTCCTCCAAACGCTGCAGGGCGCCCATCGGTGTCGCCGTAAACGTCGTTGCCGGGAACGTCGTCGTGGCAACCGTGTCCAAGCGACGTTCCGTGAGGATGTTGAGTCTCAGCCCTTGCTGGTCGCAATAAGTGGCGAGCTCGGCAACCAGGTCGTCATAGGCGTCGGCAGGTCCGGTATAGGCAAAAACCATCAACGAACGACCATCATGGTTGACGTTGAAGTAGGCCCGGCGGGAGGCTCCGAGGAACAGCAACGGCGCGATACTGCGCGTTGCGATCGAGACGCTGAACTCGGAGCGCGGTGAGCGCTGAATCTCTGCCAGCACTTGCCGTAGATCGTCCCGCGTCTCAGCCTCGCTGCTGCGCAGCAAGATTGCCCGCTGCAAGATCGGAGTCGCAGACGGTGATGGGACCGAATCTGCCGGAGCCTCGAGACCAAATTGCCGCGCCAAGTCGTCGCCGTTCTCACGCATCAGACACTCGGCAAGCTCTTCGAGGTTGGCATTTTCGAACAGGAGCGTTTTGCGCAGCTCTCCCAGCTCACCTTCCAACAACTTGATGACCCGCAGAGCGACAATCGAGTCGATGCCGTACTCCATGAACGAAGCGGACTTATCAACTTCAGCGTCGCGCAGTTTGAGCGCTGAGCCGACGACGGTCCTCAGCCATGTCTTGGTTTTGGTGGCCAGAGCCTCGAGCGATCCTGGAGATTTCTCCGGACCTTCGGAAGCTTGGGTTTTGCGAACGGATCGCGTCATGGTCATCTCCGCAGAGGCATCTTGTGAAGTTGCGATCGTGAGGGTTGAAGGAACTTTGGAGGCCCAAACACCCAGCGCCGTCTCGACGGCGTCGAGCTCGCCACAGGCAGGCAGCAACCGAGGTTCCGCTCCAGCCAGCACGGTGAGCAAGGCACCGAGCCCCTGGGCTTCGGTCATCGGTTGGGTACCGGTGTGGTCGATCCAACGCGCCAGCTCGTCGGGCTCGAGTTGCATGCCGCCGTCTTTCCAGAGCGACCAGTTGACTGAGAAGAAACGACAAGCCGGGCAGTCTCGCGCCATCGTCATCGCATCCATGAAACCATTGGCGTAGGCGTAGGCGGCCTGTCCAGGGTTGCCGAGGGCCGCGGTGATCGACGAAAACAGCACCATGAAATCGACCGGCGTCTCCGGTTCGAGACAGAAGATCCGCTCCAGCACCCGGATTCCGTAGACCTTCGGCCGCAAAACGGCTTCCAAATCGTCGGCTGGCTGCAGGTAGAAAAGCTTGTCTCGGATCAGGCCAGCACAATGAAAGACACCGCTGAGAGCACCGAACCGTTGGTTTGTGAGCTCTCGGACACGACGCATGTCAGCCTCATCGCTGACGTCGGCGCTCAGGTAGAGGACATCTGTCTGTCGGCGCAAGGGATCCAGAATCTCTGCTGCAATCTCGGCCGAACGGCCAGTGAGCACCAACTTGGCCCTCAGCGAGGAGGCCAGATAGCGGGCTACGATCAGACCCAATCCGCCGCCGCCACCGGCGATCAGGTAGACGCCACCACGACGCAGCAACGTTGAGCTCTCATTCGCCTCGGCCGAAGCCGGCCAGCAGGCCTCGAGCCCGCGGACCCAGCGCTGACGGGTCACCCCATCATCACGATAGACCACATGGCTCGCCCCCTCCTCGAGGGCGCTGAGCTCGGCCAAGAGCACTGCGTTATCGATCGCGGATTCCATCTCGAGCAGCATGAACGAGAATGCGGGATGTTCCTGAGAGAGGGTCCTAAAGAACGAGGGCAAAGCATCAACCGCCGGCAACGATCGCTCGGCATGACCGGAGACCGCAACCAGAAAACGAACCGGGGCGCCTGCCGTCGTCATCACCAATGACCGGCAGAGGTGGAAGAACGTCCTGATGCCAACATCCAGATCGTGCTCGAGAGTCTCGAGATCGGACGGCGAGCTGTCCTCAGTGATCGCAGCGGGCCCTCCGAGCAGGCAGATCACAGTCCCTGGTGTTCGGCCCTCGCCTTGAAGATCCCGCACCAGGGTTTCCAGCTGCTCCGCCGAGCCGGGCCGTAACCCGAATTCGCCAACATCGAAACGAACATAAGTTTCGGCCGGCACCACTCGGCAGTCCGCCTGACCCACCCGTATCGGTTCGCCGGCACCTCGCCAATCGAGCCAAAGCACCAGCCCCGCCGGCTGAGACATCGAAGTCTCAGGTGCCGCCTTCAAAGGCGCCAGTTTTACCGTGGGCCGAAAGAAGTGCACTCCCTCCGTCGTTGGCATCGCAGGCAGAGAGGGCGCCTCCCCCAAGCTCCGAGCCACCCGCCTGAAAGTACAACCCGTCAACGAAACCAGCGCCTTGCCCGCCTCATCGAACAGATCCACATCGCAAACCCAGAACGTGGCGTCCGCGGCGACGGGTTCACGAACCTCGACATAGGCGTAACAAACGTCGCCCGTCGACGCGAAAAAGCGCACCCGGTCGATCGCAAACGGCAACGCCAACTGATTGTTTTCGCCAGCGAGTACGAGAGCGGTCTGCAGCGCCCCGTCCGCCAGGCTGGGATGCAGAAAATAGTCCCCCGTTGGCGGACACAGTGCCTCCGGCAGCTCGAGGCGGGTCAACGCCCGGGTATCATCGGCCCATCCGGTTTGAAGGCTGCGGAACGTCGCCCCATAATGCAGGCCCATCACCGCAAAACGCCCATAAAGCTGATGGTGATCGAGCTCAAGTCCCGTCGTCTGCAAATCTGCCTGGACGGCTGAGATATCCAAACTCAAGCTCTGTCGTTCAACGGAGTTGCCCCCGGCAACCAAACGACCTGCCACATGGCGAACCGGATCTCTGGCCCCCGAGAGCACTTGAAACGACCAACCCGATTCGTCCGGTTCGAGGATGAGCCGAGCTTCATGACCAGCGTCCACTCCCTCGCCGCTGGGATCGAGCTCCAGGGGACGACTGAAGACCACGTCGACCAACTCGCCTTGTTTCACGCCAACGCGATCAGCCGCTGCCCGCACCATCTCCGAATAGACGACCCCAGGCAAAACACAACGGCCGTCGACGACATGATCCGCCAGGTAGAAGACATCTCGCGTAAAAGCCTTGAGAAACACTGCATGCCGATCGCCAACCGCTTCACCAATGATCGTCTGGTAGTCGATCAACGGGTGGGGCGACTTGGCAGAGGATTCAATAATGATGGGAAATTGAGGCGCCATTGGCTCCTCTTCGGTCGGATCCGCGGCCATAAGGTAGTTGTTCGTCGCGTACCTGTCGGTCGCGGACCTGTCCGTCGCGTACCCGTTCGTCGAGCCAGACGCCACCTCGTTCGAGTCAGCGAGACGCGGGAACCATGTTCGCTCCCCTGCGAAAGGGTAAGTCGGCAACGAACAGCGCCGCGGAGGCTTGGACGGATACAGACTGGACCAGTCCACCCTAGCGCCGTCGAGCCAAGCTCGAGCGAGCACCAAGAGCTCCTCCCGGCTCTCCAACGAGTTCCGACGAAGGGGAAATCCACCATGGCTACCCTTTGAGTCGCCGGGGCAATTCCCGGTCATTACCGCTGCATCGTCATCTGACTTGCCATCCTCGAGCCACGCGGCGAGTTGCTCAGCCGCTTGTTCAGGGTGGTCGACAACACAGGCGAGACGGGCAGCCATCGACTCGCGGCCTGCCTGCAGCGTGAAGCAGACCGAAGCCATCGACGGCCCGGCCTCACCCCCCGACAGAGGATCGCGTAACGCAGTCGCCAAGTCGCGCGCCCGCGCCCGCAGGCGATCCTCGTCACGGGCCGACAGCACCAGCAGGTAGGGCCCGGGGATCACCGGATCACAGACTTCTGGCGCTTCCTCGACGATCAGATGAGCATTGGAGCCACCAGCGCCGAACGAGCTGACCCCGGCGCGTCGGGGGCCACCGTCATCGAGCCCCGCTTGTCGCCAAGGCTCACAGACCTCCTGCACCAAGAACGGCGACCCTGTGAAGTCGATCAAGGGATTCAAGGCTTCGCCGTGCGGCGAAGGGACTAAGGTTCGATGACGAAGTTGCAGCAGCAGCTTGGCCAGGCCAGCGACTCCGGCGGCCGCAATCAGATGCCCAATATTCGACTTGACCGAGCCTAAGGAGCAATAACCGGACTCCGCGGTGTGGTCGCGAAAGGCTCGCGTCAGACCTTCGACCTCAATCGGATCCCCCAGTCGGGTGCCCGTTCCGTGGCCTTCGACATAGGAAATGGAACGGGCATCAACCCCGGCGTCCGCCAGTGCCTCACGTACCAAATCCGCTTGAGCGGCAGGATCAGGCACCGTATAGCCACCGGTGCGCCCCCCCGAATTGATCGCGCTGCCACGCACCACACCATAAATGTGATCGCCGTCGTTCAAGGCGGCACTCAGCGGTTTGAGCAACACCGAGGCCACCCCTTCGGCATCCACAAAACCGCCCGGCCCATTGCCGAAAGGCTGTTCGTCGCTGCCAGCCAGCAGCATCTTCTTACCGCAGAATTGGATCACTCGATAAGGATGTAAGGTGAGGCTCACCCCACCCGCCAGCGCCATCTCGCATTCGCCACGGCGCAGACTTTGAACCGCCAGGTGGATCGCCGTCAGCGAAGACGAGCAGGCGCTGTCCACCGCCAGGCTCGGCCCATGTAAGTCGAAGAAGTACGACACTCGATTGGCGACGTCGTAAGCGTCGGTGTCGGGGATCTGGACATTGCCTCGCAGTGACTCCTCCATCGCCGCCAGGGCATAGGTATTGGTGGTGCAGCCGGCAAACACCCCTGTACGCCGCGGGAGATCCTGCCGCTGGTACCCGGCGTCTTCGAAACAGGCCCAGGCGTTCTCCAAGAACACTCTCTGCTGCGGGTCCATCAGCTCCGCTTGCCAGCGGGAGATGTTGAAGAACAGAGGGTCGAAGCGATCGGCGCCCTCCAAGAAGCCTCCCCACCGGGTATACGCTTTGTCGCTGTGTTCGCCGGTCTCGTCGAAGAATAGGGCAGCATCCCAACGTTCGGCGGGGACCTCACCGGTGGAAATCCGCCCGGCTTTCAGGTTCTCCCAGAATACTCGAGTATTCGGAGCGCCCGGGAACCGCCCCGCCAAGCCGATGACGGCGACGTCCCGGTCGGTAGACACAACACGATCGACGTTCGGTGCACGACCAGCCGCCGGAGACGTGGATGGGACGCCGCTGGAATGGCCCGAATCCGTCGACGACTGGGGCTCTGCCGTCACTACGGATTCAGAACCCAACACGGAAATCAAGGTTTCGGAGTGATGCTCACAAAAGAATTCGGCGAGCTCCGACAACGTCGGAAACTCGAATAACAAGGTTTGAGGCAACGGGCCGAGATCCTTCGCAAGTAGCGCGAGCCACTCTTCATTGGTGACCGAGTCGACGTCGTAGTCGTCGATCAAAGAAGCCGTTTCGTCGAGCTCATCCAGGGCCACCTCCAACAGCTCAGCGAGCCGACCGCGCAACCAGTCGACCGTGCGAGGTAAGAGCCCGGCCCGGGCCGAGCCTGGGTCTGCCTGGTTATCGACCGATGTCTCAGCAGTCGAAAGACGGCTCGGACCCGCGATCGCGGAGGCGTCCGCATCTGACGCCAACTCCGAGCCTGGGAGGAGCCAAAATCGTTCACCTTCAAACGGATAAAGAGGCAACGAACACTTGCGGAAGCTTCCGGCAGGATATCTATCTTGCCACTTGTCATCCGGCATCTGCTCAACGGTCGACGGCTGCCAATCCGCCAGAAATCTATTCAACTCTTGCCACGACTCGATCCAGGTACCGGTCCGACACTCGAGAGTCGACCGGCCGGTGACCAAGGTAGCGCAGACATCTCTTAGACTCAGATCCGGCCCGGCGTCGGCAACAAACGCAACCCAACGTTTGACCAGAGCCGCCAAGGCGCTGGGAGTCCGGGCCGACAGCACAAAAGGATGCCTTCCCACCTCCGCCCCGACGTCGAGCCCCGGCTCTTCGGTGGAACGAGAGGCCAAAACAACATGCGCGTTGGAGCCTCCGATGCCGAACGAGCTCACCCCCGCCCGCAGCTCACCGACCTCGCCGGTAAGTTCCCAAGGGTGAGCGTCCAAAGCGAGTCGGAAGGGCGAGCCTTCGAGATCAATCTCCGGATTGAGCTGCTCAAAATGAAGATTCGCCGGCACTTCGCGGTGCTTCATCATCAGCAGGACTTTGATCATCCCAGCCAGGCCAGAACAAGCCTCGAGGTGCCCGATATGGGTCTTGACCGCTCCCAAACCACAGTAACCGGTCGCTTGCGTTCGCTCGCGGAAGGCCGTTTTGAGCGCCTCGATCTCAACTGTGTCTCCCAGCGGAGTTCCAGTGCCGTGGGTCTCAATAAAAGTAACCGTCTCCGGGTTCCAGCCGGCATCGTCGAGGGCGGTGAGAATCACTTGCCGCTGGGCTTCGATTCGCGGAACCGTCAAGGAACGAGCATGGCCCCCATGATTGGTCGCCGAGCCTTTGATGACGCCGTGGATGTGATGCCCGCAAGCCAACGCCGCGCTCAATGGCTGCAGCAAGAGCACAGCAACCCCTTCCCCTGGCACGTAGCCGTCAGCTGCCCGATCGAAGGTTTTACATCGACCCGTCGGGCTGAGCATCCGTGCCTTGGAGAAGGACACATACTTTGCCGGGTGCAAGCTCAAATTGACCCCAGCGACCAGGGCATATCGGCTTTCACCGCATAACAGAGACTTCCTCGCCTCGTGTAACGCCACCAACGACGAAGCATGGGCAGCATCCACCGAAAGGCTCGGACCACTCAACCCCAGCGCAAAGGAGATCCTGTTGGCCAACAGACCGTGGCTGTTGCCTAACGCCGTGTAGCGATCGATCGTCCTGCCGGCGGCAGACGCCTGCTGAAGATAGTCGGAAGCCATGGCGCCGACAAACACCGCAGTGGCTTTTGCACGCAGCTCCTCCACCGCGATACTGCCGTCTTCGAGGCAGTGCCAGGCCTCTTGCAACAACAGGCGTTGCTGGGGATCCATGCCCCGCGCCTCGCGCGGGCTGATATCGAAAAAACGCGCGTCGAAGAGCTCGATCTCGTCGAGAAATCCGCCCCATTTGCTGACGCTCTTATTGAGCGCCTCACGATCCAGCGAGTAAAAGGCCTCGCCGTCCCAACGCTGAGCTGGAATCTCCCCAACCGCATCAACCCCCCGAAC
>JAJCXQ010000220.1 GCA_029263355.1 Acidobacteriota bacterium | reverse complement strand
CCCACCTCGGAACAGCACCCCATGCGGGCAGACGACCGCCATACGGCCCGAGGACTTCATCGAGGCGACCATGTGCTGCACGAAGGCCAGGTCGCCGTAAGACTTTGGTGGGCAGCCGTAGGTGTCTCGCCCGTAGGGGTCTCCCTTCGACCACACTTTGTGCCCCCAGGGAGACATAGAAAACGGCGGATTCGCCAGAACGAGATCGAACCGCTTGATGACCTTCTCCCCCGAGAGGTGCTTCGGGTCGAGCAACGTGTCACCCCGCTCCAGGAAGGCGTCATCGATGTCGTGAAGGAAAAGCGCCATCTTGCAGATCGCCCAGGTGTTGAGGTTCTTCTCCTGGCCATAGAGGGTGAGCGAGCTCGGGTTCAGCCCGTTGCGCTCCATGTAGTGCGTGGCCTCGAGCAACATGCCGCCGGAGCCACAGGCAGGGTCGTAGACCGTCTGGCCCTCCTCGGGTCGGAGGATCTCGACCATCAACTTCACGACTTGCTTGGGCGTGTAGAACTCGCCGCCCTTCTTGCCGGCATCATCCGCGAATTTGGCGATCAGGTACTCATAGGCGTCGCCGAGCACCGTCGAATCCACGTCCGCCTTCCGCATCCGGTAGGTCTCGAAGTGCTGGAGCAGGCTGTCGAGCAGGTGGTCCGGGAACCGCTCTTTGTTGGCGAAGTCCACGTCCTGGAAGACACCCTTCAAGCGGGGGTTGGCGTCCTCAATAGCCCGGAAGGAGGTATTGAGCACTGTGCCAATATCCACCGACTCCTTACGCACGTCCTGCCAGAAGCACTCCTCAGGGATGTGGAAGCGGTGCTCCTCGGGGTCGGCGGCGAGGTCTTCGTCCTCGTACTCCGCCAGCCGTTCCTCGTATTCCTCCTGCCACACGTCGGAGAGCCGCTTGTAGAACAGTAGACCGAAGATGTAATGCTTGAAGTCACCGGAGTCGATCGAACCACGAAGCAAGTCGGCGGCACCCCAGAGGTGGCGTTCGAGCTCGGCAAGCGTCAGTCGGCCCGAGGCTGCGTCATTTACTGCCTTCGGTGCGGCAGGAGACACAGCGGCGGCTTCAGGTCGGGCCGGCTGCGGTGCCTCGGAGACGGGCTCAGTTTCGAAAGAGGTCTCGGCCGCGAAAGTGGCCGGCGCAGGTCGGCTCTCTTTAAAGGCAATTTCGAGCAGCCCTAGCTCTTCGTCGGTTGGAGAGCTTTGGCCTCTCTCCCACTGTGAAACACTCACCTGCGAGACGCCTACCATCGTCCCGACCTGGGTCTGATTCCAGCCCCGAGCCTTTCGCGAATCGCGAATCCAACTTCCCACCCGATGTTTCGTCATGCTGCAATCGTAGGCTACCAGGGTAAGAACGGCAACATGGTGCCGCACGTAACGGCCGAAAACACCTCCGGTGTTTTGAATCGGGGAGACGCGCCAAGGCGCCACCAACCGCATCTCTCTATCAAGTCAAACTCCCAGTTCGTCGGATGATATTGTCCGAGGTGCCAGGCGTCGTTCCAGACTTATCAAGGAAAGAGTAGGAGGAACGAGCTAACGTGTGGGTTGTTCGGCCTATCTCCGATTCCCCGACAAGCCCGGACTACGACTGAGTGGATATAGAAGGAGATTCCGAGTCGAAGCCTCGGTGTTTTTCATTGAAGGAGGGTGTACCGTGAGAAGATACTTCCCAGTGTTGTTGCTAGTTGTGATCGCCTTCAATGTTTGGAATCAACACGACTTTGCCCCAACTGAACGAAGTCGCAGACGGCAGCGACTACGAAGTCTCGCATGATCCCATCTTTTCGTGGTTGCAAGCTCGTTGGGCACGCCGTCCTTCAAAAGACTTTGCAATGTTTCAGCCAGGAGAGGAAGCCTCCTCGGAGCCATGAACCGGTGAGGTCACTCAGAACGGGGGAGTGCAACAGGGAGGTAGCCACATGATGGGCCATAGGGATCCACAGTTCTTAAAATGTGCTTTGCTGTGCACGTTCGTCTCTACCGCCTGTTTCGTCACGTCGGCCGCGGCCGCTGGAGAGCTGAGCGAGTTGTTGATCAAAGCACTCGATCCGCACGGCCGAGTGCTTGAAGGCATCCGCTTTACCTTTGCCGATATCCAGAGCTTGCCTACGACGAGCAACGGCGTCACCGGATTGCAGATTCCTCCGCTGGAGGCCGGCGAGTCGATCAAGATCGATCTGCCCAGCACTCTAGCTGCGGATTGGTTTCTGGTCGACTCGACAGTCCACACGCCGGCGGCCCTGAGCGAAGGCCCAGCGGAAGTGGTGTTGATGCGTCGCTCGGAGCTTCGATTACTGGCTGGTGAGGCCCGGGACGCCGAGGGCCAAGCGGGTCGCCCGGATGAACCCATCAGCGACGCACGGCGCCGTGAGATCCTGATCGACTACGCGTCCGAGTACGGCTTGAGTGAAAACGAGCTCTCGCGGGCTATCCTGTCGTTCGGCAAAACACAAGACCCGATGGACCGCGGGATCGCCGCATATCTGTCGGGACACTACGCTCAGGCGGAAGAGTCCTTGCAGGAAGCTGCCGCAGCCCAAGAAGGCGACTTCCTGGAGACGCTACGCTATCTAGGGGCTTCCCACTATGCTCAAGCGCAATACGCCGACGCGGTGGAGACATTCCGAAAAGCCTTGAGCTTACGGGGCGAGGATCTTGCCCTTCTGTCCTGGCTGGGCGCGTCCCTTCACTTAGATGCCATGTGGCGGGAGGCGGAGTCAATAAAAAGGCGTCATCTGGAGCTGTGCTCTGAGCTGAACGGTGACAGTCATCCCCGCTGCGCCCAGGCGATGAACAACCTGGCCTGGCTTCTTCAGGATACGAACCGCCTAAGCGAGGCGGAGCCTTTGGTTCGCAGCGCCCTGGAGATTTTCCAGGCCAGCTACGGCGAAGACGATCCCCGTTTCGCCACCCACTTCAACCACCTGGCTCAGCTTCTTCAGACGACGAACCGATTGAGTGAGGCGGAGCCTTTGCTGCGCCGAGCACTGAAGATCGACCAAAAGGCCTACGGCGAAGCTCACCCTCGTGTCGCCACCCGCCTCAACAACTTGGCCTTGCTTCTTAAGGATACGAACCGTTTACGTGAGGCGGAGATTTTGCTGCGCCGAGCCCTGGAGATCGACCAAGAAACCTACGGTGAAGAACATCCTCGCGTCGCCACCCGCCTCAACAACCTGGCCCGGGTCATTCAGCATATGAACCGCTTGAGTGAAGCGGAACCGTTGATGCGCCGAGCCCTGGAAATCTCCCGGGCCAACGACGAAGACCATCCGATTGTCGCTGTCCGTCTCAACAACCTAGCCCGGCTTCTGCAGGAGACGAACCGATTGAGTGAGGCGGAGCCCCTGCTGCGCCGCGCCCTGGAGATCGACCAGGCAACCGACAAAGACCATCCGATTGTCGCCTTCCGCCTCAACAACCTGGCTCGGCTCCTGCAGGCGATGAAACGCTTGAGTGAAGCAGAGCCATTGATGCGCCGAGCCCTGGAGATCGATCAGGCCAGCTTCGGAAAAGATCATCCTCGAGTCGCCATCCACCTCAACCACCTAATCAAGCTTCTGCACGCGACGAACCGCTTAAGTGACGCAGAGCCGTTGATGCGTCGAGCGCTCGCAATCGACCAAGCCAGCTACGGCGAAGCCGATCCTCGAGTCGCCATCCACCTCAGCAACCTGGCCCAGCTTCTGCACGCGACGGACCGCCTGGATGAGGCAGAGTCTTTGATGCGCCGCGCCGTGAAGATTCTTGAAGCAAGCATAGGTGAAGAAAATCCGAACACCCGTATCGTTCGTGAGCAACTGTCTCTTCTCTTAGATACCAAAGCGAGTCGCACAGCAGAGGACTGAAGCAGATGTTCGACTACGATGCCTTCCTCAGTCATGCGAGCCAAGACGAAGCACTCGTGGAGATAGTAGCTCGCAAGCTAAGCAACGAGCACAGACTGGGAGTCTTCTTCGCTCTCTGGAAGTTGGTGCCAGGCGCACCATGGCAAGAAGCGCTCGAACAGGGCCTCAGGAGTAGCCGCACTTGCCTGATTTTCTTGGGTCCCGACGGGTTCGGTCCCTGGCACAGCACCGAGATGCGCACCGCCATGGGCCAACGGGTCGCGGAAGAACCCAAACGAGTGATTCCGGTTCTCTTACCCGGCGCCCGCGAAGACGCGCTTCCGGACTTCCTTGCTCAGAGGACATGGGTCGATCTGCGAAATGGAGTTGAAGACGAAACCGCGTTCGGACGGCTGGTCGCAGGCATCCGTGGAGTCGCCCCGCAGACCAACGTCGCCGTTCTCAAGTCGCGAGATCGACTCCCTAAGAGGAATCCGCGCCGAAGCCCGCGTAAGTCTCGCTTCTCCTCGGCTTATTTCGGAATCACAATCGGAATTCTCCTGACCGCACTCGCATGGTGGTTTCCGCAGGCGACGAGTCAGTCGCCGGAGATCTACGATTTGCGATTCCAGATTCTCGATCCAGAAGCAAGGCCCGTCAACGGCGCCACGGTTAGCGTGTCCTCCGGCAACAAACCGCACCTGCTGCCCGATGGTTGGTGGCAAGTCAAGATCCCACGCACCAAGCTCCGTCTCGATCAGAAGGTCACACTTTGGGCTGAGCATCCGAAATGGACAGGCACCCGGGAAGTCTTACAACTAGGGGCTGACCCAAATCCTCAACTGGAGGTTCGTCTCGAGGTTCCCAAGGAGCGCATTTCCGGGGTGGTGATTGATGCCGCGAATCGAGCGGTCTCAGGAGCTCGAGTAAGTCTCAGGAATCAGCCAGGTTCTGCCACGGTGACAGATCAGGATGGCCACTTCGAACTCTGGATTACCGGCGCTCGCACTGAGACAACACGCCTTCACGTCGAACATCCCGACTACCAATCGCAAGATGGTTCCTGCTATGTCGGACGGGATGGATGCCCGCTTGTTCTGGAGACAGAGTAGAACCAGTCAGGAAAGTGACCCCTGTTGCACTGGGCTACTTTTCGGGCCTACTTGGTTAGCATCGCCGCACAGCGCCGCCCGCTCCAATCCGAAGTCTCCATTCAGACTACGAATCGCCAACATCCTACTTGTTCTCGCCTCGCGCAGCGAGCGTGTGGCGAAGCATGTGCGTAAGCCTCTTTCGGTAAGACGCGTTGCTTGGTTCCAATTCAACGGCTCGCCGATAGGTGGCCTCGGCCTCCACGTATCTCCTCTGAAAATGCAATGCGTTACCCAAGCCGAAATGAGAAGAAGCGCTTGCCGGGTTCAGCTCCAAGGCCAGATGATAGGCTTTTTCTGCAGCCACGTACTTCTTCTGAGAATACAAAGACTCGCCAAGGCCAGCTTGGAAGTCGGCGTTCATGGGATCCAGTTCCAACGCTCGACGATACCCCTTCTCGGCCTCTGCAGGCCTTCCTAGGTGCCTGTCCAGAAGATGAGCAAGTTTGCTGTAATAGTTCGTGCTTTCTGGATCCAAGTCGATGGCCATTCGGTAGCTTCCCTCGGCCTCTATAAACTTCTCCAGTCCATGTTGAACTAGGCCTAACTCAAAATGAACGGCTGCGTCCTCTGGATCGAGGTCGATGGCCCGAAGGTAAACCTCTTGCGCCTCATTGAACATCTGCTGATGCTCTAGAAGGATGTGCCCAAGCTTATGGTAAAAATCAGGATTCTCAGGATCTCGCTCAACAGCTCGGCGTACGCTTCTCTCGGCTTCGTCGAACTTCTTGAGAGCATCAAGAGTTGTACCTAGCTCAGCGTGTCGTGCTGCGTTATCAGGATCTAGGTCGATGGCTCGAACGAGGCTGGCCTCGGCCTCAACATACCTCCCTTGGGCGTGTAGCGTTACACCCAACATGCCGTGTAACGTCGCAACTTCGGGATCCAATTCGATGCCTCGTCGGCATTTTGTCTCGGCCTCTCCGTACCTCTCGAGGTGATGGTACATGCCGCAAACATTGCCAAGCATTATGGAATTTTCTGGATCTAGCTCCAGGGCACGACCACAGCTCACTTCGGCTTTCTCGAAGTCCATTTGTGCCAGCAAATTTTTACAAAGATCACCTTGGAACCCTGAATTTCCAGGATCCAGTTGGACTGCTTCAAAGTACCGTTCCTCGGCCTGCATAGGCTGGTCGAGATGATTCTCCAGGATGTGCCCCAATTGGTTGTGAAGAGAGGCATCTTCAGGAGCGAGATTAATAGCCTGGCTGAAACTCGCCGCGGCTTCTAGGAACTTACCTTGCTCATACTGGACCGCCCCAAGATTCCTTAGAACAGTGCAACTGATGGGCTCAATTTCGAGCGCTCGGTGGAGGCTGTCTTCAGACTGTTCTAGCTCCCCTAAGGCAGCCAGAGCCACGCCAAGATCATTGTGACCTCTCTCGGGGTTAAGCTCAATTACCCGGCCGAAACTCATCCTGGCCTCGGAGGGCCTCCTAGTGTTCATGAGGAACGCACCGAGGCTACGGTGAGTTCTGGCGTCGTTTGGTGAAATTACAACCGCTTGTCGAAAGTTCTCTTCGGCGCTGGCGATCTTTCCTTGCTCATACTCGGTCGCGCCAAGGTAAGCCAGCGCTTCGGACAGATCACCTTTTTGCTCTTCGACAGCTCGCGATAGAGATTCATGGGCCGTTTGGAACTGCCCGTTCAGATAGGCAGCAATCCCTTCATCCATTGGATCCTGCGTTTTCCCAAAAGCGGCGATAGCTGCTGCAAGCTGCTCTTCATTCAGGCCATATTCTTTGGCACTCTCAACGAGGATCTGTCGTCGTCGAGCTTGACTGACGGGTTCTCCGAAGCTTGCAGGATCGCCGGTAGTATCCCGTGCCCTGCTAGCCAGCAGCCGCACCTCTCTCCGTCTTATCAAGACCACTTCTACAGGCCCCTCAGCGAGCGACGCAGGGGCGTGCACTACTGAATCGATCAGCACCCAGACTTCTGTGAGGCTTGTCGGCAAGTCGACTCGAATCGATTGGCCCGCACCCAGTGGCGGTACCTGGAGCTCAGTCACGCCGGTGGTATTTGTCGGAAAAGTCTCGACGCCCGCAAAAGTGAACCGGATCCCTCGCAGAACTTTGCCCTGGGAATCGAGCGCCTTGATTGAGATTTCGGTCAACTCTGCGCTGGCGGCGACCGGCGCAACGATACCAAGGATAGAAAACAGCAATCTCCAGCCAATAAGTTGCATTGTGATACCTCTTCGACTCCTACTCTCAACACGAACGGCGAAGAACACGATCCGCCATGTAGGCTTGTTGGTTTGGGATGACCTCAGCTGAGCCTCTTTCTAGATGGCTGCGAGTTGATCGGTCGTCGCCAGATTCTCCGCACAAAAATCGGTGCATGGAACCTAGTCATCGGTCTCCAGCTCCGCCTCCCAAGCTCGTCTTCGCTTCATTGGGAATTCAGGTCTCACCATTAACCTGCGCCGTGGCAGCCTCGATCCAGGCTTCATCAAGATCAAGATCACGACCCAAGTAGTTGATCTCGAACACCCGCCCGCACACCGAGCACCAATAGTTGTGTGCGAAGTCCGTCTGGTTGTTCGACGCCATTACTTCGAGACCACCTCGACACGTCGGGCAATACTTGACCATCGGCTGAACACTTCTGTGCCGAGGACCTTGAAGGTTTGGTGATTGAGGTATTGCCATTATTAATCTCCCGCTAGTCAGTTCCCAAAAAAAGTACCTGTCTTACAACTTTGCTCGGATCCCGTCCGACTTCCCACTCGCCCTCAGAACCCTTACCAACTCCAGACCAAGTACCTGGTACGCATCACCTACCCAGAGCTCGCACCTACCGACTCCTCTCCCGAAGCCTCAACCTCCGAGCCGACTTCCGGCCCGACAAGAGGCATGCCGAATGCATGCACCGTTTCCTCCGAATCTCGGCCCTGCACAGTCCTACCAGTCACCCGTTCAATCTCGTCGAGAAGCGCCGAAGCCCGAGCCCGCAAGAAGTCTTCGAATCGATCCTCGCGAAGCAACTCAGGATCGATGAGGTGCGTTTCTAAAATCTGGTCGAGGCGATCTGAACCGACCGCACCCCGATCGACGATCCGCCGGAGGTACTGGCTCGGCGCGCTCCCGGAAAGTATGCGGTTGGTACGCGAGGTCAGCGGCGCCTTGTTGACCACCGAGTTCCATTTACTTCTGGGGATCTCATGCTTCTGCGACCAGACTATGGGAAAGATGTGGTGAACTTCGACAGGCAACTCGAAACCGGTGGTGTGGGCGATAGAGTCACCATTGACGAAGTCTAGGCCCCCGCGCTGCACCATTAGGGCATACAGCCCTTTGTAGGCCGCGCTATTACGAGTCTGGAGGGTGAGAAGCCGACTTGGGGTAAATGTCGAGTCTCGGATCGTGCGGGGAATTTCGCCCTCTTCGAGAACCCACGCGCAGAGACCTTGGATGTCCAAAGCGAACCGAGTCTCGTTGGCGCCACCATAAAGCTCGCCGAAGATCCCACTCCAGTACCAGCGAGCGAGTTTCTGCCGCACCACATCTTCTTCAAACTTCTTACCGATGAATGCGCAGGTGGCTGCCAGAGGGACCAGCTGGGTACCGTAGGGGAGATTCTTGAGATCAAACACCCGTTCCCGATTGAGGAATCGAGCGGCCTGTCGGAGCCCGTCCTCGACGGAATCGGCATTCTCCTGATACTCGGCAAGTGTGAGTCTCAGGACGTCCTTGCGTTTGACACTGACAGCCGAGCCGGTAGCCTGGTGTCTGCGGTAGCTCGCAAGCAGCGTGACTGTCTGGAGAAACTCAGACCCTTCGAATCCTGCAAGCACACTCTGAACTTCGAGACGCTCCTTGCGGGCTTCCCAGTCCTCCCGCAATTGAAAGTCGTCGGCCGCGAAGGTGGCGGTCATGAGTTCAAATACAGTTAGTGAGACACCACCCGTATTCACCTTTTCGAAGACCTGGCAGACGGCTTCCTTCGGGGTTTCTTTCTTGAGCTCGATCACCGGCACCTTGTACTTCTGCAATGGCTGCCAGATCTGGCGGCTAAACCCACTCAAAAACCGAGACTTTTCGGGATCATAGGTAAAGTGCTCACGGTAGCCTTCTTCCCAGTCGGCGACGCCGACCGAATCGAAGACCATCTGAAGCGGGAAATGCCCGGATTCGTATTCGCCTGCGCGGGTCGAGAGATCGAGATCGACCACACGCCCGAAGTCGCTCTTGATTTGCCGCTTGGCGGGCACCGACACAACGGCATCGATCCGCTCCTCTTCTGGGTCGAGGCATCGCTCCATGTCGAGGTAGTAGAACCGATCGATCTTCTTTCCCTTGGCGTCCTGGGTTGGCACGGGCAAACTGCTTCGAAGCGCCAAATACAGGGACGTGAGTCGCTGTTGTCCATCGAGAATCAACTTATCTGGTTCAACGCCTCCTACCAACTCCACACCTTCGATGGCCCGAGGTCGGAACCGCGCCCCCTCGCCACCAGTCTCCAAGCTCATTAGAGCTCCGATGGGGTATGACAGCGTCACACTGGCGATGAGTGAACGAATGTGGTTATCGTCCCAGACCCAACCACGTTGGAAGTCTGGTAGCTGGATCTTCCCGCTTTCGATGTCGGTCAGTAGATCGCTGAGGAAAGGCTCATCAGAACTGAAGGTACTCGTGATCGCCAGCAATGGTCGTCCTCCCCCAAAAAGCATCGATTAGAAGTCCATGTCTTCGGACCAGCTGAGAATCCCGGGATTCTACCTCACCAATGGAGTTGGTAGTGGCAGCGTCGTGCCTCCCCCTATTAGGTGCCCCCCCACTTGGTGCCTGGCACAAGTAAGTTACCACGATTCAGACACTTAACGGAACAAGCACCCGCAATCGCACTACAACGCCCTCCTCAGCGACACACCACTACTCTAACCCGGATCCCAATTCAGCTTTGACAGCTCATCGAGACGGCCGGAGGCCTCAAGACACCACTTGGAAGACGCGCCGCAGATATAGGTGCCTGGCAGATAGCAGCGTCGGCTCGGCGTCGGCTATTTTCGCCACAGGCCGTGGCAAAATTTCGTCGCCCACGTATAGAGGTCGGCATCGAGGAAGTCGTGGTTGCTCATGGTGTAGCCATTCCGGATTGGACTGCCAGGCTGCTTTTGCAGTGACCAAGCTCTCGACCGCGTTGGAGCTTGGTCACTGAACGAAGGTAGGGCGGGAAGAGGTTCTGAAGGTAAGCGGCCTACCTGCTGCCGAACGGAAGCTAACCATTCTTGAGCACACTAATCATTCTTGAGCACACTAATAGAGTCATGATCACATTCGAGGCACAGACTGTTCTCAGAGCTTCCGCCAGGTCGCGTCCCGCCCCGCTTTTGTGCACTCAGCGCGGCCCTCCTGTCGAAGCTTATCGAGGACTCGGCTGGCCATCATGCCACCCCTGTGACGAAGCCGCCCAGGTATAGGCGCCTGGCACACGTAGACTGGACGTGCCTAGACTGGACGTGCCAGCCACCCCGGTTCTTCCAACCAGTGATGGAATGAAAGCTACCCCGGGTATAGATGCCTGGCACGCTCCCGGCAGCGCGGGCATTGTCGTTGGCGCCGCTGTTGGTACTGGTGCGGCACGCGGTGGCGTCAGCGGGATGGGTGGTCGAGGAGCTGGCTGGACTGTCCAGCGTCGAGAATCGGGAATTGC
>JAJCXQ010000219.1 GCA_029263355.1 Acidobacteriota bacterium | reverse complement strand
CCGAGACCACGATCGACGATCAATCCTTGTGCCCTGACGTCGCAGACCGTGCGATTGACGCTCGATCGCGGGTTCTCAACGTTGCCGAGACCACGATCGACGATAAATCGTGGTCTCCTGACGTCGAGGACCGTGCAATCGACGATCGATGGCGCCTCGCACCTACCTGCCTCCAACGCCGGCTACTCCCAGCCCGACGTATCCCCTGACTCGAAGCCATCTCCAAAAATTTCCGCCACCGGCCCGACGAAAACGTCGTCGAAGCGGGTCAGCAGGGTTGGATCCGCAACCGGGGTATCCACGCCGATCAAGATCAACGCCGAGACCGCGCCGGGCGGGGGTGTCGGCAGGTCGCCGGCGACAGGATTCCAAATGCCCAGAGTGGCAGCGCCTTCGACGGAGGCGCTATCAATGAAGGGGTCGACGCAACCAGCGGTGCCCCAATAGGTAACGGCGAGACGGGCAAGGCTCGGCTGGTGGTCAACGGGCTTGATCTCGGCCATCAGGGTCAGCGGCTTGCCTGCTATCGGTCCAAGGTCGACACATTGCTGGACGATAACGAACGGGCTGAAAGGCCCACCAGGGGCAGCACCCTCAACCTCCGCCGCTCCGGCAGCGGCCGAACCGTCCGTAGGATCGTGGCGCAAGATGAAGCCGAAGCCGTCAGGGACGTCCCAGGAGACCACGTCGGTGTCGAAGGTTGGATTGACGATGAGGTTCTGGGCAAAAACCGGAGAGCAGAGATGCAGGAGAACAGCTCCGAGGACGATCAGGCGTCGCGGCATGGGCAAGGCTCCTTTTTCAGAGGATCGCATGACAGAGAGGGCGAGGTCCGCAGGGACGACCGCGCCTCACCAGTGCTCGAAGACCAGACGATGGCCTTCCAAGCTAGATAGGACTTGCTACCTAAGATGCATTCTGACCCAAAAAGTAGGATGGAAACGAACTGGAATGACAAAACGATCAGCACTTGGCTGGCGTCCCACGTCCGCCCCAAAGGTGTCCAGGCAGCTTTCCCGTCAAGGCCGCAATTGGTGACACACAACAGGTCTCTTGGCCAGCTTGACCCGCCATTCGTGACGCGCAACAGGTCTCTTGGCTGGCCAAGACGGCTGACCTGACGGTACCATCTCGCCGGCCGCACCGGTCACTCCGTTGGTACCGGGGGAGGAGTCGAGTTTTGACAGAAACCTTCGTTGGTACCGGGGGAGGAGCCGATTTTCAACAGAAACCTTCGTTGGTACCAGGGGAGCCCCCAATATCCCTCGAAATCTCACCAGCTCCCCGGGGGACAAGGTCAAGTTCCGCGCAAAATCGAGGGATCCCCCGGTTCCAACACGTGCTCTTTCTGGAGCCGCCACTAGTCTCCGCCCAAAAACGGGCCTTGTCGCCCGTCAAGCCCGTAGATGGGTCCTTGGAACGGGCTGTGTCGACCGCATGGCCCGTAGATGGGTCCTTGGAACGGGCCCGTGAGCCCGCCTGGCCCGTAGAAAGGTCCTTGGTCCGCTACCCGTGACGCTGCGTTAGTGATTCTTTCGATCTGGCGGCTGATCAACGACAATTAGAAATGCCGGTCGCGTTGCCTCAGCGTTTCTGCTACATCCAACTCACGGCTGGCGGCACGCAGAATCCGCTCGAGCAGCACCTTGTGGCCCCAGCGTCACCAAGCGCGGCCAGGGATTCGCGGATGCTCTGAGTCAGTCATGCGTCTGTTTGAGAGGTTTTGGCGCACTACGCCTGAATGGGACGTTGCCTGTCTAGAATAATCGCCTAGAAGCAGCCACAGCGCAGCAGTTCGGCAGCCTGGCGTGCTGCTTCCGAGGAGGTGGCTACGCCATGGAATCCTGTTCGATCGGACCGTTCATCATTCCAGACGGGTAAGCAGGAAGCGGCGGGAGAGGGCAGTATCTTGACCCTGCCCTCTCTCTTCACTTAGCCTTCCAACCTGGACAGATTCTAAGCGCCAAAAAGTATTCCTGGAGGGCTCCCATGAACGAGGCACAGCGGCTTGTCAGGAAAGCTGCAAGAACGCCCTGGCGAGTCATTGAGGAACGTGAGTTCTGGACACCGGAGTTCTGCCGGGCGTTTTGTGAATGGTGCGGCGAGCAGGCGTACGAGGATCCGAACACCGCTCTGATGCGCGCCCAGATCGCGATGCAACTGGCGATCAGGACAGGGGATCGCCACAGCCTGGCCAAGGCGCATTGCGTCATGGCCGCAAGCTTCCGCATGGTCTCTGTTTTGAATCGCTCGGAGGAGGAACTGAAGAAGGCGCTGAAACTGGCAGGGTCGTGCCCATGCTGCCTGGCGGATGTCTACCGGTGCATGGGCGGCATACGCCTATTCCAGCTCCGCCTTGACGACGCAATGGCCTGTGCAGAAAACGCGATCAACCACTATCGCACGCTGGGTAACGAGGACGGCGTCGGCCGTACGCTGATCTGGCGAGGCGTAGTCCATTGCCTGCAAGGGAAGACTGATGCAGCGCTAGAAGACGAGAAGCGAGCCCTCCGGCTGCTCTCCCCGAGCACTACGCCTCCGTTCTACTACGCCTCTGCTCTCACCAACATCGCGGCTATTCTGGCAAAGGGAGAGGAACGCCACTTTGAGCATGCCTCCGGGTATCTTGAAACCTTCCGAAGTCAGCTTTCAGGTATCAAGGGGTTTACTGCCGTCCGGCTGCGCCTGAGCTGGACCCATGGCTTGATCCTTGGTCGACTGGGTGAGCGCAAGCGTGCGTTGCAGATGCTGCGAAAGGCCCGCACTCGGTTGCTCAACACACGGCAGGATGCCGAGGTTCTGGCCATCACGGCCGATATCGGCAGGCTCTACTGCGAGACCGACAAGTTTCACAATCTTGCAGACCTCATCCGGGATTCGCTGGTAACACTCGGCGATGCCTGTGGCACCCGTTCGTTGCTCCAGAACGTGCTCCATGCTGCGGAGCGCGAACTTGCAGAAACGCGGGAACATGTCACAAGGCTGCGTGCTGCGGTCGCGGTGTCCGTACCATCACTGTTCGATGCCGGACCCACCCTCGAGACCATCGCCGCTCCCTGAGAATCATTGCAGGAAGGCATCTGTATTGGTGTGTTTGTCAGCACGCTTGCGAAAGCGACGCATAGGTATCACGCCTCGCCACCCGGCGTGAAAGATGGGGTTACGGCCAGCTGACCGTAATCTGTTTACAGGCTGCGATCGCCCGCCTACCGTAGTGGGCGTGAACGCAACACGCAGCGAATATCTCGAACTGGTCGACACGCTCCTTGCCAGCCGTGAGCCATGTGATCTGGCGTGCCGGTTGATGGCAACGCTGCTGGAAGAGGCCGGAAAACTGAGTACCGAGATCAACAAGAGCCTTGACCAGATCGTCGCACTCGCGCACCAGCAACAGATGGTAATCGACGACGAAGCCCTTGCTGGAATCCGCGAAGACCTTGCAGCCATCGCCTTGCTACAGACGGAGTGGCAATCCGGCCCCTTGTTCAGCCGGCAGGCACGACAACGAGTGGGCATTCTGGCGCTACCGGCGATGGTGGCGTCTTTGGTGTTGATGTGGCGGTGGATCAATCTTGCACGTGCATGGTGGGAGCGTATGGCGCCGGCGTTCCGAGCAGTCTCCCACTCCGACATCACCCGTCGCATAACTCCGGATGTCAGGGGATCCGGTGTCGCCGGGTGAAATGATCTGGGTTTCATCCAACTCACGGCTGGCGGCATTCAGAATCCGCTCGAGCAGCGCCTTGTGGCCCCCAGCGTCACCAAGCACGGCCAGGGATTCGCGAATGAGCTGAGTCAAGTGGTGGAATTTTTGTGTCTGGCAGTAAAGCGCGCCGATATCAGCGCTGATGGCCAGCAAATCGGCATCCTGCAGCATAGCGAGCAACCGTTTGCGCACCTTATGCAGCATCTGCCGGAGCCGACCTCGCCTTGGCTTCGACACTCGCCGCGAGGAAAGCTCCGAAGGAAGTTGTCGTCAAACGATCCGCTCTTGGTATTTTCACCTTATCATATCATCTGACTGGTGAAAGAGTCTCTGGTCGCGAAGGCCGTTTGACCCCACTCAACTTCCGGAAGGAAAGACCACATGAACCAAAGCACCTCTCATCACACCGTCCGAATCGCCCTACTCGCCGCAGCCCTTTTAAGCGTCCTGATGGTATTGCCAGCGGGAGCTGCCTATCCTCCTTGTAGCTCAACATGTCCCAACAGTGGACCGAGCACCAATTGCACCTGCGTCCATGAGCAGTTTGGAGTGCCTATCCACACAACATGTGGAGAGGTCCACACCGCTTGTAGCTGTACCCCTCTCGGCTTTTCTGCGACGACCGACTCCTCCTCAGCTCTCGAACTCTCTTCCGTCTCGCTATTCGAGCTAGATACCCAGTCCCTGACTCCAGCAGTAGAGCCCGAAGTCCAGAAAGAGATCACTAAGCCCCAACAGCCGGGGACCAAAGATATCGAGCGTACCCTGGCCGAAGACTGATCTATCCGCCCTTGCAGGGTCGGATGCAGTCGCGAGTCCGCGGACCGCGGCGGACTCGTGCTGCGGCAGTCCTGGAGATCCCAAGTTCGATCAGATCGCCTGGAGCCCAAGAGATGGGATCAATCTCTTGGCTGACTTGTGAGTTCGCGGCGTACGCGTGGTCTCAATGACCCAGCAGGGGTGCGGTACCAAGCAACTATTTCATCGCGCGTATGAATTTGGCTCGAGCTCAGCGTCATGATGCCGGAGAGGGGACTCGAACCCCTACGACCTATGGCCGGCGGATTTTAAGTCCGCTGCGTCTACCGATTCCGCCACTCCGGCTCGTGTCTTGCGACGGCTGCGTCGAATCTATCAGGTCGGCGGACGATCGCTTTCGATTCTATAGACGAAGCACGGTGATCTGTCGTCCTTGATGCTCGATCTGTGTGGTCGCACAACGCTCAGGCAGCTTTGGGGCAACTTGACGTTGGTCGAAGATCACCAGGGTGCCTCGGTCGAGGGAGAGCCTCTCGAGGTATTGGCTGAGCTGGTCCAGGCCGCGCCCCTGGGGATCGACGTCACCGTCTCGCCAGACTTTGAGCTCCAGAGCGAGGCGCTGAACGTGTCCGTCCGGTAACGGCCAACGAATCAACAGATCGACTCGCCCACTGCCGACGGCGTATTCGCGATCGATTGATGCAGCCCCAGCGGGGACAGCGTTCATGGTGCCGCCACCGTTGACGACTTTGTGTAGGAATGCCATGAAAACGAGTTGAGCGGCAGCTTCGGAATAGGGCTGGCGTCGTAACATCCATTCGGCATTCTCGAGCCAGAAGGCGACGAATCCATCAAGCAGCTTGGCAAGATCGAGTCGACGATCAACATCGATATAGTCGGCTCGGGTGAGCGAAAAATATTCTTCACTGACCGCAGTCAGGGCACGAGGAATGATCTCACGATAAATCGGGTTAGAGATCTCGAGCCCCGTCGAGCGCGACGCCACCAGGCCCAGATCTTTGACGAAATGGACATCGTCGTCCAAGACATCGTCGGCGGGAAAACGACCAGTCAAGATCGGCTCGATCACTTTGCGGACACGCGGCTCGCGAAGGCGATCGATCAGTGAGTCCAAGTGAGTGTCACGGCGCCGGATCAGCACTTCTTTGGCCTGCTCGATGATCGCGGCCGTGATCGGTCGCGTGACGTCGTTCGCCGGACGAGTCACAGCCTGACGCGCCAAGGCGTTGACCATCCAAGGTTGTCCCTGGGTCAGATCCCAGCACAAGGTCTGCGCCTCCTCGGTGAAGGGCTGACCGGTGTCCGCAGTGTGTTGCCCCAGAAGCTCGGAGACTTCCTCGGCGGTGAAGTCCAACAAGGTCAACGATTCAGCCTTGATATTGAAGGGTGAAGCCGTACCGAGGGTTTCAGCATCCGGGCCCATTTGAGCCTTGTAGTCCCGCACGTCACGCAGACCTATCAAGGCGACCGACTGAGGGAAGCGATGCGGCCGATCGGGATAACCCTCTCGTACCTGGCGGAGCACCGAGATCAGAGTGTCGCCTTGCAGAGCATCGATCTCGTCCAGGAACAGAACGGCTGGACGGGCCGAGCGCTCGCACCAACGCGTCAGATACGTTCGCAAACGGCTTTCGGCCTCGATACCATGGAAGTCATCGAGAGGCTCGGGGCGCAACTCCAGCGGCAGTGATTCGGCCTGTAACTCGATGGCGCGCAATACCGCTTGCACCCCACGTTCGACGTTGGAACCGGCAGACTGACCGCGCTCACAGCTGGCGTGGACAACAGCGTAGTTGTGCTCCGCCGCCAGCTGGCGCGCCAAGCTGTTCAACGAGGTTGTTTTGCCGGTCTGACGAGGCGCATGGATGACGAAGTAAAGCTTCTCTTCGATCAGCTGGCGGACCTGTGGCAACCGAGGCTCGGGCGGAACCATGTAGTGATCCTCGGGACGACAGGGGCCGGCGGTATTGAAGAAACGAGTCATCCCCGGCATTCTACTGCGCCTTCCAGGTCCTGCATGCACCGGTTGCCACCTGAGCGGCTTGCTATCACTCAGGCGGCAAGCTTGACGCAGGACTTCTACCCATACCCCAAAGCCGCCAATCCATCGGCACAAACTTCCTGCAACTTCGCTTGCTCTGCTTCCGGCAAGGTCGGGAAACGCAGCTTCGGGGGACGGACGACAGCACACTCGGCTTCCGCCCAGGCGATGTCTTCGGCGGTCGGCTCACGTTCAAGGACAAACGCGCAAAAGCGCAATAGGGTGGCGGAGGTGTCGGTGAGGAGCTGCTCGAAGGAAAGATCGAGTTTGCGTTCCGCCGGCACTGCTTCGAGAGCGTCGACGGCGTCAACGATCCAGCGATTGAGCATCGCGCCCATCTCTTCGAGAGGAGGCATGTAGCTCGAGTCCCAATCGCCGAGGTCTGGATTCTTCTCCAACTCCAGATAGAGCCGGAAGAAGGATCCCGTCATCATCGAAATAGCTGTCTCACGGGTGTCACGGAAGTTGTGGATGATCCTAGCGTCGGGCCAGGTCTCGATGATTCTCCGCATGTGCGGCAGCGAACCACCGGTCCGCTCGACCCATAAGCTACGATCGAATCGATCCCGCAACCAGTCGCAGAAATAGATCAGGTGATCAGCCATGGACGCCTGGCCGCGAGCCTTGAACGCTTCCTCGACCTCCGCAAATAGGGGCATCGGGTCGCCCCCTGTGATAAATGGCAAGGCGTAGGTCACGAGCAAAGAGACCATCTCATCGTCTTCGGGCAAATACAGCAGCTCTGAAGTGGGCTGCTCTCGCCAATACTTGATCCGTTGCGGAAACGAAGGTTGGCTGAGGACGCGGAAGAACTCTTGACCGTCAACCTGACGTTCACGATCAAAGAAGGGAATCTCTCCAACCGGCTCGAAAATGTCCGAAATACATATCAGCTCGGGGTGGCGGTGAATCATCTTGGCCAACAAGGTGGATCCCGCGCGACCTGAGCTGACTACAAAAATAGGCGTTTGTTTCCTCAAAAGCGATCCCTCTAATCTTGGAATTGAAGCTGCCGAGCTTAGGCAGCAGAGTTTGAATCTTTATCGGGTTTGAAAGCGGTGGCAGAGGCCCAACTTACCAGGGTAGACGCTCTGTGAAAATCTCGATCTGTTGCGCTTCCAGCAACCGAGCGCGATCCATGCGAGCGGCGCGGGCGAAGTCGACAACGCGCTCGCCAACGAGTTCTTGAAAGATCAACTCCCGGCTCCTCGCGCTCCCTCTCCGATCGGTTCTGTACCCTCGACTCCCACCTGCGAAATGCTAACACGCCCGAGAAGCGATCGAACGTAGAATGGGCGTCCTTCGTTGGCACATCATCATGGGTACATCAAAATCCAGATCGCGACCACAGCGATCCAAGCGACGGCAGTCCAAGAGCCAGCAGACCAAAAACCAGCAGACCCCGCGATGGCAGCCGAAGCACACGATCGCCGTCGGGCTCTTTGTGCTCGCATTGGCTCTGCGAATGCTGTTTTGGCAAGCTACCGCGGACTCCTCCTGGCCTTACTCGGCCTACTACAAGGGAGACGCTGCGACCTGGTTAGACTATGCCCGAGCGCTGCACCACGACCAGCCTTTTGAGCTCGACATTCCGCTGCGACCACCGGCTACGGGTTATTTGATCTCCTGGCTCTGGGATGGGCAGCCTCGTGGAATTGCCGGCCTGCGTCTGCTGTGGTGCCTGATGGGAGCACTGATTGCGCCGCTGATCTTTGTGGCGGCCCGGCGCCCCTTTGGTGAGCCGGTGGCGCTACTGACCGGCCTGCTGTGCGCCGGATCAACCGGCCTGATGATTCTCTCTACCTCTCTCGACAACGAAACTCCCTACTTATTGTTGGTAGTGGGGACGTTCATTCTGTGGCAATCGCTGCGCCAGCGGCCGACGACCCAGCTGTTGGCCGGCTGGAGCCTACTGAATGGCCTGGCGTGTCTGACACGGGTAGAGCACGCTCTCTATTTTGTGTTGGCGACCGCGTTCCTGATCCTCGCCTGGCGGAGGGCCGGGTCGTCCCGGTTGTGGCCACGACTCGCCACCCTCGGCGCCGTTTTCGGCCTGGTGCTGCTGCCGTGGCATCTCGAGGCTTGGCGCGAGATACGTCGCTTCAATAATGAGGAGCCGAACCCCAACCCGGCCACCGAGGCTGCCTGGCGACAGGTCGAAGCCGCGCTCGAGCCGCTCGCCTGGGACGATGGCGCGATCGCCGAGCGAGAACGGCTGCCTGCGTTCATCCGCCGCACGGCGTCCAACTTCGTGGCTGCCACGGTCCTGGTGCGCGGCGGACGAGAGGTCACCGGTAATGACTTTGAAATCCTCGAGGAAGCCTTCGGCTATCACCCTGAGGCGGTCGCAAGTACCCCCTTCGTAGCGCTTTATGGTGGCCTCAACTTTTACCTCGCCAACAACTCACAAGCAACCGGCGGCTTCGATCGCTCGATCCTCGAAGCCCCACCACCCCTTGTTGGGGGCGCCTCGCGATTTCCCTCACCCTTGATCGCCGGCCTGCCTCCGCCGGACCTCACATTGACATATCCGGCACATCTACGGATCGTCAATCAAGGCTACGCCCTTGGCGCCCGGTGGATTTGGCAGAATCCGGCGGACTTTGCGCGCCTGGCAGTCGCCAAGCTCAGACTGTTTTGGCGCGGCGCCACATTGGGCTTTGGGGGATACAACATGCCCCTCGGCCTCTCGGGCGTCCGCCGCCCGGTGGATCTGGTGGTGCCGCAGGAGAGCTTGGGAACCCGCCTGTGGGAATTGACCCTCTTGTTGGCCGCGATCGCAGGACTAGGCGCCGGCCTGCGTCGCGCCACGGAGGCGGAGCGCACGAGCGCCCATGGCGACACCGATGCGTCGAGCCCGAACCAGCTGGCGCCGTGGTTGTGCTTCGGGTTGAGCAAAGTGGTCGCTGTTGTCCTGTTCTTCGGCTACGCCCGCCAGGGCGCTACGACGTTCCCGGTGCTTGCACTCCTACTCGCGTTCTCAGTCGTGGCAGTCGCACATCGTTTCGGCGCATCCAGGCCTGACTCGGCGCCCGCAAGGCGACGCTGGCGGACCGCCGTCGTCGCTGGCGCGCTCGCATTGATCGCCATCGAAGGCGCCCGCACTCTCTCGCAGCCGGCGATCACAATCGACGGCCTCGTGGCAGGAAGTCGCGACCCATGGCCGGTCGACCGTCACGCGCAACGTCAGCTAGACATTTCAGAATAACTCAGCGCCATGCCCTTCCTCATCGTTCAGTGAGCTGCATGCCTGTTAGACTCACCGAAATTCAGGGAGCCCAGGTGACGTATCGACGCGCTAGGCAGACCGCCTGGCGGACCATCGGCGAGGAGACGATTGTCCTCGACCTCGCGGAAAAACGGATGGTCGGTCTCAACGGGACCGCGGCCTTCATTTGGCAGTCTCTCGAGACGATGGCCGATGCCGATGCTGTTGCCCGAACGTTGAGTGCTGAGACGTCACCCGACTTCGGACTCGCCGAGATCGAAGTCTTCCTCGAGCAGCTGGTCGAACTCGGTCTTGTACTCCACGGCGAGCCCGAAGAACGACGACCGGTCGCCATCGACCCGCCGGTCGCCATCGACCCGCCGAGCACCATCGACCCGCCGGTCGAGCTCGAACCGCCACAGATTCTGTGGCAGGAAACCGTTGAGCAGGTTGCCGCGACCTGTGCCTTCTTCCCGGCACAGAATCCTCTGTGTAATCAGGTGCCATTCTCATGACTGCCGGCGCCCTGCTAGCGGAGCACCATTATGATTTCGGAGGCATCCCGCTGGCGATCACCTGTCAAAGCTCACGGCTTCAGGATCTGCTAGAGCTGCGTTATGGCGCCTTCACGACGAGCCAGCCGGCACTCTGGCACATCGAATACCGACTGTCGAGCTCTAGGGAGCCAAGCCCGCAGGGGCTGGCGGACGGCCGACAGCAGCCCCTGCGCGCACAACGTGGAGGCGACCGGCTGCGATTGGAGTCGGACTCGTTCCACCTCGAGCTCGACCTCAAACAGCGGACCGGAAAGCTTGTCGGTCCGCTGGCGACCTATCCGATCGACCGCATGATTCAGATGTTGTGGTACGAGACCTGGGACCGCGGCCTGATTGTGCATGGCGCCGCATTCACCGACGGCGAACGCGGCTGGTTGGCGAGTGGCCCCTCCGGCAGCGGCAAGTCAACCCTCGCCGCGCTCTTCCCGGAAGCAGCGCTGTGCGATGAGCTCGCCGCTGTCCATTTAGATGACCGGCCTCATCTCGGATCGTTGCCATTCTGGGAAAGCCGGCCGGGGAGCGCCCCGCTGTGTGGCATCTACCTACTACGCCACGGCACCTACGATCGACGGCGACGGGTGGGATCCTCCGAGGCCTTCGCGTGTCTTCGGCGGGAGATCGTGTGGCCAATCTTCGACCCTGACGCCTTGCGACGGACCTTCGAATCTCTTGCCGACCTCATCTCAAGGGTGCCAATCTGGGAGCTCGCCTTTCGCCCCACCCGCGACGTTTGGGCAGTGATCAGTCAGGAGCCTGAGGCCGCATGAGTCTTCCGACACATCAACAGAGACTGATCGTGCAGGCGGCGAAACACAACATCCCGATGGATGTGTCGATCGAGCTCACTCATCATTGCAACTTCCGGTGTCAGCATTGCTACATCCCCGATTTTTCTACCCCGGATCGGCTCTCCACCGAGCGGTTGCTCACTTTGCTCGCAGAGCTGGCTGAAATGGGCACAATGTTCCTCACCCTCACCGGTGGCGAGCTGTTTCTGCGCCGTGACTGGTTGACCGTCGCCCAGCGGGCACGTCAGCTCGGCTTCGCCTTGCGTTTGTTCACGAACGGAGTGCTGATCGATGACCAGGTCGCCGACGACATCACGGCGCTGGCGGCGGCGGTCGAGATCAGTCTCTATTCGATGGACACCGCGACCTTCGAGTTGATTTCGCAACGCCCTGGCTCGTTGGCCAAGACCCTGGCCGGCATCGAGCGACTCCGCGACCGCAACGTCGAAGTGCTGCTCAAGGCTCCGATGATGATCCATAACTACGGTGGTCTCGACGCCGTTGCCGCTTACGCCGAACAGGTCGGAGCCGGCTTTCAAGCCTCCCCAACCATCATGGCCAAAAAAGACGGCGACCCGTCGACCCTGGCGTTGCGCGTGCCGCAGGAGAAACTTGTACCCCACTATGGCGGGCCCCACCTGGGCTGTCACTTGCCCCAGGCTGGCGCCGACGACCCGCGCCACGACGGTCCACTTTGCGCCGCCGCCAACCGCTACTGCAACATCACCTCCTCCGGCGACGTGATGGCGTGCAATATCCTGCCTGGGGCTGGCGGCAACATCCGCCAGCGCTCGTTCCGCGATGTGTGGGAGAATTCCCCATGGTTGAACCAAGTTCGCAACATCCGACGCAACAATCTTCACACCTGCAAGAGCTGCTCGAAACTGTCGTACTGCGGGCGGTGCCACGCCCAGGCTCTGGTCGAGGACGGCGATCTCTACGGCCCTTCGTCTCATGCCCAGGAACGAGCTGCGATCTTCGAACGGTTAGCCGACGGCGATGAGCCAGCTGCGACCCACGATCCGTGAGCAGGTCGCCAAAGCGACCTTCCTAGTCGTCGCGCTGCCAGCCGTGCTGCGCGCTGCGTTGCGCTTGAGCTGGCTTAATCGGCGCTGTGACCTCGACCAGCTTGCCGATCGGTTGCGCGCCGTCAGGCCCTGGATCACCTCGTATTTGGCCAACCCGCACTACCTGGGTGGCAGCGCCTGGCGCCTGCTATCCCTACTGCCGCCACAGAATTTTGGTCCCTGCCTGAAACACTCGTTGCTTTTGCTCGACCTGTGGTCGCGTTGCGGCCTCGAGCCCCGGATCCACATCGGCACCATGAGAGCCGACGGCGAGCTCAAGTTCCATGCCTGGGTCACCTTACCGGGAAACGACCTGCCAGAGCCCGATGTTTCCGGTTACGTCGAAGTCTGGTCACACTGAGCCGGTCGCCCGGGTGGCTGATCACACCGCTTTCGAAGCCAGGGGAATGGTGACTTGGATGATCGGTTTTCCCGACGTTTGTCGCCTCTATAGGTGAGACCTGAAACAAATCTGGAATTCTTTTCGATCGGCTGGTCCGTTTCCCTTCCAGTTCTCGCATTCCCACATGAGAAGACCGATTTCGAAATCCGACGACTCCTCAAAAGGTGACCTCATGCGATCGAAACCCGCCAGCACCATCTCAGCTCCGTTTCGACACTCCACCCACCGCGGAGCCCAAAGCGGTACCTGGGGCCCAGTCATTATCGAACGGACCTGCTGATCAAGGGTCGTCCGCAACCTCGGCATCCCCTGGCGGTGGCAACGTTCCCGTCAGGTTCAAGTAGACGTGAAACTCGTCTTCATTCTTAACCGCGCCGAGGAAAGCCGAAAACGGCTTGATCCCAAAGTCTGAGAACTTGAACGCCCCGACCGCTTCAACGGTTATTGATGTGTCGGCGAGATCGAAGCGGGCAGCGACCGGCTTCTCCACCGCTTGACCGCGCACTTCGAGGCGCAGCGTCACTTGGTAAGGAAACTCGACTTCACCGACCGTCGCGGCTTTCGCCGTGACACTGACGACCGTGGCAACAATCTGCGGAAATTTCTCGGCGTTGAGTTGGCTCTTTCCGAGCATCGACTCATGGATCTTCGCCCGATCCTTGTCGGCGACATCACCGAAGGCTTCGCTCAACACGCCGAGGGCCTCGAAGCGCGGATACCATTCCAGCTGGAGGTCACCACGGTCAACCTCGAGCTGCGACGCGGCGGTGCGTAGCTCGAAGGACGATTGCAGCGGCGCGGCGGCGTCGAAGGCCATTTCGAGCTGATGACCCGCGGCGGTCACCAGATGATTATGGGCCATGCCAGCGGCAAAACCGCCCTTGTGGGTGACGACGGCGAAAACCGACTGGGCGGCGAGAACCTCGACCTCGGCGGCTTCCACAACCGACCCCAGCATCGTAGACCCCAAAATGGCGAGGGCAACAAGAGCTAGCCAGCGCGAGTCGGCTGGTAGGCAATTTGATGAGCAACTTGGCGAGGGTCTGTGCACTGTCGACCTCCTTGTTCGTTTGACGACTGAAACTCGGGCTGCGCGGTCGCCCGAGTTTACCCTGTGACACTCCGCAAAACCTCGATCGGTCGCTTGCGAAGAGCCCCGACGCTGGCCGCGAGGCCGGAGCTGACCGCCAGCACCACCGTTGCAGCGACCGAACCCACGAGCCACCAAGGGCGATTCTCCCAAGTCACGTCCATACCCTGGGTCAGCACAAAATAGGCCAGGACTGCACCTCCGACCGTGCCGATCAGTCCTGCCACCAGCCCAACCAAAGCGTATTCGGTGGCGAAACTCGCCATGACTTGGCGCCGGGTCATGCCCAGTGTCTTGAGCAACGCCACTTCAGCGCCGCGCCGTATCGAGCCGGCGCTGACAGCGCCCGCCAAAATGGTGAGCCCCGCCAACACGGTGAGCCCCCCCAGCAGTCGCACGCCAAGGGCCAGCTGCGTCAGCATCGCCGCAACCTTCTCCAGCACCTCGCGGGTGCGGATCATCGTCACGTTAGGAAAGTTCGAAGCCAGCCTGTCCTGCACCTGTTGCTCGCGGCCTTCGGGGAGCCGGGCAGCAGCCACGCGAGTCTGAGGTGCATCGTCCAGCACCCCCGGCTCGACCACCAAAAAGAAGTTGATGCCGAAGGATCCCCAATCCACCTTACGTAGGCTGGTGACCGTGAGATCGAGCTCGACTCCCTGAATGTCGAGAGTCACCACCGATCCGAGCACAACCCCGAGCTCGCCGGCGAACTCCTCCTCCACACTGATCTCCGCCACGTCGGGCTGTCCCCAGAGCTCACCGGCGATCAGCTGATTGTCCGCCGGCAATTCGTCGAGATAGGTGAGCCGTTGCTCCCGTCGCAGTGCCCAGGCTTCCCGGTTGTCTCGTCCCGGCCGCCGAGTCTCCACTTCGGCCTCGATCTCCTGCCGCAACTCCGACGCCTGGCGACCATCGATCGCTGTAATGCGCGCCATCACCATCGGCACAGACTCGATCTGGTCGGCTTGCTCGTCGCGCAGCAACGTTTCAACGCCTGGCCACTGGTCTTTCTGAATGTCGACTAGAAACGCCGTTGGCGCATCCTTTGGAAGGTCTCTCGCCAATTCTGCACTCAGCCCGTACTCCACCAGAAACATGGTCAGTAGCGCCAGCACCCCAAGTCCCAAGGCGACGATACCGGCAACCGTCGATGCACCCGGGCGATCAAGGGCAGCGAGGCCGTGACGCAGCCACAGGCGAGAACGCTCTCGAGGCCGAGTCGCCACCCGCGCTAGCCCCAAAGCAGCCAGTCCGAGCACCATCGCGACCACTATCAGGCCGCCGGTGAACAGCAGGCCCACAACAAATGAACCTGCTTGCCACGTCGCCAGGCCGATCAAACTCGACAACAATGCCAACCCCACGCCGCTGACCGCCAACCGACTTGGCGGCATCGGATCGGCATCGCGACGCAGTACTCGAATCGGCGGCACCCTCATCGCCGCTACCAGCGGCGGCAGGCTGGCGAGCAGCGCCACACCGACACCTAGAATCAGACCACGGCTCCAGGACCATGGCTGCCACATCTCGAGATGCTCAACCGGCAAGGCACCCGCCAGCAAACGGGTAATGGACATCTGGAGGCCAATGCCTAGGCCAACACCGACCAGGCTGCCGATCGATCCCAAAACGGCCGTCTGCCCAAGGTAGAGCCAAAGGATCTCCCGCGGTCGATAGCCTAGACATTTGAGCACGGCAATCGAATCCATCCGGCCAGCGAGCCAAGCCCGCACCGTCTGGGCAACGCCTAGGCCGCCGATCAGCAGCGAGAGCAGAGCCGCCAACCCCAAATAGCTGCTTACCCGTCGCAGACCCTTTCGTAATGCGGGCTGGGCCTCGGTATAGGTCTCGATGCGATGCCGACCATCGGTCTCGAGCAAGCCGGCTAGCTCGGCGACGATGGTATCGATGTCGCCGTCTCGCTCGGCGGGCAGTCGCACCAACGTACGATAGTTGACCCGGCTGCCAAGTTGCTCGAGATTGGCGCGATCGAGTCCCGCTGCTGAAACCAGCACCCGTGGTCCCAGACTCATCGCGCCGGTGATGCGGTCTGGCTCGCGCTTCACCACACCCCGAATCTCAAAGCTCTCTCCTCCGATTCGCATCTCGTCGCCGACCCCAAGCCCCAATCGAGTCAGGACTTCCGGCGCTACGACAGCGCTGCGATCGTTGAGTAAAACGTCGAGATCAGTTGACGGCTCGAGTTCCAGCTCACCGTAAAACGGATACCTGCCGTCGATACCCTTGAGCTCGACCAATAGACTGCGGCTTGGATGTTGATTGTCGGCCTCTTCGGGAGCCTGCCCGGCAGCGACCAGCGTCAACATCTCCCGCACTCCGGTACGTTCCGCACCGGCAATTTTATCGATCGCGGCTTCGACCCCAACGGGTATCGGCTGCCTTCCGCGCACCGCGAGATCCGCCGCCAGCAGGGTCTTGGCTTCACTGCGAATACCGCGATCCAGCCCTTCGGAGAAGCCTGCGACCGCGACCACCGAGGCGACGCCCGCCGCCAAACAGGCGACGAAGAAGACGAGGCGTCCCCGGCTGCCACGGGATTCTCGTCGCAAATGCCGTAGAAAAATTCCCAGTGTCATCCCGCCACAACCTGACGCTGATAGCCAACCCGGTCACCCCCAGCCACAACTTCGTCTCGCTCCACCCGGCCGTCGCGCAGATGGACCGCTCGGTCGGTGAGCTCGGCGACCGAGGCATCGTGGGTCACGAGTACGACGGTGGTGCCCTCCTGCCGTTGCAGATCTGCCAAAAGCTCGAGGACACGCTCGCCGGTGGCGCCGTCCAGATTGCCGGTCGGCTCATCAGCCAACAAGATTCGCGGACGCGTCGCAAAAGCGCGAGCGAGAGCGACCCGCTGCTGTTCACCACCGGACAGCTGCACCGGGTAGTGATGCCCACGGTCTGCCAAGCCCACCTGGTCTAGCAATTCGTCAGCACGCGTGCCGGCCGCCTCATCGCTTGCCAGCTCCAACGGCAGCAAAATGTTCTCACGGGCGGTCTGATTGGTCAGGAGCTGGAAGTTCTGGAACACAAATCCCACATTGCGCCGCCGCAATATCGCCAGACGGTCTTCAGACAGGTTGTGGATCGGCTCCCCATCGAGCAGAACTTCACCCTCGGTGGGACGATCGAGACCAGCCATCAGCGCCAACAGCGTCGACTTGCCGCTGCCGGATGGACCGAGAATTGCCACCGACTCGCCAGCGCCAATCGAGAGGTCAATCGCATCGAGGATGGTCAACAAACGCCCCCCTGACGGCAGGCGATGGGTCAAGCGGCGGATCTCTAATCTAGGAATGGTCATAGGTTCTCGGTGTTCGACCTGGCCGGTCGAGGTGACGTCACAAGGTGAAGTAGATCTGGAAGTAGAAGGTGCGAAGCGCGCCAGCAGCCCGGCCGCGGAAAGCCTACCACCAGCCGCTGCCCTGAGCTGTCGTCGGCTCCGATAGACTCGTCTAATGATGATTCGCAAACTGAGCCATTTTGGTTTGTCGTCCGCCCTATTCTCTAGCGCTTTGTTGTTCTGCTGCCTCGCTTGCGGCGAGCGCTCCCATCCACCCCAGGCATCCACTGCCACTGGCCGGGGCGATGCGTCCGCAACAACTTCGAGGACACCGGTCGAAGGTCGCGGACCACTGGTCATTTTCCTGGGAGACAGCCTGACCGCCGGCTACGGTCTCAGTGAAGAACAAGCTTATCCAGCGCTCATCGAAGCGCGGCTCGAGCAGACGCCACAGCGCATACGAGTGGTCAACGCTGGAATTAGCGGTGACACCACTGCTGGCGGTCTCGCCCGCCTCGATTGGCTGCTACGCCAACAGCCCGATATCCTGGTGGTCTGTCTCGGCGCCAATGACGGCCTACGCGGCGTTGCCCCCGACAGCTCGGAAGCCAATCTGCGCTCCATCATCGAACAGGCGCAGGCTCGAGATATTCAAGTCCTGCTGGCGGGCATGCTGATTCCACCCAACTACGGCCCTGACTACGCTGAACTTTTCGCCGCAATTTTCCCGACCCTCGCTCGAGAGTTCGACGTCCCCCTGATCCCCTTTCTACTCGAAGGTGTTGCCGCTCGCCCGGAGCTCAACCTCCCCGACGGCATCCATCCTACCGCCGAAGGTCAACGCATTGTCGCCGACACTGTATTGCCTCTTCTCGTGCCGCTCGTCGATCGCATTGCCGTGGACTGAGAGTAGCTGACTGGCTGGGACTTCCGTCTTTATTATAAAAAGCACCGTAAAATCAAACGACTTGTCATCAGTATTCTTTTTCTTTTCAACTTCATGACAAACTGCATGTCGAGCATGCGGAGGCTTGAATAACTTAGATCTTAATAGGCCTACCAAATCAGCTATCTTGGATACTACCAGTCATTTCTTTCACCTACTTGACTTCAACATTGGATCGGCTATAAAAAGAGATATAGTTTTTCTAGTCATGGTTTGAACAGGACGATTGATCGCCCTGTTATTATG
>JAJCXQ010000218.1 GCA_029263355.1 Acidobacteriota bacterium | reverse complement strand
GCCAGAGACGGTTGATCGTTCTCGATCGCTCGCAGATGCGAGCGGCGGTTTTCCTCGGAAAGCTCTAGGAGGCGATCGAGCTCTTCGTCGAGGTCTTTCAACGAGTGGGCGGATGGCAGCATCGAGATGAGATTGCGAGGGGCTCGTTGGATCTCGGTTTCAGCGCGGGCCGTCTTGGACTCCGGCTGTTATGGAAGAGATCGCAAAGAGGCTACCGAAACGGACAGCGCGAAGCACAATTTGTCTCGGCGAGCGTCGCCTCACAAGGTCGACCGAGCCGCCGATGGATGTTGGATCAAGCCGAATAGGAAGCTCAAACGCCTGCTACTGGTCGCCCCACAGCTGTTCTAGACGCCGGTCACGACCGCAGCCTACGCGGTAGGTTTTGTAGCGCACCGGATTCTTCTTGTAATAATCCTGGTGATAGTCCTCGGCGGGGTAGAACGTATCCAGTTTTTCGATCTCGGTGGCGATCGGTTGGTCGAAACGTCCCGAGTCGACGATCGCTTGCCGGCTGGCTTCGGCGAGGCGGAGCTGCTCGTCGTCGTGAGCGTAGATGCCGGTGCGGTATTGTGTGCCGCCATCACAGAATTGGCGATTCACCGCTAGCGGATCGATGTTGCGCCAGAAGACGTCGAGTAACTCGGTGAAGCTGACTTTGTCTGGGTCGTAGGTGATCTGGACGGCTTCGGTGTGACCGGTGCGGCCGGCGGAGACCTGCTGATAGGTAGGGTTCTTCTGCTCACCGGCGGTGTAGCCCGAGATCGTCGAAACGACGCCGTCGAGCTTGTCGAAGGGCGGCTCCATGCACCAGAAGCAGCCGCCAGCGAAGGTGGCTTGCGCTAGCCCGCCGTCGGCGATGGCCTGAGCTGATGGTGGCTCGTCAGCGTCGGTGGTGGCTGCGCCACAGGCGGAAAGGGTGAATCCAACGATCAATACTGCCAAGAGTTGTCGAGTCGTCATGTTTTTCATGTTGCCTCCGTGAGACCTGCGGTTTGAGACGGACGATCCATGCAGGTTACATCAAAGAATGTTGTCCCGGCAGGTCCAGCAGGTTACCGAAATGGCAGAGAAGATTGCGGGTGTAAAAAACGTGTCACGGAGTGAACGTCATCCGACTCGGGTTCGTAGGTGCCTCTGTAACACCAATGTTTCCGGCCGAGTCCTTTTAGTCGAGTCATTTCGAACGTGACAGAGGAGAGTTTATGCAAGGGTTTGCGAGAACAGCCGCCTTTTCGGCTGTATTGCTGCTGGGGGCGACAACTGCTGACAGCGCGATCAACACCGGGCCTGAGATCGGGGCCAAGATTCCAGATTTTGAAGCCCGCGACCAGAACGGCAAGCTGCGAACGCTGGCGGACCTCACCGGTCCCGAGGGATTGATGCTCCTCTTCTACCGGACGGCAGATTGGTGACATCACTGCAAGACCCAGCTCGTGGAGCTGGAAAGCAGACGCAGTGAGCTCGAATCCCGGGGCCTCGGTCTCGCAGCCATGAGCTACGACTCGGTCGCAATCCTCGAGAACTTCGCAGAGCGCAAAGGCATCACCTTCCCGCTGCTGGCTGATCCTGACTACGAAACCATCCAAGAGTTCGGTATCGTCAACGATGGCGTGCCGAAGGATGCCGAGTATTACGGGTTCGCTTATGCGGGCTACTATGTGGTTGATCCCTCAGGCGTAGTGAAGGCCAAATTCTTCAACGAAGAAAACAACGATCGCACCACCTCAGCCAGTATTCTGATTCGAGAATTCGGCGCCGATGCCAACCAGCAGGGTGCTGTCGAGACCGATCATTTGATCTTACGTTGGTCGACCAGCAATATTGCTTTGCGTCCTGGGCAACGCGGCGCTTTAGTGCTGGATGTTGAGCTGAAAGAAGACATGCACGTGTATGCCCCCGGAGTCGAAGGCTACATCGCGATCGATTGGAACGTCGCTCCAGCGACAGGTGTCGAAATCATGCCGGCGGTCTATCCGGGTTCGGAGACCAAACATCTCCCGGCCATTGAGGAAACGGTGCCGGTGTACGAAGGAGCCTTCCGTGTACTCCGGGACGTCCGTCTGCTCGGCGGTCGTCAATTGCCGGACGAGATCGCGGGGAAAACTTCTCTCACCCTTGCCGGCAGCTTCAAGTATCAAGCTTGCGACGCCACTAAATGTTATCTGCCCGCGACCATCCCGCTCGAGTGGAGCTTCGGCTTAAGAGCGCACGATCTAGAGCGCGTCCCCGAATCGATCCGCCGCGGCGCTGAATAGAAGTATGGAGACTGGTGCCGCCTCCAAGGGACACCGGCGTCCCAGCTTCGCCGAGCTCACTACGTCCTCGTAGCCCCCTACTGGGAGCGCCGGCGTCCGGCCGGCTCCGCGTTCGTGTAAATCCTCGTAGCCCCCTGCTGGGAGCGCTGGCGTCCCGCCGGCTTCTTTCGGTGAGCTCGTTCGAGAGATGAAATCCTCTCGCAGCGATAACGTCCCTACGGGACGCTAGGAAGAAATCTTAGACGCGTTCGACGTCATCTCACTGGTGAATAGAGACACCGATGCATAGGGCTGCATGGGTTGATTTGGGCCTGTCGATCCCGCTGGAAACGTGCCCAATCAATGTCGCTTCGAAACGAAGAAGATGAGCCGGGAGCATAGCGGCTCTGGTATCCTAGAGGACCCGGTTTTCTACTTTGATCCCTCCCTTAGCGCACCTGCCGCTCGACGCCGGTCCACCCAATACGAGTCTGCGACGGAGAACGTGATGCTGAAATCTATCCCGATGCCGCGACGGTCAACCCCTTTCATGTTGCTCGCATTGTGGCTCGTCGCAGCAGCGGCACACGCCCAGCCGACGATCTCCAAGGTCTTCAACCCGTCGACCATCGGCCCGGGCAGCGTGAGCACGATCACGTTCACCATCACCAACAGTACCGGTGCCCCGGTGACCGACCTGGCGTTTACCGACGTGTTGCCGACGGTACCGGGGGATGTTGACATCGCGACGCCGGCAAATGCCTCGACGACCTGTGACGATGGCATCGTCACCGCTCCGGATGGCGGCGGTACCGTTTCTTTCAGCGACGGCCGGTTGGGCAACGGTGTGAGCTGCACCGTCACCGTCGACGTCACCGCCAGCACTCCGGGCGCCCACACCAACCCGGCAATTACTCTGACGTCGAGCGCAGGCAGCAGCATGTCCCTGCCGGTTGACCTCACCGTCATCACCACCTTGCCTGGTTTCTCGAAAAGTTTTGCGCCGAGCTCGGTCCCCTTGGGAGACAAGAGCACTCTGACGTTCACGATGGACAACACCGCTAACGCTTCGCGGGTAGGCAACCTAGACTTCACAGACAACTTGCCTGCTGGGATGGTGGTCGCCGATCCCGCCAACCCGTCCACCGATTGCATCAGCGCCAGCGCCCCGAACACTACCGTAACCGCTGTCCCTGGGACCAGCGTCATCACCCTCGACGCCAACGGTAGTACGATCTTTGCAGGCTTTGAAGTGCTGCCAGCTGGGGGGACTTGTACCGTCTCCGTCGACGTGGTCACCACGGGTGTCGGCATGCTCGACAATGTGACGAACGATCTGCTTGCTGACTTCACATCCAGCGGTAAGGCGAGTGCCACCCTCGAAGTTACCCGCACCGATCTGGCGATCCAGAAAGCCTTCACCGACGACCCGGTGCCACCTGGCAGCACCGTCACCCTCGACTTCACGATCGACAACTTCGACCGCAACTTCTCGGCCACCGGCATCACCTTCACTGACGATCTAGCCGCTGCGCTCGCTGGATTGACCTACAGTAGCTTGCTGTCCAACGATTGCGGCGGATCGGTCGCAGGAGTCGGCACCACCATGATTAGTTTCAGCGGCGGCACTTTGGCTGCGGAGGGGTCGTGCACGATCAGCGTCAGTCTGACGGTACCAGCCGGTGCAACGCCCGGGTCTTACACCAACACGACGAGCACCGTTTCCGCCACGGTCGACGGCTCGCCGGTGGTCGGCAACATGGCGTCGGACGATCTTTTCGTCGAGCCCGTGCCGCTGTTGACCAAGACGTTTGTTGGCGACCCGATAGACCCCGGCGACACCATTCAGCTCGACTTCACGGTCACCAACACTAGCTCGACATCGAGCGCCACCGACATCACCTTCTCTGATGCGTTCGCCGAGGTGATTCACACCGCGTCCGTGACGCCGGGCAATGGCTGTTGCGGCGCCGGATCGGTCTGTACGTTCACTCCCATCATCATCCCTCCACCGCCCGGCAGTGTCATTCCAGCCACGCTGTCGATCTCCGGAGGAGTCCTGGCGCCGGCAGGGATGGCGGGCGACTCGTGCACCTTTTCGATCACCCTCGACGTTCTGCCGGACACGTCACCAGGCCTCTACCCCAACACCACTAGCGCGATCACCGCCACTGTCGACGGCGCGACGCGTACCGGCGATCCCGCCAGCGATTCCTTCACCGTGATTTCCGCGCCGGATCTTTCCAAAACGTTCAATGATCCGGTGGGGCCCGGCGATAGCGTCACTCTCGACTTCACCCTCACCTATCCGCCGGACGCGTCCGGCGACGCCACCGACATATCCTTTACCGACGATCTGGCCGCCCTGGCTCCGGCCTTGGCCGGCTTGGTGGCGACCGGCTTGCCGATCGCCCAGGCTTGCGACCCGGATGGCGCGGGCGGTACTCCCGGCACCGGTACCCTCAGCGGCTCGGCGGGGGATACCTTGCTGACCTTCATGGGCGGGACCCTGTCGCCGGGGGAGAGCTGCACGATCAGTGTCACCCTCGACGTGCCGGCGGGCGCCGCGCCAGGCACCTACACCAACACCACGAGTGGCGTCGGCGCGACAGTCCAGGGAGTCGCCGCAACATCAGCCGCAGCGATAGACAATCTGAATGTCTCCGGCCTGGTGTTCAGCAAGGAATTCCTTGGCGATCCAGTGATCGCTGGCGACACGGTGGATTTGCGTTTCACCATCGACAACATCCACCCGACCGACGACGCGACCATCTCACTCTTCACCGACAATTTGAACGCCGCGTTGTCGGGCCTCGGCGCCACCGGCCCGGCCTCCGTGAATACCTGCGGAGGTGCTCTCTCCGGGACAACCTTCCTGATCTACATCGGGGGCACGGTGTTGGCCGGGACGTCGTGCACGATCGAGGTCGAAGTTTTGGTGCCGGCCGCAGCGGCGGACGGCACTTACTCCAACGTCACGAGCTCTCTTTCCGCCACGCAAGGCGGTGCTGTGGTCGTCGACCCGGCGTCCGACAACCTGACCGTCACCTCCACCTTGTTGCAGCTCACCAAGGAGTTCACCGACGATCCGGTCGCTCCCGGCGCTACAGTCAACATGCGTCTCATTCTGACCAACGTCGACGCAACGAATGCGGCATCCGCGATCGCCTTGACCGACAACCTTGGTGCCAGCCTCACTGGCGCCAACATCTCATCGATCGTCGAGACCTGCGGCGGCACAATCGGCGGCATGGGGACCGATACCTTGACGGTCAGTGGTGTGGGCTTGGCAGCAGGAGCTTCGTGCCAGATCGATGTCGGCGTGGACGTGCCCGCTGCCACCGCTGCTGGCATCTACCCCAACACCACCAGCGGTGTGACCGGTACTATCAGCGGCTTTCCGGTCACCGGTGACCCGGGGACGGATGAATTGGAAGTCATCCAGCTGCTGGGTTTCAGCAAGTCCTTCGACGGTCCAACCACCGCCACCGGCATGGCGACCCTCACCTTTACCATTACCAATCCGGGCACGGACACCGCCATCGATCTCTTCTTCTCTGACGACTTGAACGCCGTGATCCCAGGATTGATCGCGACCAGTCTGCCGGCGGTTCCCTGTGGCGCCGGATCGTCGATCACCGGCATTTCGTTCCTCAGCTTCACCGGTGGCACGTTACCGCCGGCGGGCGGCATGTGCTCATTCGACGTTGACGTGTTGGTGCCGATGACAGCCACCGGCGGCACCTTCCCGAATACGACGAGTGATCTGTTCCGGAGCGGTTTGGTTGTGGCCGAACCGGCGACCGCCGACCTCACCATCGAGCCGCCGCCGGCCTTCACCAAGGTTTTTGCGCCGGATTTCATCGGCTTTGGCCAGACCAGTACATTGACCTTCACCCTCGACAACAGCGCTAGCACGCTGGCTGCGAGCGGCTTGGCCTTTACCGACAACCTGCCCGCCGGCATCGCGGTGGCGACGCCCTCGGTCACCGCCAACACCTGCGGCGGCACCTTGACTGCGACCGCTGGCAGCGGCGTGATCAGCCTCACCGGCGGCAGCGTTGGCGCCACGGCGACTTGCACCATCGATGTCGACGTCGTCGGCTCGGCGGTTGGTGCTTTGGTCAACACCACTGGCGACCTGATGTCCTCGTCGGGCAATAGCGGCACGGCCAACGATACGCTGACGGTCAATCCGCAGCCGGGCTTCGCCAAGGCCTTCTCACCGGATCCGATCTTGGTCGGTGGCACTAGCACGCTGACCTTCACGGTCGACAACAGTGCCAGCACCGTCGCTGCAACCCTGCTGGCCTTCACCGACACGTTACCGGCGGCGATCACCCTCGCCACTCCAGTGGGCACCGTCAACGGTTGTGGCGGCACCTTGACCGCCGTCGACGGTGGGACCTCTGTCACCCTCAGCGGCGGCACCGCCGCTTTGGGGTCGATGTGTACGATCAGTGTCGACGTCACCAGTTCGACACCCGGCACCCACACCAACACCAGCGGCAACCTGACCTCATCGCTGGGCACCAGCGGCACGGCCACGGACACCTTGACCGTGAATCCGCCGCCGACCTTCGCCAAGAGTTTCGCGCCGGATCCAATCCTCTTCGGCGCCACCAGCACCTTGACTTTTACGATCGACAATACGGCGAGCACGGTAGCGGCAACGGCCCTAGCCTTCACTGACAACCTACCGGCAGCGATTGTCGTGACCACACCGGCCAACAACGCCAATGCCTGCGGCGGCA
>JAJCXQ010000217.1 GCA_029263355.1 Acidobacteriota bacterium | reverse complement strand
AGGATTTCTTCCGCGCCGCCCTGACGGTGCGTCGACACGCATTGGCTGAAGGCCATCGCCATATCGCAACCTCCGCGTTGGGCCTCGGCCAGCTGCTGCTCGACCGTGGCGACCTCACCGAGGCCGAGCCGCTGATCCGTGAAGCGGTGGCGATCCAACAAGAGAAAGAAGCCGACCCTTGGCGGCTGGCGGAGGCTGAGAATGCTCTCGGCGGCTATCTTCTGGCCATCGGAGACGACGCCGGCGCCGAACCTCTCTTGCTCGAGAGCCACCGGATCCTGAAGGATGATTTGGGGCCGGACGATTGGCGGGCGAAACGAGCCGGTCATCGTCTGGCTGCGCTCTACGGTGGGCAGCCGTAGTCTTGACAATCTTCGGTGGTCCGTCCACAAACAAAACAAAGATCGACGATGTTGATGCTACCGTTGTCGTCGATGTCCGATCGGCAATCACGCCCTTGGGAGTTGAAGACCGATATGAGCTCTGCGATCGAAAGCACCTTGTCCCGGTTGAGGTCGGTACCAGGATGATGGTCGTCGCCTGGTCCCCAAGCCGCCTCGGCGATTGCCAGATCATTGCCGCCAACGCGCCCTTCGTAGTCGAGATCTTGAGTGCAATCGTTCCCCATGTCGGCTTGCACCTTCACGATGTCTTCTAGGTCCGCGACGCCGTCGTCATTGACGTCGCCTGGCTTTGGGCAATCCCCCCAGTTGCCGAGGAGCACCGCAACATCGCCTCGTCCCACTTCGTGACTGTGGTTGAGATCCGCATAACAGCCATTTTGCTCCGTACACTCGTGCTCCTCCAATTCCGGACAGTTGTTGCCCTCGCACGGCTCGGTGCATTGGCCCTTGAAACAGTCTAGAAGTATCTGAAGATCTACCTCATCTACGACCATATTGCCGTTCAGATCTCCAGCGCAAACACAGATCTTGTCTTCGAATGAGATTTCGTGGGCCGACGCTAATATCGGGAGAAGGAACAGACAAGCCAGGATCAACCACCAGATGTGCTTCATTTTTGATCTCCTTGAGCCCCACAAATAGAGCAAGGGAAGCCGATTTCCTATCGGCTTCCCTCACGACGCAAGCCGTACCCGGCAACGACTAGGTTTTTCGGCGAGGCGTTTCTAGAACAATGCGAAATAGGCTATCAGGTCGGCAATATTGAACTGCCCGTCTTGATTGAGGTCGGCAGCCAGATCACAAGGCACGAACGTTACATCGGTGGTGTAGCTCTTGGCGACCAAACTAAGATCGGTGATATCCAAACGCTCATCTCCGTTGACATCTCCCACCACACCAGGACAGGGAAGATTGGCGCCCAATGTCACGGCATCCGCAATACTGAGGTTGCCGTCGCCGTTGGTATCAGCCACCTCCAAGCAAGGTTGCGGCTCAGGTCCCCCTAAGAACATATAGTTCAGTAAGTAGTTGACATCCGCCAAAGCTACTACGCCACTGCCGTTGACATCTCCAGGTATCGCCTCATTGCAAGCGACTTGATCCAGGATGACGATGACGTCCGCAATGTTGATGCTACCGTCACCGTTGGCGTCGGCTTGGTTGAGGCAAGCCGGCTTGTCTCCCCCATCGAACAAATAGAGGAAGAGAAGCTTGCCATCCTCGAAGGTCACCTCCCCGTCATCGTTCAAGTCATTGGTGACGTCACACTTGGCAGCCGCCGGCCCGGCGAATAACAACATTAAGCTGGACAAACCGATCCACAAAAGGTGCTTCTTCATGCTCCCTCTCTTCTTGGTTGGACCGCGATCGAGCGGTCTATGGGGTCCGGTAGACTGGCCTCCGGACATGTTCAAGCTGCTTCTGTGAACTAACGCGAGAACTCAGCTCGAATCAAACAGCCCAGAACGAATTTTCTTGCGCTACGAGTTGTAGCGGCGGTGCTCACGAGGTTGCGGTGCTCACGAGGTTGCGGTGCTATCGGACCGCCGATCGTCACGCAGGACGGCGGCGAGAGCTAAATCGCTGACCCGGTCAGCAATAGCCTCTGGATCATGGGCGCCATCCGGGCGGTACCATTTCGAGATCCACATCACCATGCCGAGAAGACTGAACGTAGCGACCGTCGTGTCGATGCTGTCGCGCAGTTTGCCTTCCTTACCGAGCTCATTCAAGGTGCCGCGAATCACCTCGTAGTAGGCTCGCTTGCGGTGAGTGATCAGTCGCCGGTCCTCAGGGGTCAGGACATGGGTTTCGTCGATCACCAACACGGTAAAGGCGCCCACTCCCTCTTGCGCGATCATGCGCGCATGCCCGCCCAGAATCTTCTGCAAGCGCTGCTCGTTGTCACTCGAGCTCAGGGTCACTGCCAGGGTCTCCTTCTCCAGGAAGTCCATCGCGTGACTCATGATGGCGAAAAGCAACTCTTGCTTGCTCTTAAAATGGTAATAGAGCCCGGGTTTGGTCAACTCGGCGCGCTCAGCGATGAGATTCATCGAGGTCGCCTCGTATCCATGCTCCATGAAGACCTGTGCAGCTTGCCTGAGAATATTGGCCTTGCGATCTCTTCCTGCTCCCAAAGTCTTCATCCCCTGGTTGGTCGCCTAGATAATCTGTCTCGAAGTGTTGTTCGACAAGGCTTCCGAGATCGCATCCAACAACATTACCTTTTCTCTGCTTCGGCCTGGAAATCCAGCCAAACCTTGCTTTTTACTTGAATCTCGCCTTAATCTCTTTTGCATAGATTGTTTTGACGAGAGCTTTACCGCCGAATTTACGGCAGCCTACAACACTGGCCCCTCCGGTGCGATCAGCTTGCTGGCGACGTCTCCGCCCGCCTTGCTGTGAAGTGCAGTGGCCTGTGTTTTGATCGCCAGCGCCTGGGGTAAGCGATGAGTGAAGCAGGCGGCTCGAGCCGCACCGCAACCGACCAGGCCAAGCTGCCCACACCCAGCTTGACGCTGACCGGCTTCCTTGGGCAAGTCTTCCGCTACTTCCGTCCTTACACCATCCACACCCTGGTCGTGTTGACGGCGCTATTGCTCCAGGCGGCCTTTCGGGTAGCCGTACCGATCGCCTATCAGCAGATCTTCGATCGCGCGATCTTGCACCGGGACATGACTGTCTTGCTCAATCTCCTCAGTCTGTTGTTCGCCGGCTGGGTGATCCAAGCCATCGCCAGCTTGGTACAGGACTTTTTCTCCGCCAAGAGTGGCAATCGCGCGATGGGTGATCTCCGCCTCGCAATGTTTGATCACTTGCTCCGACTTCCTGTTGGCTACTATTCGCGGGTCGATTCAGGCGACCTCATGTCGCGCTTCTCCAATGATCTGGCGGTGATCGAAAATGCCTTCGTGCGCTCGATACATACTTTCTTGTTCTCCGTCCTGATCTTGCTGACGAGTCTGACTCTGCTCTTCGTGGTCGAGTGGCGCCTTGCCTTGATCACCTTGGCGGCGCTTCCTCTGTCGCTGATCGGCCCAAGATTGCTGAGCAGCCGAGCCCAATGGCTCAGTTATCAGTGCAAGAGAGTCGAGGCCCTGGTCGCAACATCGATCCAGGAAGCGATCGGATCCCACGCCGTCATTCGCACTTTCGGTTTGCAAGCCTCTCGCCTGAAGGGTTTTCGCGATCAGCTGACGGAGCTGGCAGGCATCGCCACCACAGCACGCTTCACTGCGTCTGTGGCGAGTCGCTCGGCGAGCCAAAGCGTGTACTTCGTCCAAGTGCTGACGATGGGCGTCGGCGCCTATCTGGCGATTCACGGTATCTTGACCGTCGGTTCGTTGGTCGCCTTCGTCGCCTTGTTGCTCAATGTCGCCAACGCTGCCAACCATGTTTCAGCGGTGATGCCGGATCTGCTACAAGCCAGCGGTGGCATGCAACGAGTGCTGGATTTTCTCTCCGAGGAACCGACGGTCCGCGAAATCCCAGGATCGCAACCACTGCCCCGGCTCTCCAGACAAGTCTGTTTCGAAGACGTCTCGTTTGGCTACCGCCAAAGCTCACCAGCTCTACTCAACGTCAGCTTCACGGTCAACGCCGGTGAGTCGGTAGCCGTTGTCGGCCCGAGCGGATCTGGTAAGAGCACGATCCTCAATCTCATCTTGCGACTCTACGACCCCGACAGAGGTCGCGTGACCCTCGACGGTCTCGATCTCCGCTACAGCAGTGAGAGCTCCCTGCGAGCCCAAACCGGTGTAGTCCTACAGGACTCTGTCTTATTCAACACCACTCTGCTCGAGAACATCCGCATTGGCCAGCCCGACGCCACTGAGGCCGAAGTACGACGGGCTGCACGCAAAGCCGAGATCCACGACATGATCATGTTGCTGCCCAAACGCTACCTGACGAAGGTTGGCGAAGGCGGCAGCCACCTTTCTGGCGGCGAGCGACAGCGCATCGCCATCGCCCGCGCGATTCTCCGTAATCCGGCATTGCTGATTCTCGACGAGCCGACCTCTGCCCTCGATCCCGCCACCGCTGCCGCGGTCAATGAGACCCTGCAACGGATCGGCCGAGGTTGCACCGTCTTCTCGACCACTCATCGCCTGGGCTCGATCACCCACATGAGCCGCATCTTGGTGGTCGAGCGTGGCAGGATGGTCGAGCAAGGCCAGCATCACGGCCTACTCGATCGCCAAGGGGTCTACTACCAGCTGTGGCAGAAGCAGAGCGGTTTCACCGTCAGCGAAGACGGTCGTACCGCCCAATGTTCTCCCGAACGATTACAGGCCATCCCGCTGTTGGCCGGACTCGATCGCCAACGCTTGCAAACCATCGCCGATCTCTTGGTCTCCGAATCGTATCCCGAAGATCGGATCGTCTACTCGAAGGGTGAGCCCGGTGACCGTTTCTACCTGATCGTACGCGGCGAGATCGAGCAGATTCTGGCCCCCGACGGCAGTCGGGGCGGCGGCGTCCGCAAGTTGTCCGACGGCGACTATTTTGGCGCCCAAGCCTTGCTCGACGCCATGCCCCGCCAAACCACCATCCAAACCGCCGCTCCTTCCCTGTTGCTGAGCCTCCGTCGCCGTCAGTTCGAGCAGTTGCTCGAAGGTGAGCCTGGGCTACGAGCCGCAATCGAACGCGAATCCAAGAACCGACGTATCGAGCAACACGACACCTTCGAAACCATCATTGCTCGGTTCTAGCCTAAGCTTCAGATCCTCATCAACACCGAGCCGTAATGCAATCCCGCGCCAAGAGCGGTGAAGGCGACCAACGATCCTGCCGGCGCTTTACCCGCCTCGCGCGCCTCGAAGAACGCCAGGGGTAATGTCGCGGAGGTGGTGTTGCCATATTTCTGGATGTTGTTGTGGACCTTCTCGTCTGGGAGCCGGAGGAACTTTTGGGCGGCCTCGTTGATGCGCAAATTGGCCTGATGCATGATCAGGAGATCGAGATCGTCCAACGAGTAACCGGAGGTCTCGAGGACTTCACGGGTGACCCGTGGCATGTGTGTGACGGCTAACTTGAATACCGAGCGACCGTCCATCGACGGCACCGAGTCGCCGCTCTCGATCATTGCCGAGCTCACAAACGGCCGATAAGCCGAACCCACCCCCGGCACGTAGAGAATTTCCATGTTGTCGCCGTCGGCAAACAACGCGGAGCCCAGGATGCCTCGTCCGTCAGCGTTCGAATCCGCACGGAAGACCATGGCGCCAGCGGCATCGCCGAACAAGACCGTGAGATGACGGAAGCGTTTGTTCCAGGCGTAGGTCTTGTCGTCGAGAGGGCCTTCGTCGTGACCGTAGAGCACATTCCACGAGCTTTCGGACCACGGGATAAGAGAGCTGTGGACGTCGGTGCCCACCAGCAGGACCGTTCGCGCCGTACCACTCTTGATCAACGCGTCAACCAACTGCAGGCCGTAGGCGAAGCCGGCGCATTGTTGTCGCAAGTCGACCGCCGGCAGCGGCGCTAGTCCGAGGCGGGCCTGTATCAGACTGCCGGTACCCGGAAAATAGTGATCCGGTGTCATCGTGGCGCAGACCAGATAGTCAACTTCCTCGGCAGCGATGCCAGCATCGTCCAGCGCCTGCTGCGCCGCGGTTACTCCGAGATCCGCCGAGCCTGTTCCAGGGTCGACGAAGAAGCGCGTCCGCACACCGCTGCGCTCTCGAATCCACTGGTCGTTGGTCTCCATCACCCGCGCCAGCATGTCATTGGTCACCTCATTTGGCGCTACGGAGACGCCGACCCCCTGCAGAACCGCGCTGGGCCTTGTCATCGATTCAGTCATTAGGGACGGATCCGCCTTCGCTGTCGTTTGCGCGCTTCGAGCTCGGCGCGCTGGCTATTGAAGAACCTCGTCGAGCCGTCGATTTCGACGAAGCGATACTCCTTTTTCGGTTTCTCGCCGTTCAAACCGGCACCGGCATTCTTGGGGTACTTCCAGTTTTCCACCGGGGGTCCTTCGAGCAGGCGAGACGATTCGAATTCTGTGTCCTCGGGCTCGCCGAACAACACATAAATCGTGCCACGATCGGTCAGCAGACCTGGCAAGGTTCCTTCACTGTAGCGGCTGGTCGCGATTTCGGATCGCTGTTCGAAAATCTGTTCGGGAGTCTTCTTGAACAGCTCGGTGCCCTCGTTGTGCCGCTCCCAAAATGCCGCGATGAAAGCAGCGGCCTCTTCGTCGTTGGTCAGAGCTTGGTATTGGGCAACTTCCTTGTCCGTCGCCATGTGGTAAATCGGACCCACCAGCCAATGGGAATACTCGACCCCGAGGAGTGGATTGAACAAGTCTTCGGCGGCAGCCTCTTTCTTGAGGGCCGCTGCCGGCATCACCGTTAGCACTATCAGCGTCATTACAGCTGCGGCGAAGATCTTTCGCCGACGCCAGATATCGCCACTATCCACGGACCAAAACTCAGTTCTTGCGCAGAAGATCGAGGAATTCCTCACGGATCGGTCGCTCCTTGAATATGCCACGGATCGCCGACGTGACGGTCAACGCTCCGGGCTTCTTGACGCCCCGCATCTCGACACAAAGATGCCGCGCTTCGATCACCACCATCGCTCCCTGAGGATCGAGTCGATCTTCCAGGTAGGTGACCACTTGCTCGGTGAGCCGTTCCTGGAGTTGCGGCCGTTTGGCGTAAAACTCCAAGATACGCGGCAACTTCGACAGGCCGACGATGCGTTCATTGGGAACATAAGCCATGTGGGCGTGGCCGTAAAAGGGCACCAGATGATGAGAGCACATGGAATAGAACGGAATGTTGGTTTCCATTACCATCCCGGAGTACCCCTCGTCGTTGGGGAACGTGGTCACCCGCGGTTCGTTGCCCTCTTTGAGGCCATGAAACATCTCGGCATACATCTTGGCGACACGCATGTCCGTATCCACCAGATTAGGGTCCTCGAGATCGAGTCCAAGCTCTTCGAGGATACCTTGGACATGATCGGCAACCCGCCGTAGGCACGCCTGTTCTTCGGCAACAGCATCACCACCACTCCCCGACTCACTCGGGAGACATGGCGACTCAGGTAAAGACTCATTTGCAGACTTGACGGTCAATCGCACCTCACTGCCAGGAACGACGACTCAGACCCAACGCCTGCACGACTTCCTCAGCTACCAAATCTTATCTACAATCTATCAGCCGTGTCCAAAGCTGACGCCCGTGGGTCGGCATACGGCAACCACCCCAACTGGAGGATGACGACAATGCCCAGCATACAGATTCAATATTGCGTGGTTTGAAACTACAAACCGCGAGCCGCCGGTCTGGCGGAAGAGATCGAGAAGCGTTTCAACTTTCAACCCACGCTGGTCAAGGGCAAAAACGGCGTCTTCGAAGTCACCCTCGATGGCGAGCTGATCTACTCGAAGAAAGCCAACGGCCGCTTTCCCGACGCCGGAGAAGTCGAACAGGAAATCGAAAAGCGAGTGGCCTAGGGCTTAACCATTCGCCACCGCTGCTCGATACCAGCAGCTTTGCCCGGAGGTCTGAGACACGCTGACTCCCAGTTCCTCGACCCCGGGCTCGTCCAACCCCTCGACCAGCTCACGCCACAGCATCCGCGCCAACACCTCGACCGAAGTGTTGATCTGATCCAGCAACACGACGTCCGCCATCGGGAACCGGTAACAGCGTTCTCGAAACCGGATCTCGACGTGGTCGTCGCCACGTACGACAGTCAAATGCCGGTTGCGCACTGGAACCAACGTACGGTTATCCAAGCGAGCACAGGCCCGGCGTATGCGTGCCTTGGCCCGTGCCATATCCGCCAGCAGCCCCTCCTCGTTGAGGGAATGTCCGTGAAGCTCCACGCTGACCTGGTAGTTGTGACCATGTAACAACTCGGCGTTATCGCTATCGAAAACCAGGAAATGCGCGCAGGAAAATTTGAAGTCCTGCTTGGCAAGAACGAGGGTAAAGATGGGATCTTGGCTCATGATCACCTCGGATCCGCAGTCCTATCGGTCTCGGCTCCCGAGACCGCGAACCGGCGTACTTCCGACGGGAAGAGAATCTCCACCAGCGTTTTCGCTGTGCGGCGCCGTTCATCGAAACCAACGAGATGCTCGTACCGGTTCAGTATCTCGAGCGCCTTGTCCACTGACGAGGTATGGATCGCCTCGAATTCGACACACTTCACCGTTCGGGAGTTCGCCGTCGCTTCGTAGTACACGACCTCACAATCCGTGAAGTAATAGACCTCGATCTCCTTGCTGATCACACCACGCCAAACGACGTCGAGGGTGGCGAGAAAGGCCTCCACCGCTTCATGTTGGTCGCCGCGATGCAGACCAAGGTCGAGATTGACCTCCAGCCGCACCTCCGAATCGCCTTCGATCGACTTGACCGTCAGATGTTGGAGCTCTTTGTCGCAACGATGGCGATAGATATATCGCGGTTGATGACGGGTGAAGTAGTAGACATCCCGCACGCTTTGAACCGTCGTTCCGACGGGTTTCAAATCTCGCAACTGTGAACGCAGAGCCACACGATCGAGGTCGTCGCCGACCACGAACTTGTGCTCGATCTCCTTGAATTGGACCGAATGCGGATCAGCTGCTGCCGGTAACGTCAAACCGAGTCCCCCGAGGTTCGCGCCTCAGACCTCACGCTTCAGATGTCGACATTGAACGGTGAGAAGTTGGTGTCGCGATCATAATAGTCTTCTTGCTCGGCACGTTTGAGGAAGCCGACAATCTTGTAGGTAAACGGCGTCAACGCCGCCTCCCAGCCGGTCTTGATCAAGTAGTTGGCGACCATCACCTGAACGATGAGCTCGTTGGTCCAGGACCCATAGAACGCCAGTGGGTAGAAGATCATGGAGTCCACCCCCTCGCCGGCGATCGTCGAACCGATGGTCCTCATCCACAGATGCCGTCCCGACGTCATGAGCTTCATCTTGGCCATGATGTAGGAGTTGGTGAACTCGCCAAACCAATATGCGATGAATGAGGCACAAGCGATGCGCGGTGTCTGCCCGAAGACCTTCTCGAATACTTCCTGGTCTTTCCAACCGGGAGCCGGAGGCAGGGCCAGAACCGCCCAGGACATGAACGAAGCGAACAGCAACGCGGCGAACCCGGTCCAGATCACCTTTCGGGACCGCGCATAACCGTAAACCTCGGTCAAGATATCGCCGAAGACATAGCTGATCGGGAAGAAAAAGATCGCTGCGCCGAAAGAGAAGCCAAACAGAGACGCAACCTTGGGCACTCCAATCAGGCTCGAGCACAACAGCACCGTGACGAAGGCGGCCATCACCAGATCGAAGTACTTGTAGTCTCGCCGCTCAATCGCGGCCTTTCCCGCTCCGGTGCCTCCCTTTACCGTGTCCGCCAAGGCGGTATCCCCTAAATCCGTGTCTCCGTTCATCGTCAAGCCGTACCACCCTCTGCTGCCAAGTCGTCCTCGATACTGCGCGCCGCAATCGTACCGTCCGCCAACGCGGCAGCAATGTAATGTTGCCCCGCTGGACGGACCAGGTCGCCGGCCGCAAAGAGCTCGCGGCATGAGGTGCGTCCCGACGCATCGACCCGCAACTGGCCACTCGGCAGTCGTTCGACCGGTGGCTCGATGACGGGAATCGCCTGCTCGACGCCGATGCGGACAAAACAAGCAGCAGCGATCAACACCTCCCCGGACATCAGCTCTATCCGAATCTCCGAGTCGACCTCCGTAAGGCTGCGGACCACTGCCCCCTCGCGGATCACAACCCCAGGCGCGGCACGTACTGCATCCCCGAACATCGGCCGTGCACGTAACGAGCTGCGCACCAAAAGCGTAACGTGGGCGCCAGCGGTCGCCAGATCCCGGGCCAAGGAAGAGGCTTCGTCACCACCACCGACCACCACAATCGCACGCGCTTCGAACTTCTCCAGGTTCTTGCGCGGGCTGGCGTACGGGTTGGCGAGCTCCTCCCCTGGTATCCCTAGCCGTCGATGGCTCAAGCCGGTAGCCAGCAGGACTCTGCGCGCGATCAAGCACCCACCATCAGCGAGCCGAAGCAACGCTCGCCCCGATGCCAACTGTAATTTTTGGACCGTAACCCCGGTTCGAACCTCGGCTCGTGACGTCGCCAAGTGGGCCGCGAAACGGTCTGCGAGCTCATTGCCATCGCGCGCCGCGTTGCCCAGTAGGTCCGGTACCGGAGCGTCCGCCCATCGGACTTGCCCCCCGAGTCGCCCGGCTCGTTCGACCAGCAGGGTGTCGAGACCGTTCAGACTCGCCACCAGCGCCGCACTCAACCCTGCAGGTCCTCCACCAACGACTACCAGATCCCGAGGCGCTAGATCGGGTGCCTTCGAGTCGGGCGCCGTCGGGTTAGGCGTCCCTTCCTCGTGGTGTGGCTCCCGCTCCTTCATGCCTCGGGATAGGCCTCACGATCCAACAGTTGGACGACGATCTCCATGTGGCCTGTTTGGGGAAACATATCCAACAGCGCCAAGCTGTCGATCCGAAAGCCTGGGCCAAGTTGCTTGAGATCGCGCGCCAAGGTGGCGGCGTTGCAGGACACGTAGGTCAGGTGCTGAGGCCTTTTTTCGACCAGTGCTCGGCGGATCTTGTGCGACAAACCGAGCCGTGGCGGATCGACGATCACCCGCGTCGGCCTGCGTGGCAACCGGGGAATCCAAGACTCGACCGATTGCAGCTTGACGTCGAGATTGGCTATCTGGTTCCGCTTCGCATTCTTGCGATTGAAACGACACGCAACCCGATCCGATTCGACGGCGACGACTTGCCGATATCGCCCTGCCAGCGGCAGGCTGAACAGCCCAACTCCGGCAAAGAGATCAAAAGCCGTACCGTCGCCTTCCTCGGCGCCGATCCTCGACGCGTCGAGAGCATGCTCGACGAGTGCCGGGGCCAACTGCCGGTGGCCTTGAAAGAAGCACCGCGCATCGTAAGCGTAAACCAGATCACCGACGCGACTCTCGACCTCGCCTCGCGGCAAGCTGTCGACCGGCGGTGAGTGTGTCCATTGGCCTTGATCGCCAGCGGTGACGTCGATTCGCCGATGGGGTGTATCACCAAGCTGCTGCGGCAAGTCTTCGAGCACCGCTTCGAGCTCCGGCACCAGCACCGGACACCGCTTCACCGACACCAAATCGTGACTGCCGCGGGCGAAGTAGCCCACTTCGACTCCTCGGATACCTTCACCCACATGAAGTTGAGCCCGTAATCGGTAGCCCCACGGTTGGCCCGGCACCACGGTAACTTTCGACGGCGTCTCGATACCGCCAAGCCGCAGCAGCGTTTCGCGCACCGCCTCGGCTTTGTAGCGCAGCTGGGCTGACTCTTCGAGGTGCTGCAGGTCGCAGCCGCCACAGCGGTCGTAATGCGGGCACGGCGCCTCGCGCCGTCCGGCTCCCGGCGTCAGAATCTCAATGATCTCTGCCCGCCCGTAACCCGGCCGCCGTTCAGACAGCCGAACCCGCAGACGATCGCCCGGCGCCGAGCGTGGTACGAAGATCGGAATGCCCTCGAACCGCGCCAGTCCCTCGCCGCCTTCGACCAGCTTCTCGATATGCACTTCGAGCTCGTCGAGCTCCGCGAGCCGCTCTCCGGCACGCTGTTTCGGATGCAGCTCTTCAGTCAAGATGGCTAGATTTCAGTGTAGAGCCAACGTCGAAGCGGATTGAGTCGACGGCGCACGCTCTCGGCGTCCGAGTCGATATGCCACAGCGCCGCCGCCACGGAAGACAGCAACGAGTTGCCATCTTGAGGCGTGAAACAGAATCCGTAAACCTCCCGGCCGTGACGGACCGTCAGTGTTGGCACAACGACAACGGTCTGAGACAGGATCCGGCCACAGTAGCCATGATCTCGTCCGAAGCTGAAGATCAGATTGGCGTCCTGCTTATCGGTCGTCGCAACCCGCGGATTCGCTTGCAGCTTCTGGATAATCTCATCGACCGTTGTATCCTGCTTCAACATCAAGTTGAACCAGATTGAGTGCATATACTGAGTATTGAGCTTGACCGCACTCGAGAACAGATCAAGATCCTCGCCAAGCGTTTGGAAGACCCGGTTGGCATCTTTGGCATGGTGGGTACCGAACTCGGCGTCGCCATGTTTACCCACCTGAGGCGCCGGCAGGAACGAAGCGGTCTGGGTGATGTCGTTGGCTCGCCGCATGCAGACAAAAGTGCCGCGATCGAGGCTGTAGCCGCCGCCCTGCTGCTCGGTGAGGGTACGCACTAGGGTCGTAATGTTGTGAGTGTTGCACGACACGATCTGGATGAATCGGTCCTCACCCGGAATCAGCGCCTCGTCATTGACACCGCGGGCGTAGGGTTTGCCGAAGCCCTCCTCGCTGCCTTGGGCCAAGAAGCCTTTGGGGCCCTGAAGCTGTGAGTAGAACTGATCCTTCATCTTGTTGCCAACCGGCGTGCAGTCGATGACGACGGTGGCGCGCTCGAGCGCTTGCTCGGCGGTGTAGGAAACTGTGTGTCCGAGATCCTCGAAATCGGCCTTGCGATCGACATCGGTCGCCAGTTTGGCGCCGCGGGCGACCATGTGGTTGATCCGAGCTCGATCACTAACCAGAGGTGTCCGCTTGTGGAACGTGACCTCGTCGATCCCGAGCTTGTCTCGAAAATCTGTGAACAGGCCAATCAGGGGCTCACCGATCGTACCGGTGCCCACGACATGAATAATGTTCGTCATCTCGAACCTCTCATGGAATGGAAAGCGAAGGTGAATCTCCGCCGTACCAGATCGCCAATCGGACCGTCGATCGGTAAGGGATCAGCTCACTGGCAAAGGCGGCTTGGAGGCCGCGCGGAGCTTCGCAAGAAAGGCTCTCGCGAAGGTATTTCGTGCTCGATAGCCTCGCGTATCGGAACGCTGGCAGGCTAGCACAACTCCACAGAGCGACGCCAGACGGAGCAACGCCAGTCTCCCAGACGTCTTTGTTACCTGACGGGCAACTCGGCGCCAACAGATCTAGTCGTCACCCTGCTCCGCCCCAGCATGGATCTTGCCGCCACGCCAAGTCGGATCACGATGGGCGAACTCGTCCAAGACAACAGGCACCTCGAGAAAAGTACGAGTGCCGGCCGGATCGCACACATCGTTTTCACACTCGTAAGTGTAAACGTTCCAGTCGTCCCGACGCTGAAAGTGACTCAACGTCTGGTAGGTATCGCAACCCCCGCAGCGGATCGAGAGGTTGCGAATATTGATCATGCCCGCTGCATCGTCGAGCTTCTCGCTATCGTCGCTCATTTAGCCTATGGATAGTCGTCGAGCTCCTGGAACGGCAAACCGCAAGGATAGAAGAGATTGAAGACCGGCTGCTCGATCACCTCAGCAAAGCCCAGGAACAACGGGCCGTACTTCTCTACGGGTGAGTTTCCGGCTTCGATCTCAGCGTATTCGTCGTCAGATACTTTCAGCGCCTCGGCCATCTCGCCGACTGACTTCTCGCGCCGCTCCCGGTGTCCCTTGATCAATGCTCCTGCTTGACCATGTTTGGTATCCGCGAACCGCCCGCTCTCAGCGAGCAACCGAGAGGTCGGGGTCTCGAGCTCGATGGCCATCTGCGCCAAATTCGGGCCCCAAGACTCGGCCGGGGTTTCGCCCGCCTCGATCTCAGCGTATTCGGTCGCAGAAATCGCCAACTTCTCGGCAACCTCGTCGGTCGATAGTCCCTTCTTCTCACGTTCTTTCTTGAGTACGTCTCCGAGCTTCATGCAAGCTCCTCCTAGGGGTGCTGGCCAAAGGCCAAAAAGGTTTACAAAGCAGAGATTAAACCCGTTTTCAAGAAGTGTCTTCACAAACAGAGAGGACAGACTTGAAGCGTAAACTTTCTTTGCATCTTATAACAGCGCGCTACCTGTTGCTGCAACCCAATACTCCTCTTTCGATGCCGACCCGGCTGGCATCCAGGTGGTCCCGAGACGGTTTCGGTAGCGCCTCGGACAGCGCCGTGAGAAACTGGCTCACGGCGGCGACAGTCCTGCCAAGTCGACTGTACCTTAGCCCGACAATCGTGGCCAGAAAACCTCTCAAAATTGCGCTGTCGTCAGAGAACCGACCCAAGGTAATCGGGCACTGCCCCGTTCAACCCAAACGACCGAGGAGATGCCCCATTGATCCACCTTGACCATCGCGACTCTGTGACCGTTCTGCGGATCGAACACGGCAAAGCCAACGCCGTCGACACCGATCTATTCGAAGACCTGAACCGGGCCCTCGACGAGGCCGAGGCTTCCTCGAGCGGAGCTCTGGTTCTGACTGGCACGGGCTCGATGTTCTCGGCTGGAGTCAACCTCTTCAAGGTCGCGGACGGCGGCGCTGAGTACCTGGAAACATTCCTGCCGTTGTTGTCGTCGAGTGTCCGACGGCTCTTCCGGTTTCACCGACCGGTGATCGCGGCGGTCAACGGTCACGCAATCGCTGGCGGTTGTATCCTAGCGGCGGCCTGTGATCGGCGAGTGATGAACCAGGACAAGGGGAAGATCGGCGTGACCGAGCTCATGGTGGGAGTTCCATTCCCGGTTGATGCGCTTGAAATATTACGCTTTCAGCTGCCCGATCGGACGGTTCAAGATCTAGTCTATTCAGGACGGACTCTCGACGCCGCGACGGCTCTCGAGATCGGCTTGGTCGAAGAGGTCGCTCCTGGGGATGAGGTTGTCGAACAGGCTTGTAAGCTAGCTCGCAAACTCAGCTCGATTCCTGGCGACGCCTTCGCGACGACCAAACGCCAAATCCGACAGCCGACAATTGAGCTGATGGAACGCACTTCCCCCGAAGTCGACCCCAAAGTTCTCGAAATCTGGTCGCGGCCCGAAACCCTAGCCTCGATCCGGGACTTTCTGGCCCGGACCATCGGCAAAAAATAGGCGAGCGGGAACGATCACCTATTCCGCGAGCAACTCCATGACCTTGGCCATTGCATCGCCGGTGGCAACATTGAGTTTCTCGCGGTCACGGCGCAGGGATATTTCAACATTACCTTCGGCCAGCCCCTTCTGCCCGATCACAACCCGCACCGGTATGCCGATCAGGTCAGCGTCCTTGAACTTGACGCCGGGACGCTCCTTGCGATCATCGTAGAGCACTTCAATATCACGCTCTTGGAGCTCACCGTAAATTCGGTCAGCCATCTGCTTGACGTCCTCGTTGGCCGGATTCAAAGACATCAACAGCACTTCGAAGGGCGCCAGGGGGCGCGGCCAGATAATGCCATCACTATCGTGGCCTTGTTCGATTGCCGCGGCGACGGTGCGACCGACGCCGAGCCCGTAACACCCCATGATCATCGGGTTACCGCGGCCTTTCTCGTCGAGGAACTGGCATCCCATCGCCTTGGAGTACTTGTCGCCGAGCTTGAAGATGTGCCCAACTTCGATCCCGCGCGACTCTTCGAGTGGGGCGCCTGAAAGCGGGCAAGGATCCCCAGCGCCGACCAACAGCAAGTCAACCCACTCTGCGGGCTCAGCATCACGCCCCCACTCGACACCGATCAAGTGGGCATCAGCTTGGTTGGCCCCACATACGAAACGGCTGAGGTCACGAACTGAGTGGTCTGCGATCAACCGCAGATCCGCGGACAGTCCCACCGGACCAGCGAAGCCGACGGGCGCCCCGGTCGCCTGCTGAACCTGCTCTTCGTTGGCCAAGGTCAGATGCAGGACGTCGAGGTGGTTGGCGAGCTTGACCTCGTTGATCTCACGATCGCCACGGATCGCCACCGCCACCAGCTCGTCGTTCTCGCTGGTATAGATCAACGTCTTGACCACCTGCCGTGACTCGACACCGAGAAAGGTTGCAACCTCGTCAACCGAAGTGACTCCCGGCGTTGGCACCTCTTTTGGGGCGTCGGTTTCACCCTGGGGACCCGATTCCGGCTTCGGCAGCTCACCGGCTTCAGCTTTTTCGACATTCGCTGCATAACCACTGTCGGCACATCGCACCAGCGTATCCTCACCGGTCTGCGCCAACACCATGAACTCATTCGAGGAAGCGCCACCGATAGTGCCGGAGTCAGCCTCGACCACCGTATAGTCGAGTTGACAGGCCTCGAAGATACGGCAGTACGCGTCGTGCATCTGACGGTAGGTATTGTCCAACGACTCATCGCTGGCATGGAACGAATAGGCGTCCTTCATCAGGAACTCACGACCGCGCATCAATCCAAACCGCGGGCGTACTTCGTCCCGGAACTTGACCTGGATCTGGTAGAGGCTGATCGGCAGCTGCTTGTAGCTGCGGACGTCGCGGCGCACCATATCGGTGATCACCTCTTCGTGGGTCGGCCCAAAGCAGAACTCCCGATCGTGACGATCGCGCAGCCGCAGCAGCTCCTTGCCGTACTTCTTCCAACGCCCGGACTCCTGCCACAGCTCCGCCGGCTGGATCGCGGGCATGTTCAGCTCCATGGCGCCGATCTTGTCGAGCTCGCGGCGAACGATGGCGGACAACTTGGAAAGGCTGCGCCAGCCGAACGGCGTATAAGTGTAGATACCCGCGGCTAGCTTCTTGACCATGCCGGCACGGATCATCAGCTGATGGGAGATAACCTCCGCGTCCTTGGGGACTTCTCGGGTGGTATAAAGATAGTAGTCGGTCCAGCGCATCAACTTTCTCCGGTCATGGGATCAAAACGTGTCGACGGTCGACACCGGTCAGAGGGACAGCTAGCCTACTCGAATTGCCAGCCGCGGCGCTCGAGTTGCCAGCTATTTCTTCGTCGACGCCGACGCCGTTTGCAACAGCCGAGTACCAACGCGTAACGCCTCGCGGACTTTCTGTTGCAGCGGACGGTCTTCGCTGGCGGCGCGCGCTTGCTCCAGAATCCGGCGTGCTTCGTCTCGGTCTCCCGCCGCCAACAACGCCAGCCCGAGGTGGGTCAACGTCCGAGTTGACGACCCGAGGGCATTCGATCGACTCAGACATTCGACGCTTTGCGAGAATTCGCGCCGTTTGTAGTGCACCCAGCCAAGGGCCGCAAGCGAGAACCGCTCGAGCTCCCGAGGCGCCAACTCCAAGCTGAGTTGGGCGAAGCTCAAAGCTTCGTCGAGCTCCTCCTCCATATCGGCAAGATTGAAGGCCAGTTCGAACGTCGCCACAGCCTTGACGAAGTCCGAGCTTTCGTCGGTCAGCATCGAGCGACCGATACGATTACCCTCGCGGAACTTGCCCTCGACTCGCAGCGCCTCGATGAGTGTGGCGTGCGCACTCACCTCGACGCGCTCTCCAGGTTCGAGGGCCAGAGCTTTATCGATCAGGGGTCTGATCTCCGACTCCCGACCCAACGCTAGACAGGCCATTGCGTAGGCCACCATCAAGACTGGATTGTCGGAATCCTCCGCCAACGCACAACGGTACGCAGTCAAGGCATCACGAGCCGCGCCCCGGCGCATCGCGTCTTCCGCCTGCTGAATCCAACTCGCGGCGGCTTCTGAGACAGCAAGCGCCTCTCCTTCCCGCTCGACGAGAAGCAGCAACAGCTCCGGATAGTCGAGCTTATTGGGATTCAGGCGCTGTGCTTCACGGAACGCGGCGAGAGCTTTTCGAGTCCAACGGCGGCCGAGATAAGCCAAACCTAGGAGATGATGGGCCTCCTGGTACCCGGGGTTGCGGTCCACAGCTTGACGTAGATGGCGAATCGCCGCCGTCACGTTCCCCATCTCGTAACAACAGCCACCGAGCAGATAGTGGGCTTGGGGAAGTGCCTCAGACTTGACCGCACGCTCGAGAAACACCACCGCTTGCGGCAGTCGTCCCTGGGCGGCGTAGACGGCCCCGAGACTGAAGGTCGGCAAGAAAGCGTCGGGATAGAACGCTACCGCCCGATTCAGTAACTCCTCGGCCCGGGAGGCATGCCCCGACTCGTGGCAGAGCACACCGCTATAGACCAGGCTTTCGAAGTGCTCATTCTTGACCTTCAACACCTGGGAAAAATACTTCAATGCGACATCGCTGCTGCCATCGTTGAAGAACGTCTCGGCGAGGAAATAGGCGAGCTCGTGGTTGTCGGGATCGAGCTGATGCGCCTCTTCGAGCAACCGAATCGCTTGCTGCACATCGAAGGCGAGCAAGGACTCCTCGGCCGCGTTCAGGCACTCCTCGAAGGCATGGCGCTCCTGCCCTCGGTAAAGCGACACGATCCGATCTCTCACTGCCGCGAAACGCTCCCGCTTCTCGAGCGCCAAGAGTTGGTAATCCAAACGAGATTCCCACAATTCGCTCCACTCTTCCCGCCGAAAAATCTTTTTGGATTCCAGTAGATCGCGCAACGTGGTGATACCGGTCTGGTTGACGAGGATCTTCTGCTCGAGCTTGTAGACCGTGCCAAGAGCTTGACGCACCGTCCCTGCGGTGCGCCGGACGACCTCCTCGAGAATCGAAATGCGCTCGAGAAGATGCTCGTCGAAGGAGTACTGTTCCTCCGGGTTGGCCTCGAAGGCTTGCTGATCTTCGAGCGTGTAGGGTCCCGACACCACCAGCAGTTTCTGGTGACAGCTGCGACAATACTCGCTCTGGTCGTCATTCAGAGCACTGCAAACCTGACAGTACATGGCCTGCCTTCGGCTACTTCGCGTAATCGTAGAAGCCGCGGCCAGACTTGCGACCCAAGTAGCCGGCATCAACCATCTTCACCAACAATGGGCAAGGTCGATACTTGGGATCGCCGAAACCGTCCTGTAGCACCCGCAAAATATCGAGGCAGACATCCAGCCCAATGAGGTCGGCGAGCGCCAGAGGCCCCATCGGATGATTCATACCGAGCTTCATCACTTCGTCGATGGCCTCGGCGGCGCCCACCCCTTCGTAAAGGCAAAAGATCGCCTCATTGATCATCGGCATCAACACTCGATTGGACACGAAGCCTGGCGCGTCGTGAACTTCGACCGGGACCTTGCCCATACGACGCGACACGGATTCCACCGCGTCGTAGGTCGGCTGATCGGTAGCGAGTCCACGGATCACCTCGACCAACTTCATCAACGGCACGGGATTCATGAAATGCATACCGATGATTTTTTCCGGCCGCGAGGTCGATGCCGCCAGCTTGGTGATCGATATCGAGCTGGTATTCGTTGCGAGGATCGTGTCGTGAGAGCAGACCTTATCGAGTTGGCCGAGGACCGCGGACTTGACCTCGAGCTTCTCGACCACCGCTTCGACCACCAACTGACAATCTGCCAAACTGGCGACCTCGGTACTGGTCGAAAGGCGCTGACGAGCCGCGGCCTCGTCTTCAGAGCTGATTTTGCCTTTGGCGGCGAACCGCGACAAGCTCTTCTCGATTGCCGCGACCCCACGATCCAAGGCAGTCTGGTCAATATCGACGAGGCATGTCTCGAGACCTGCCTGGGCGGCGACTTGGGCGATGCCGTGGCCCATCGTGCCCGCACCGACCACTCCTAGGGAGTTGATAACCCGCATGAGTAACGTCCTTTTGAGATTCAGTCTTTGAGATTAGCTTGAGGTCAAGCGGCTTCGAACCAGGCTTCCCGCCGGCCGAGCTTGGTCGACAAGGCTGCACCCACCCCGATAAAGGTGGCCACGCTCCAGACCCAAACTCCAACCCAAGGCAAGAACTTGACAAGACCGAGCATGGCCAGGCCATACGAGGCCGCGGTCAAGGGCAGAGGCGGATGCCACTTCAGACGCTCTGAGAGCCAATCCCCAAGCGCGTGAAAAACCGCAACCATCCCCCAGAATCGCAGCACTAGAGCAAAAACCACCACCAGGACGATGAGTGGCACGCCGAGCAGAGCACCGGAAAAGGCGCTGAAGAACAACGCTGTCAGCACCATCGCCAACACACCGGTAAGACCGAGAAAGAAGTTGCGAAACGGTTCGACCCGCACGCTGTCCGAGGTGCTCAGCAGCTCCCGTCGTCCGACTGCGAACAGCGCCAGAATCACAAACGCCCAAAACGCCAACAAGGCAAGCTTGGCGCCCAGCACCACCGGCGACGATGCCGGTAAGCCCATCGCCGGCCCTTGGATCAACGCCACCCACAGTGCTGAGGCATCCGGGTAGGCCACCGAGCGGCCCTCCAGGATGGCTCCCGGCGCGGCGTCGATGTGACCGCTGAGAACATAGACATCGCCATCAACCCGAGCGGTCTCGGTCAACAGAGCATCGCCTCCCAGCACGATCACGTCCCCTGCCACATGGCCCGAGACCCGCACCGAACCACTGATTGCAACCACATGGCTCTTGGCCTCGCCGTCGATCACCGCATCCTGGCCCAAAGCCACAATCCGTTGGCGGGCAATGCTGCCACGCTGCAGGTGGTGAGCTGGCGCCGAGCTGCTGTCCATCGAAACGTCCTCGACCACGGTCGGGTCTGCCGCGGGCTGCTGGCCAGCCACGGGTGAGAGCCCGAGGATCAACCCCAGCGTCGCGATAAACACTGCGGCCCAGCGGCGGACTACCCACGAGCCACGGTTAGATTTCAAGCTGTTCACAACCGAAGCTTAGTACGATTTCCACCCCAAAACGAACTCGGGCTGTCAGCTAAGATATGTCAGTCTTCAACTCGGTATCAGAACGACCCACCCTCGGAGAGTCATCTTGATGAATCGAACCTCAACACGAGCCTGGCCACTGATCCTCGCTCTACCTTTCCTCGCCTGCCACCAGAGCACCCCTGCAGATAGCACCGCGGCGGAAAAACCTCCCGCTGTCAAGACTCTCGTGGACACGTCCGCCGGGATCATCATGAACTTCGAGGGGATCGATGTCTCTCACTTCCAGGGCACCATCGATTGGACCAAGGTAAGGGCCTCGGGTAAAGCCTTCGCCTTCGCCAAAGCCACCGAGGGGGTCGACTTGGTGGATCCAACCTTCAGCACCAATTGGGCCGCCATGAGAGAAGCCGGCATCGTCCGCGGGGCTTATCATTTCTTTGAACCCGACGACGATGCCGAAGCCCAGGCCAATCTTTTTATCGCCACCGTGGAGTTGGCGCCAGGCGATCTGCCGCCAGCGCTCGACGTCGAAGTGAGCGACGGCGAGTCAGCCGCCGCCATCGAGGCTGAAGTTTTGACTTGGCTCAAGGCGATCCATGCACACTACGGCGTCAAGCCCATCCTCTACAGCGATGTGACCTTCCTGCAACGGGATCTCGCTGACGGTTTCGACACCTATCCGCTGTGGATCGCAGACTATTCAGAAACTGCCCCAACTTCCATCGACAGCTGGACGAAGTGGTCCTTCTGGCAATATTCGCAAGACGGCAGCGTCGCTGGAATCGAGGGCAAGGTTGACCTCGACAGATACGCCGGGACGTCAAGAGAGTGGTCGGCGATGTTGGTGCCGCAGAATTAGCCCAACACTAGAGGCTGCGTCTAGAAACGCCATCTGCTAGGAAGAAGATATATATCCACTGCTGGGAAGCCGACGTCACGCAGACTAGCTGTCGCTCTCTTCCGAACCCGAGACTTCAGCTGTCTGTGCCGCCGGGCGGCGGCGGCGCAGCATTGAGATGAACAGGACATTCAGGCTAAGCACGCCGCCTGCCAAGGCCAACAGGTTGAGCCCGGATTCAGCCATCAACTCCTCGAGTCCCAGGCCGAAACCGCGCCAGGTGGCAAACAGCATGCCTGAGCCGGCAAGGAACGTCGCCTGCATGAAGTCGACGATGGTCGTGCCGAGTCCGGCAAAGCGACCGACCTCGGCTACGCTGCCAAGCGTTAGGGTCGCCCCGAGAGCCAACACCAGCATCATCGCCATTGGCAGAGCCCAACGTGGCAGGCCGGCATGCGCCTCGCGTTCCCACCAGGCACGCGGCAGAGCCTCCATCACATGGTCGGAAAAACTGGGTCGGACCGGAATGCGGTCGTCGTCCATCGCCTGATGGAGCGCCTCGAGACTGCGACGTTCAGCGCCTGCCTCAGGATAGGTCTCGAGGATCTTCGCCAGCTGCGTCTTGTCAGCCGCAGCGAGCTCTCCATCAAGATCCTGATCTAACCACTGCTTCCAGACTGCACTCTCGATCTTCATGTGCTGACCCTCACCTGTCCGATATCCCGATCCTGTTGTTTCTTACGCCTGATGTTGGCTGCCCGGATGTCACGGCCTCTGACTTCTTTCCGAGGTCTTCAGTCTGTGAGGTAATCACCGAGTCTCTCCTTCAACATCTGGCGGCCACGAAAGAGCTTGTTCTTAACCGTTCCGAGAGGCATTTCCTTGAGCTTGGCGATTTCGTCGTAGGACAGCTCGCCATAGTGACGCATGCTGATGAGCTCCTGGTACTCCCATGGCAAACCATCGATCGCTTGTTTGATGGCTGTTCCACGCTCGACGTTTCGTGCCTCTTGATACGGTGTCAACTCCTGTCCTTCGAGCTCCCACTCTCCGCTGTCACCATCCCCAGTATCCGGGCGATGCAGCGAAACCAGTTTCAGACGGCGTTTACGAATCTTGTCGATCGCGGCATTCTGCGCCACTCGAAAAAGCCAGGTCGAGAATCGATACTTTGGGTCGAAGCGATCCAGAGCACCATAAATCTTGACGAAAACCTCCTGTGCCAGATCATGAGCGTCCTCCTCATTCCGGAGCATCCGGTACAAATAATTGACTAGACGACCCTGGTAGCGACCGACCAACTCTTCGAAGAGTAGTCGTTTGCCTTTGAGAATCGACGCCACCAGATCTTCGTCCGGGGGCTGCATTTCTCTCGACATGGGCTTGTTACGTGACTCTCGAACGAAGGTTGCACGGACGCCGTAACAGCTATTGTCCGGCCGGCGCTTCGACGATTCGAAGGATTCGGTCACCCTGAACGATGCGATCCAACACGTCGTCGCCTGAGACCACTCGACCGAAAACCGTATAGCCACCATCGAGGTGGGGCTGAGGCGCCAGGGTGATGAAAAACTGACTGCCGCCAGTGTCAGGTCCCGACAACGCCATGCCGACAGCCCCACGCTCATAACGCAGCATGTTCACCTCATCACGGATCGCGTAACCCGGGCCGCCCCAACCGTCGCCGCGGGGATCGCCGGCCTGCACTACAAAATCCGGGACAACACGATGGAAGCTCAAGCCTTCGAAGTAGCCTTGCGCCGCGAGTTGTAAAAAGTTGAGACAGGTAAGGGGCGCATCGGGACACGCCAGCTCGACTCGGATCGAACCGTGCTCAGTCATCAACTCCACTCGCCGCGGCCGCGCTGTCCGCTGGACAATCTCGCGGTACACCGTCACCGATTTGCGGGTTTGCACCGCACCGATCGCCGGCCGGTCCCGCTTCAGATCGACCAACGCTTGGGCCGCTAAGCGTCGCACCAGAAAGTTGTCATCGCTGGCCAACTCTTCGAGCAGGATAACGATAGCGCCACGTTCGGTCGGTGTGGCCTCAGCGCGCACGGTCAGTGCCCGCACTCCGTTGATCCGGGCATCCGGCAGCCGGTCCCGCCAGATGTCGGTCATTGCCGCAAACAACTTCTCCATCTCAATCTTGGGGTTCTCGGCAGCCCATTCGAGAGCCGACGCTCGAACCGTGGGATCACGATCTTTCAACGCTGTGCGCACCCACTCTTCGGCCTCGGGAGGCTCCCCCGCCAAGCGTGTCTCGAGGACCGTGCGCCGCACTCCTGGATTGTCATCGGCGGCGAGTTGCTCGAGGATCTCGGCAGCGCGAAAGAACCCGGCTGCTTGCGCCGCGCTCGATCGCAGCACCGGATCCGTTTCACCGGCGATGCGCACCAACAGCGCCGCCGCACGCGGATCTTCGCCTTCAGCCAGGGCGAGCAGCGCCAGCTCACGTTCACGGTGTTGCCCCGACGCCGCCAATCGCGCCAACATCGCGCCCAGCTCGTCGTCGAGCAACCACACCGTTGAAGCCTCGATCGCGGTCAGGCGCACTCCGGGCCGCGGATCGGCCATCAGCTCCAACAGGCGCGGCTGCCAGGCCCGGGGTGGCGCCGCCTTGCCGTCATCGACGAGCCGTCGCACCGAGCGCAACGCCTGAATGATGGGCCCGGCTTCAGGATCATCGAGCAACGGCCGGAGTCGTTCGAGGTCGGAACGATCGCCGACCCGCCCCACTCCCCGCGCCGCGAGACTGCGGACCCAAGCGTCCTCATCGGCGAATAGTGAGCGCAGCGGCTCGAGGCCTTCGGGACGCGGGTTGCGTCCTAGGGCGTAAGCCGCCATGGGACGTTCTGCGATCGTCGTTTCGAGTAACCCCTGCACCGCCCAACGCACCAAACTGTCGCTTTCGAATCGGAATAGAGCCGGCAGCAGTCGTGGGAACAGCTCTTCGCTGGGCGCTTCGATCAAACGCGTAATCACCGTCTCGAGGGGCGTCCCGCTCTTGGCCAGGCCCTCGACCGCCAACCGTCCGGTTTCGCGATCGGCGTCAGTCACCACTCCGAGCAACGCTGGCTCCGCGGTGTATCCCAACTCACCTAGCTCGCCGAGGCCAAAAGCCGCCGCCCGCCGGACCTCGACCGCCGCATCCGCCAGCAACGACTCGAGCACCGCGCCGCCGCGAGGATCACCGATACGTGCGACCGCCAACGCCACTTGGCGCCGCGCCTCGACGCCTCCGCCGAGCGCCTCCGAGGCCAGCACCGGCTCGTACTTCTTACGATCGGCGAGCATCAACAACAGCGCCCGCTCTGCCAGATCATCAACCTCCAGCACTGGCAACGGTCGCGCCTGAGGCAGCGGCGCGTCCACCGAGGCACAACCTACAGTAAGCACCAGAAGCGCCAAGATGAACGATCGCATACCGGGAATCCTACGTGCTCGGTTCGCCGGACACAACTCTGCCTATAATCCGTTCATGACAGCCTCTGACGATGCCCTTCCGGCGCCCCTCACAACTTTGACGTTTGACGGCCTGCGCCGCAACTTCGGTCGCCTGCCGGTGTTGCGGGGAGTCAGCGGCACGGTGGAGAGTCGTCAACTGCTGCTGATCTCCGGCTCCAACGGCAGCGGCAAGAGCACTCTGCTGCGCTGTTTGGCCGGTTTGTTGTCACCTCAACGGGGCACCATCGAGTGTCGCGTCGAAGGTAAACTGCTCGACGTTGAGGACCGGCGCCGAGCTCTAGGTTTCGTTTCCCCGGATCTCGAGCTCTATCCCGAGCTCACCACCCTCGAGAACCTCGAATTCTTCAGCCGCCTGCGAGGCGTCGATCCCCTACGGGGCGGCGAATTGCTCGACGAGATCGGCTTGCCTCGCGACCGCGCGGCGGGCGCTCTGTCGTCGGGCATGACCCAACGTCTGCGTTGGGTCTGGGCGCTGCTCCACCAGCCTCCGATTCTGCTCCTCGACGAGCCGTTCCAGAATCTCGATAAGAATGGCCGAGCCGATGTCCTACGGATGTTGAACCGCCACCTCGAAACCGGTCTGGCGGTGGTCGCCAACCCCGACCACTTGGAGCTACCGCATGTCGCGTCCCATCTCGTCCTGGGCGGCTGAAACCAGCGCCATCTTCGCCAAAGAGTGGCGTTCCGAGCTGCGCACGCGCTACGCGCTGAACACCGTCGGCCTATTCGCTTTCACCACTCTGGTGGTCGTTAGCATGGCGCTCGGCCCGATCGGCGCCTCGCCGGAGGCGCGACAGTTCCTGCCGGTGTTGCTGTGGCTGATCCTATTGTTCGCCGCCAGCGCCGGCCTACCCCGGACCTTTGTCCACGAGGAAGAGATCCACACCGCCACCGCCTTGCGACTGGCAGCGCGGCCGGTGAGTCTGTTCTGCGGCAAGGCGCTCTACAACCTGACGCTGATTCTTGCCCTTGAGCTGCTGATCGCGCCACTGTTCGCCGCCATGTTACAGATGCCGGTCGCCCATCCTGCCCGCCTCGCCGTTGTCCTCGCTGGTGGAGGTTACGGTCTCGCCATCGGTAGCACTCTGATCGCCGCCATGGTCGCCCAGGCCCGGGCCCGCGGCCCGCTCTTCGCCGTCCTCGCCTTCCCGGTCCTACTGCCTCTGCTCAAGTTCGCCATCGAAGCGACCCTTGCCGCCTCCCTTGGCGAAACCACCGGCGCCACCCTCAGCTTGATCCTGCTCTACGACGCGACCCTCACCGTCGCCAGCCTGATGCTGTTTCCCGCGATCTGGAATCCGTAGCTTTACGCAAGGGTGACCTACAAGCAAAGGCTACTCCGCATCCAGGGCAGCGACCAGTGTCTTGGGCGCCTGGAGCCTATAGCTCTCCTCCATCCAGCGCTCTAGTAGACCCTCGGGCGGGCGTTCGGCGGGATCAAACTTCAAGATCGCCCAGCCACCTTTGCCAACACTCCAAGTCTTGGGCCGGGCGATCGCCAAAGCGCTCGCTTCTTCGATCGACGGACCAAGCTTGACCATGACGTTGTATTCGTCCGCCTTCTCGCCCAGGTAGAGGAACCCTTTTTTGCGAACTTTGAAACTCCGCTTGACGCAGGAGTCGCCCTCGGCAACTTCGGGAAACGCTAGCGCCCGAGACCGGAGTCCCAGAATGACTTCATGCTGAAAGTGTCCGTTTGCCATACGCCGAGAATAACACGCCGAAAAACGACGACGTGAAATCACCTCCGAATACTCAGACACCCTGCACGTATGATTACAAAGTGATATCATACTGCAATCACGGAAACGACGAGGAGATCCATTCATGTTGAAAGAAAGAACCTTCAGAGCCTACTCCGGGTGGGTAGTCTTGGCAGTGATGCTGTTGGGGTCAGTGGTCGCCATCTTTTTTGCCGCGAACGGGCCCAACGTCGAGAGTCGGGTCCTCAGCCTGGCGGTGGCAGCCGTCGTTTTCTTCGTCTGTCTGTTCGGTTTCATCGCCGTTCCCCCCAACACCGCCCGTGCGCTGTTGCTCTTCGGCGACTACAAAGGGACGGTGAAGACTTCCGGCTTCTACTGGGTCAACCCCTTTTTCTCAAAAAGGAAACTGTCCCTGAGGACGCGGAACTTCGAGACCGGCTCGACCCGGACAGCCGAGAAGAAAAGCGACGTGGGCACGGTCATCGAGAAGGGCTCGCGCACAAATGGTCGCCCCTCGAAGGTCAACGATCGCGACGGTAATCCGATCGACATTTCGGCGGTTGTCGTATGGAAAGTCGTCGATACTGCCGAGGCATTGTTCGAGGTCGACGACTACGAGCACTTCGTCGAGGTGCAAAGTGAAGCCGCCCTACGCGTGCTGGCCAGCCGCCACCCTTATGATAGCGAAGATCATGAGGTCTCCTTGCGCGGCAACCCCACCGAGGTCTGCGAACAGCTGCAACACGATATTCAGGAGCGGCTGGCCAAGGCCGGAGTCGAGGTCATCGAGGCACGCATCAGCCATCTGGCGTACTCGCCCGAGATCGCCGCAGCGATGCTACAGCGGCAGCAGGCTCAAGCCGTCGTCGCTGCCCGCACCAAGATCGTCGAAGGCGCGGTCGGTATGGTGAAAATGGCTCTCGACCAGCTGCAAAGCGACGGGATCGTCGAGCTCGACGACGAACGCCGTGCGACCATGGTGTCGAACCTGTTGGTGGTGTTGTGCGGCTCGGCTCACACCCAGCCGGTGATCAACACCGGATCGCTCTACAACTAGTTGCCTTCGGACCGCACCAGCGAACCGAGCCGGTGATGCCCAAACGAGCCAACGGGATCGCCGGCCTGACTGGAACCTGAAACATGGCGAAAAAGCGCACCGCCCGCGAGTCCTTCCTATTGCGAACAGACCCGCGAATCCTCGACGCCCTACGCGCTTGGGCCAACGACGAGCTGCGCAGCACCAACGGCCAGCTCGACTTCATTCTGCGCCGCGCACTGCGCGACGCAGGCCGTCTACCAACGAAGCGAGCCGCTCCCCGGAAAGACGACTGACTGAGTCCATTCAACAGTCGACCTGGGATCCCGCGAGCTCACGCAGCGAGAAACGTACCAGATCAGCCAAACCGGACCGTTACAGCACCTTCCAACGTTTCCGACACTGCGACAGTGTCTGTAGCACGATCCCCGGGCGTCATCGGCGAGGACGCCCGGAGCGTGTACGAGGGCGGATTACGCGCACCCGCTGTAGTACCGCGTTGGCGAGGTCGTGGCCCGGTAGCCGCTGCAGCCCGAGGCGTTGCAGGCTCGAACTCGGTAGTAGAGACCCGACTGACTTCCCCAGCGCGAGGTCGCTGAGCCGGAGTAAACAAGGGTCTGGCTGTAGAAGTGGACCGAGGTGGATTTATAGAGCTCGTAGTACGTGGCACCGGAGGAGGTCGCCCACACCACGGTGTGGAGACCACGACATCTCTCCGACTGGATGCTGATCGAAGAGGGGGTCCCCACCGGGCCGCTCGTCACGCTCAGGCAGCTTCCGCGGCTCGAGATGTGATTGTTGATGTCGTTCTTCGAACGGAAGGAAAAAGTTTCCGGACCGTTCGTCTGGAGGGCGCTACACATAATCGGCCCGGAGCCGGTGCAGGTCGCGGCCGGCGGATTGAGCTCGTCGTCGTGCCGACCATTGAAGTTGTGGCCAATCTCGTGCGCGGCGAGCTTGACCATCAAAAAGAAGTTCTCACTGAGTCCATAAGACCAGCTCGGATCGTTACAGACGACGCCGACGAAGGCGATGCCGATCGTCGTGCCGTTCAAGTCCTTGCCGGTAAAAAGATGTGTGAGATCCCGGTTGACGTGCCCGAAGTTGCCGCTCCAGTGAGTCCGGAACTGATTCAGCAAGCCATTGGGATCGGTCTGGGTGTAAGGATCGTTCACCGTTGTCCACACATGCTGGAAAGCAAGCCTGAGTGTCAAGTTGACCTGGTCCTGGTAGATGCCGTTGACCTGGTTCAGGACATTGGCGATCTGGCTATTGGTGTTGGCCCCGAAAACCTGGAAGTACTCGAAGTCGGCCTCAGTCGCGACGTCGGCGGTAAACGACGTGCCGGTCTTGGTGACGAGACCCGAAGTAGCGAGGTCATCTGGGTCGATCTCGTAGCGGTCGAGCACATGCTCCAGCGGTCCGCTGCCGCAAAGATGCCGGCCGGATTCCCGGACGTCGCCCTCTTCAAACAACACGACCTCAGCTGGCGGCTCCCCGGAGGCGAACTTCAACAGCGGTTCGATGAAAAACCAGCCTTCGTCGGTGCGGACATGTCCCTGCAGGAGATCCGGCAGGATCAGGAGTCGGACATCACTCCCCGGCTGGTTCTTCACCTGGCCGCGATAGGTCCCGAGCGGAGACGAGCTCTTCTCGGTGAGAAGCTTCTGGCCGGCCCAGACAGCCCGATAGCCTTCGGCGCGCAGATCCACCGGCTCGAGCTCGAGGTCGAACTGATGCGCCCCAAACTTCAAACTGATCCGGCCGGATTCGCGGGCCATGGCCGCCACGTCTGGGAGCGGTAGATCAAAGGTTTGCCAGTCGTACAGCGCCTCGTCCAGGCGCTCTTGGATTTGAGCTTCCGGCAGCATCGAGGTCCCGACGATGCTTTCCGGGACATCGACAGGCGTCTGAGCGGCCGCCGGATAGGCAGCCACGAACACGGTCAGCGCTAGCAGAGAGGCCTTCCATTGTTGCGATCTCATAGCGAATCTCCTGTATTGCCATTAGGCCCGACGCTCGACGACTCGAGCCGACGGACAAATCTCGACCGGGACGAGAGACGCTAACTCGTCGGGTCTCGATTGAACGAGCGTCGTACCACATCCTCGAGAATCTGAAGACTTTGCGCGGCACTCGAACAGATGGACAAACGACGCAGTCAGAGTGCTTCTGGCGACACAGCTAGAACAATGCGGTGGCGCAGCTTCACAGTTCATCCGCACAAATGACCTGCGCACAAAGCATAGCAACCCATCAATATATGTCAACCCGTCAGCCCCATAGCTTCTCTTGGGGGCATCCGCTGGAGGCGAGTTAGGTGTAGGACAGAGCCTTCTGCTGCCGGCAGGGCGCGAGTCCGATAGCCGAGGTCTGCACGCCTTTCGTAACGAGTATCCGGAGAGTTGTATCGGAGGACTGGTGCTCCATGGCGGCGATGAGGTGAGGTGGCTCTCGGACCGCATCCTGGCAGTGCCCTGGACGAGGATCCTCTAACGCTCCCGCCAGGTGCCTGTAGAGCTGTCCCGACGATGAGAACGAGCCCGATCAGCGGTAAGGCCGCAGCCGATCGACGCCCGCTCGTTTCGCCAAGAGCCACCGGGATGCTAATCTACTCGAATCGATGTCATGTTCAGCGGGACGTGGAGTGGCTGCCTCGCTGAGAAAGTGAATCGGAAGGAGGGAGTGACATGGAGCTAATCGCCGGACATCCCATCGAAATCGACGGCGTCAAGATCGAGTTAGAAGGCGGCGTCACCCACGGATCGGTGAGCCGTGGATCGGCTCTCGGAACCACTTCGCGAAGTGCAAGCGGTCTCGAAACCGCTGCCGACGTGCTACACAGCGCGATCGCTCGCAGCGATCTGCGACTCGCCGCCACCCTCGAGCTTGCGGTCGAGGCGACCGACGTGTCACGCACGCGCGGGCTGCAGGACGCTGGAGAGCCCCGCATTGTTCTGGAACCACCGGAGCTTGCTGAGGGTGAGACTTGCCATGTCGCTTTGGTCGAGGAAGACGGTACGCTGCATTGGGAATTTGCCCAACCCGGCAGCCGTCGGTTCGAGCTCGAGGTCGACAGCGATGCGCCCACCGAGCGTGGCCTAGCCGGCAGGCTGGTTCGCAAGGCGGTGCGCTTCCTTGCCGTCAAAGGGCTCAAAGTGATCGGCAAGCCGATCGTCGGCAGCCTCGTCGGGCTGGCAGAAAAGCGACTGCGGCCGACCCGCTTGCGTACCTTCACGGAAAAGAATTATTACCTCAAAGACGACGAAGCTCCGGACCTGACGAAGCTCACGCAAGGGCCGGCGTTGCTTCTGATCCATGGCACCGCCAGCCGGACCGACGAAGCGTTTGGACGCTTCGAGCGCCAGTGGGTGGCGGATCTCAACCACCGTTACGACGGGAGAGTTTTCGCCTTTGATCACCCGAGTCTGTCGGTGTCACCCACCAAGAACGCCGAGCGCCTCGTCGAGTTGCTCTCTGACGAATCCAAAACCGACAGCCTCGAGCTCGACGTGCTGAGCCACTCCCGCGGCGGCTTGGTGGCGCGCGAGCTGGCGCAGAGACTGCGACCCGAGCGGATCCGCATCCGATCGCTGATCTTCGTCGCCACCCCCAACAGCGGCACACCGCTGGCCGACGCTGCCCACCTCGGCGAATTCGTCAACGGTCTCACCAACCTTGTGTCATGGCTCCCCGCCTTTTCGATCTCCGACGCGATCGAAGTTGTGCTCGAGCTCGTCAAGGACATTGCCCTCGACGTTGCCTACGACGCCCTCGAGGGCGTTCGGTGCATGGCCCCCGACAGCGAGTACTTGCAGACATTGAATCACCTGCCTCTGCCAGAGGACACGCCCTTTCGGGCGATGGCGGCGAACTTCGAGCCTTTGTCGACTGACAAGCTGCTGTTCAAACTCGCCAACCGGGTCCTCGACCGGGTCTTCGAAGGCGTCATGAACGACCTCATCGTGCCGACCCGCAGCGCCTTCCTACGCTCGGGCGACTTCCACGTTCCGGCTGACCAGCGGATCGCCTTCGACTCCAGCTTCGGCATCTATCACAGTGGCTTCTGGACCCAGCCGAAAGTCGCTTCGCGGCTCGACGATTGGTTGCGACCGGACTGGCCGGAAGTCCAGCCGGCCCCGGCGCCGCCAGAGACCGCCGACATCAACGCCGACGTCGAATCGTTATTGGCCAAAGCAGACTCGGACGGACTCCAGGCAGCTTTCAACTCACTGATTCAGCTGCCGAAGAAATTCGAAGAGACGGTGGCGGTGATCGCCGGCGGACCGGTGAGCGAGCCTCCTCCCGGCGACGACCCACTGGGCACGGTGGTTGTCCTACCGGGGATCATGGGATCGTTACTCGACGTCGAGGGTACGCGAACTTGGGTATCGACCCTCAAACTCCACCGGGGAGGCTTCGCCCGACTCGCCCTCGGCCATGGAGAGCGAGAAGTCAACGCGGTAGGTCTCAATCCAGTTTACGCCCAGTTGGTCACTCGACTGGCCAGACGCTGGCAAGTATTCCTCTTTCCTTATGACTGGCGTGGCGACATTTTCGAATCGGCGAAGCAGCTAGCCCAGTTCATCCGCGAGACCGTGTGGGCTGATGGCCAGCGGCCGGTTCACTTCGTCGCCCACTCGATGGGTGGCCTGGTGGTCCGCGCCCTCGCCGCCGATCCTGACGACAGGTTGTGGGACGAAATCGACGACCCGGACGATCACCAAAAGGGCGGGCGCCTCCTCATGCTCGGCACCCCCAATCGCGGGTCCTACGCGATTCCGCTGGCGTTCCTCGGCGAGGAGCTGCTGGTCAAGGGCTTAGCTTTATTGGATCGCCAGCATGACAAAACCGAAATCGCCGAAATCATCGCCACCTTTCCCGGCACTTACCAGATGCTGCCCGCACCGCACCTCACCATTGACGACGACCACGAGCAACTTTTTTCTGCGTCTGCCTGGGGATCGCTGCCGATCTCGAGCGACCTACTGGCGCGCGCCAAGGACTTTCACGACAGGCTGCAGCCGGTCCACAACCCGGAACGCATCGTCTATGTCGCTGGCGATGGTCACCGGACACCGGCCCGACTGAGGATCGACCAAGGCAAGCTCCACTTCGGCACCCATGACGGGGGTGACGGACGAGTCCTCCATGCCTCAGGGCGTCTCGAGGGCGTCGATCGCTTCTACTACTGCACGTCTTCCCACGGAGATCTGGTCAAGGACTCCAAGGTGCTCGACGAGCTCGACAACCTGCTGAAGCTTGGTAAAAGCGCCGAGCTGGCGACGGCCCCGTTTGCTCGCCGTGGAACAGAGACCGACGAAGATCGATCGACACCGCTTGCTGCCAACCAAGTTGATGCGGATATGACCGGCCTGTCGCGTGGCGGAAGGTCAGGCGGCGGAGGGTCCAAAGAGCTCGATGAAATCATCAATGAGGCGACTCAGCACTACTTCGGCGCCGGCCCGCAGGGCAAACAGAGGCGGCCGATGCTCAGGGTTCGGGTCACCCATGCCAGCCTCGAACAAGCGGCTCATCCAGTCGCGGTAGGTCACTACCGTGGCATCCCCCCCGAAGGTGCGGAAGGCTTCCTCGACGGACGCCTGGACAACCTGCTGCGCCAGCACCGCGCCTTGGACGACTACCCCGAAATCGACGGTGAGGTGCTTTTCATCGACGCGCCAGGCCAGCAGCCACCCGGCGGCATTGTCCTTGGTCTCGGTGAATTTGGTGGGCTCACTCGCAGCAAGCTGGTACGGCAGGTGGCTCGAGCCGCGGTTCGAAGAACGATGAGAGCGGTAGAGGTTGGGCGACTCGAGGGATCTCTGCAGTCGATCGGCCTCTCCGCGGTGCTCATCGGCACCCCTGGCCGCTATGGCTTGGCCGTTGAATCATCGGTGGCCGCACTCGTCGAAGGTGTCGTTCGAGCGATCATCGACCTGTCGGAAAAGGACGTCTGGGAACGGGTTCGGCTAGAGGAACTACAGATCATTGAGCTCTACGAAGTACGGGCCACCCACGCCACGGAGGTTGCCCAGCAAACGCGGGACAATCTGCCAGCTAAATTTCGCGACCGCATCGACCTCCGCTTGCCGGAAGCCCTCGAGACTGGCCGCGGATGCCGCCCCGGAATGCCGTCGCGCAACGACTCCGGCGATCCGTGGCCGAGGATTATCGTCGAAAAGAAAAGACGCAAGGGTCGGGCGACCTATCCACGGTTACGCTTCACCAGCCTCGGACGCAGCGCTCAAGTCGACCGTCTCACGGTACCTTACAATGATCGTAAGATCGCAGCCTTGATTCGCGAGTCCGTCCGGCGGCCCGACGCAGTTGATGAAGCTGTGAGCCTCTACGAGCTTTTGTTTCCGCACGACGCCAAGTTGGAGTTGGATGAGACCGACAATCTCCATCTCCTCGTCGACGAGAACACTGCCGCGATCCCTTGGGAGATCCTCGCGGGCCGTAGCGACCGCGGTCGCGACGACGCGTTGGCCCTGCGTACCGGCATGCTGCGTCAGCTGCGAGCGACCCGTACCGATGCTCATAAGCGGTCCAAGTCCGTCGACCCAGTTGGGTTCCACGCGCTCGTCGTCGGAGATCCGCCCGTCGGTACGCTACCCCGGCTGCCCGGAGCCCGTCGGGAAGCGCTGGAGGTGGCGAATCAGCTGAAAAACTCCAATTACCAGGTCGATTCGCTAGTGTACTCGGATCACGACAGCGGGAACTATTGGCGCCAGATTCAGATAGCTCTCAGTCGCCATCCCTACCGCATCCTGCACTTCGCCACCCACGGCGAGGTTGACGCCAAGCCAGCGAGGCAAAGGGACAAACCCGAATGCAGCTGCGACCCGTCAAAGAATCGGCCTGGAACTACCGGGTTGGTCATCGGCGACGGTGTGCACCTGACTGCCCTCGATTTCCAGCAAATGTCGGTAACCCCAGACTTCGTCTTTCTCAACGCCTGTCACGTGGGTCGAACGAGCACCTCACCCGGCGCGGAGCGCCTTTCCGACCAGCGGGTCAACGAGCTTGCCGCCAACGTGGCGCTGCAGCTCATGAAAAACGGCGTCAAAGCGGTTGTCGCTGCCGGCTGGGCCATCGATGATCGGGCAGCGCTGGTCTTCGCCCAGACCCTCTACGAAAACTTGCTTGGCGGTGAGCCCTTCGGAGAGGCGGTCCAAACAGCGCGCCGAGCGGCCTACCAGGCTGACGCCGGCCGCAGCAACACCTGGGGGGCATATCAGTGTTACGGCGACCCCAGTTTCACGCTGAGTAACAACCGTCCCAAATCCCGCAGTCAACCCGGGCCGGCGAGCATCGGCGAGATGATCCGCCGCTTGGAAGTGCTGGAGCAAAAAGCCGGCGACGCCACCACGGTCGAGTGGCTCACCGGGCTTTTCGATGGGGTCAAGACGCTGGACGAGAACCACCTCCATCGTTTCTCAAAGCCGCCGGTCTACCATGTTTTGGCGAAAGCTTATGCCGAGCTTGGGGCCTACGAGGACGCAGTCTGGGCATATCGCCGGGTCAAGCAGCATGCCCTGAAAGGCAAGCTGCCACTGGTCGCGGTTGAACAATTGGCCAACATGGAAGTTCGACTGGCGTGTCAGATCGAGCTGAAAGAACGCTCACCGAGATGGCCGGCGGTACATCCCTGTAAGGACGATCCAAAGAAGCTTTTCGAAAAGGCCAAGCGTCGGCTGGACAAACTCATCCGACTCGAGCCGACCGGTGAGCGCCATGCGCTGCTCGGCAGCTACTGGAAAAAGCGGGCGACAACCCTCCGCCCAAGCAGCCGGCGCGCAAGTCTGAAGAAGGCCGAGAATTGTTACTATCAGGCTTGGAAGCTGAGCAGCAAAGACCAGGCGAAGTACAATCCTTACCATACGACCTTGTGGGTCCAGATGGCTGCTCTAGCACTACCGGAAACCGCTAAGCTTCCCAAGGCAGTGCGTGACGCGTTGGACAAGCTGGACAAACAAACCCAGGAAGCTCGAAAAGAGCGCCCGCAGCCGGTAGGGTCTACGGACTTCTGGGCCGAGACAGCGATCGCCGACGTTGCCATCAGCCGCGCCGTCGTGTTGGGTGAGGAATTTACTGCTGCGGAAGACGGTTACCGGAGAGCTTTCTACAACCGATCCACCGTCCGCGAACACGATTCGGTGCTGGACCATCTACGCGACCTGGAAGTCCTCTTTCCCAAACGCAAGGCGGAGATCCAGGAGCTGATCCAGAAACTGACGACGTAGGACACACCGGGGGCTGATCATCTTCTGAACCGCGACTATTTGCCTTACAGCCCTCTTGACCTCGAGCCCCGGTTGGTGCATTCTTCTTGCCATGGCGTCAGGTCCACGCCCAACCTCTAAGACCCTTCCTCAGCACGGGTCCTCGCGAGGCAAAGGGGGGCATACT
>JAJCXQ010000216.1 GCA_029263355.1 Acidobacteriota bacterium | reverse complement strand
TGACCGTCATGACGATGACCGTCAGGAACCTGACCCTCAGGAACCTGACCCTCAGGAACCTGACCCTCAGGACCCAGACCATCAGGACCCAGACCATCAGGATAGTTCTAGAGACGTAATGTGGACAAATTGGCGCCTGAGCGGTCCATCTTGGGTGATCCAGCCGAAAAGGCCGTGAAAAACCGCCCAGGAGAAGACCATTCCGACGTTCCAAATCGCACCCAAACAGCGGGAAGAGACCATTCCGGCGCTTGGAATCGATCCCAACAGCGGGAGGAGGCCATTCGATCGGACCGAATAGGTGCCAAACAGCGGGAAGAAACGATTCGGACGCCCGGAATGGCGTTGTCCCGACGGTTGGGCGGGATTTCGAAGACGGAAGAGCCGCCCTTTCGCCGTGAATCCGCGAGTTTGATCGCGGAAATGCCGCCCGATGGTCGATCGGGCGTCACTTCCGGGGTGACAATATATAATTGGCAGCGATGCTGCAAGTAGAGGAGCAGAGCACATCGAACAGTTCGGCCGCGCGCGGATTCGGTCGGCGGCAAGCTGTTGATGATCGGCTGCTTCAGGGATCGGCGAGGGCCTTGGCTGGGGTGGTGTGGACCAGTGCGCTGCTGTTCGGCATGTACATCCTCGCGTTTTATGCGACGGCCCTGTTCGACGGCGATGTGGCGACCTGGAACAAAGGGTTGCCGGGTCTCTACCAACCGGACCGGCCGGTGGCCACGATCGGTATCGGGCTTCATTTTGCCGCTGGCGGCGTGATCCTCATCCTCGGCTGCATTCAACTCTTAAGCAGCGTTCGCGCCCGGTATATCTGGTTACATCGGATCATCGGACGACTTTACGTTGGCGCCTCGATGGTCGCTGCGGTCGGCGGGCTGATCTTCATAGCGATCAACGGAACCATAGGCGGCACGGTAATGGATGTCGGTTTTTCGCTGTATGGAATCCTGATGCTCGTCGCCGCTTTCGAGACCCTGCGTCACGCCAGAGCCGGGCGACTCGAGACGCACCGAGCCTGGGCGCTACGTTTGTTCGCACTGGCGATCGGTTCGTGGCTCTACCGCATGGACTATGGCTTCTGGTTCATGTTGGCAGACGGCATCGGACACGATGGCGGTTTTCGAGGCCCTTTTGATCGATTCATGGCTTTTTTTTTCTATGTTCCGAATCTACTTGTCGTCGAGGCTTACCTCCGAGCTCCGGATCTCACCCGCTCGAGGGCGGTGAGAGCGCTGTCCGCTGTCGCTCTCCTTTTGGCGACCGGTTTCTTGTTGATCGGGACGTACTACTTCACGAGATACAAATGGGGACCCGCGATCCTGGCCTGGCTGCCGTTGGGATGAGTGGCTCAACTGGCGCGGTCGAGCCGGTATACCTTCGCTCACTTTCGACGGAACGTCGCGCGAACGAACCGGGCTTGGAATTGTGCTCAGGCGGCCCGAACGATCGACACGACCAACTATTCTTCACCTGGTGTCAACCGCACTCGGTATGCGCGCAAAGCCAGTGCTACATTCATCGCAGCGACGAAGGGTCCAGAATGAGGCAGCAGGGCGAGACTGTGTCTTTGGGCCCAAACGGCGACCTCTGACCAACGCCACAGACGACTACGAGCCTTCAAGTGTGAAACCGGAGGGGGAAAGCCGCCAGGGCCTCGTTTTCCCAGAAGGAGCAACCGAACGCTCTCACGACTGCGGTCACATTCGCTGAGCGCACAAATCGTCAGCCAGCGGCCCCTGCACGCCAAACGGCCATCGCAAGGCCACCAAATAGGCAGATCTCCGCAGTGCGCTGGATGATGCCGCGGACAGAATTTGAAGGTATGACGGACAGCGCGATGGCGCTGCCAAGCACAACGAACCCGGCGAGCTTGAAAGGCTGGCCAAAGGTCTCCGCGAGAGTCATGAGAGCGAAACCTCCTCCAATGTACTGGGCGGCGCCGAAAAGATTATGAAGAGCTTGGCGAGACGTGCCAGAGAAGGGTGATCCGGGATCGCAAGGAAACGCAGCTGCGCCGATGTAGCCGATTGCGATACATAACGCCAGCGCTGCAGCTGCGGGCAAGGAAGGGCGAACGAGGTAGGCCACGAGAAGCAGAAGCAGGCCGATAGGCAGGAATAGACCGAAGGCGACGAAGCGTTGACCTGGCGCTCCAATCTCGCCGATCTCGCTGATGGTGTGCTTGAGGTGACTGTAGCCGGCTTTTCGTGGCGCGAGGGCGAATAAGCTCGCAAACAAGTAGGTGGCAGCAAGAGTTGTTATTGCAGTTGCGAGCATTCTGTTCTCCGCAGTTTAACGTTCGATTCAACTCCAGGCACTTACTCTATGGTTACCGATCAACCGCGAATCAAGGCACTGTCGCTGACCACTCGTCCGTGGTGCCGGACTCGAAACCGTCATCGAAGATGTTGCCGTTGGTCGGCAGCCGCAGGTAGTAGACGTCCTGTTCGCCGTTGAAGGTGGCGGTGTAGGCAATGTGGACAAACTCGTCTTCGGAGACCATGTCGTAGTAGTCGCCGATTTTGTTCTGTTGCGGATAGCCGAGAGAGGGATCAAAGGCCGGGGACACTGCCCGATTGGCGGACCAGGTGATCCCGCCGTCCTCCGACGAGGCGTAATAAAGCTCGGAGTCGAAGCCACCGGAGTCGGCGCGGGTGTCGACCCAGATGGCATCGAGGCGACCGTTGGGTGCGACGGATAGGGTGCCAAACCACTGCCAGGCATTATTATCTCCCGCGTCGTCGTTGACCCGCACGGGGGCGCTCCAGGTGGCGCCGCCGTCTTCTGATCGCACCATGTGGATGTCGAGCGGGTCGGCGCCTGGCGGGTTGACCGACGCCAGAACATAAACCCAGCCGGATCGAGGTCCTAGGGAATTGTCAACCGCCACCCAGATCTGGCCCAGCAAACCACCGGGATTAGGGCCGGCTGAGGCTCGTGGATTGCCGCCGAGGTCAACCGTGACGTCGGAGTCGAAGGCTGGCGCCAGGCCGGGGTCTTTGAGAGTGGTCGATTTGACGACGGTGATGCCGCCGCCGTCGTTACCGCTGACGTAGGTGTCGCCGTTCGGCCCCACGGCGGTGGTGCCCCAGAATGGCTGGCGGGGAATCGAGATCGGGCTCTCGTAAGAGTCGCCGCCATCGGTCGAGCGCACGAAACTGGTCGGGCCACAGCAGCTGGCGAACTCGGACCAGTTGCTGTAGATGTGGCCGTCGCCGAGACCGCCGCTGCGGTCGATGGCCATCCATTGTTTGTCGCCGCCAGCGGCGAACACGCCGTCGTCCCAAGTTGCGCCGCCATCGAAGGAGCGAAAGACATCGCAGGTGAACGTGCCGCCGGGTACCGACAGGCTGTTGTAGTAGAAGTTGCCTTGTGAGTCGGAGTCGAGCACTGGATCGGAGCGGAACACGCCGGGATTGATCACGCTGGCGGTCCAGGTGGCGCCGCTATCGCTGGTGGAGCTCCAGCCGGCTTGGCGAAAGTTGCTGGTGATGGTGTCGAACTGCCTCCAGCCAATCGCGACGTTGCTCGAGTCCGTGAGATCAACTGCGATCGACGGTTCGTTGGCGGCATCGTCGACGATGTTGTTGCCAGCGCCGTCGACGTTGACCTGAACACTCAGAAAGGCGCCTCGACGCCACTTTCGTGCCGGTTCCGTCACGCGTTCGGCGAGCGGTACGGCGACGTAGGGATCGTCCTGTTGCTCGTTGTGGAACTGATTCGCGTCCTCACGGGTCACATGTTGCGACACCGACTCATCGGCGAAGACAGCCTCGGCAAAGCCGACCGATCCGGCGAAACAGACGACAGCCGTCCCGGCAACGAAGAAAAGTGGAAACGCTCTCGGTGACATCACAGGGTTCTCTCCTTGGAAATGGTGAATCGATACTACCCGGGGTCATGGCTCCAGAGGGCTCGAGCCACCCCACCGTGCTGCCGTTCCGCCCCGGTCGACGAGGACGGGTTCGATGCGTCGCCTCCTTGCAGGGAATAGCGTGTCAGGTAAATAGACTCCAAGAAAATTCTTCCTTTGCTGATCGATTCCGCTCGTCGTTCTCGCCATTAATGAGTGAGGACTTGAAATATCTGGCTCGCGCGGCTCCTGTGGGGGCGCGCCGCGTTTGTCGCATTCCTGATTCCGCAGCTCGGCAGCTGCACACCGTGGGGACTATCCATTGTTCAGATCATGCATCGTGGCGTTTGTCACCAGTTTGTTCGTTGGTTTTGCATCACCGGTCATTGGCCAGACGCTCGCTTTTGTTGATAGTGAGGGGGAGATCGCTGCGAGCTACGTCGAGAGCTCAAAAGCGCATCTGCGCCTGTTCGATGCCGCCGCAAATGTTGACTTGTTCGCGATCGACACCGTCCAGGTTGACGTGTCGTCCGTCTTGACCGGTGATCTGGAGACGTTGACCCTGGTCGAAACCAGCGTCGAGTCCGGCGAGTTTGTCGCCTCGATTGATCTTGCAGTCAATGCGACCCCCAACCAGCCCGGAGTGCTCGAGACCCGCAATGAAACCGGTCCACCGTTCCAGCGTGACTCTCTCCAAGCCGACTATGCTGGTGGCGCCGCTATCGCGTCAGCCAGTATCGCGGGCTCAGCTACCCACTTCATTGATAGTTATGGCCAGTTGACGTCGGAAGTCCCGGCCAACGATCGCGCTTACGTCCGGGTGATCGATCCCGATGCCGACGATCCGGGCGCTTTCGACACCGCCGAGGTTACCGTCACCGCCCTCGGCAGCGGAGACTCTGAACAGTTTCTGCTCGACGAGACCGGTCTCGCCACCGGTACGTTCGAAGGCTCGGTCGCTTTGGGGCCAGGGGCGTCCGCCAACGATGGCGCCCTCGACGCCGCGCCAGGCGAGAACATCGAGGTGCGTCATCCACACCTCAATGCCCCCGATGACTCGTTTGCTCAAGCCTCGGTCGTCGGTAGCCAGACGACCCTGGTTGACCCGGCAGGTCTGCCGGTGGATGAATTCTTCGAAGGGACGACAGCCTATCTCCAGGTCATCGACCACAACGCCAACGTGGATGCCTTCAACGTCGACTTCACTTCAGGACAGCTCTCAGCCTTCTTGAGCGGCGACTCGGAGTCGATCAGCCTGGCGGAGACCGGCATTGACACTGGCCTCTTCGCGGGCTCCTTGCCCCTCGACTCGAGCCTGGTAGTTCTCGGCAATGGCTTCTTGGAGACCACTCAGTTGCCCGGCCCGCCGGTGTCTTTTGATGGCATTCTGGCGACCTACACGGACGCCTCGGGCACGTCGTCCGACAGTGCTTCGATGGTCGGCGCCAGCGTCGAGTTTCTCGATGCCGCCGGGAATCAGGTGAGTACCTATCCGGTTGGGGGTACGGTTTACCTCCGAGTTGAGGACCACGAGGCCATCGACTACGCAGTGGTCGAGATGTTCACCTCGAGTGGAGATGCCGAGACTGTGTTCTTGTCGATCACCAGCTCGGGAATTTACGAAGGGTCCACGACCCTGCAATCGGGTCCAGTCCAGAGCTACGATAGTTGGGTTCAGGCTCAAGTCGGCGATCAGCTGACGGTGACGTATTACGACACTTTCGGTTATACAACCGTTGCGGCGACCGCCACAGTCACCGCGTCGCAACTCGATTTTGTCGAGGCCGATGGCACCTTGGCCACCGAGGTCCTCGAGAGCGGTACGGCTCGGCTGCGTCTGTTTTCGATGGGTGATAACCTGGATCCGGCCAGCGTCGAATCGGTCACGGTGTCCCTCTCCTCAGCGCTCGCTGGCGATAGTGAGAGCCTTTTGCTCACCGAGACCGGTGCCGACAGCGGACTCTTCGAAGGATCGATTTCACTCGAATCCGCGGTTCCAGGCATCGACAACGGCATTTTCGAGACCGGCAACAGCGGGCCGCCGGCCTACACCTTCGACACCTTGACGGCGAGTTACAATGCCGCGGTCGCCACGGCCAGCACCGTCGGCTCCCGCACCGTGTTCATCGATCTTTTCGGCCGTGAGATCACGAGCTTCGCGTCGGGTGATCGAGTTTATGTGCGGGTGATCGATCTCAACCTCAACGATCCTGGGGCCATTGATTCGGCGCAGGTCGGGACCGTGAGTTTGGCCTCGGGTGATTCCGAGGTGATCCTGCTGCAGGAGACCGCTGCCGACACCGGTATCTTCGAGGGATCGGTTGCCCTCGGACCGGGCAGTCTCGCTGATGACGGGCTGCTCGATGCCGCGACTGGAGACACGATCGAGGCGATGCACAACCATGCATTGACCCCTGGGTTGTCGATGGATCAAGCGATCATCAGTGGTTCCCAGGCGTTTTTCATCGACGCCGACGGTCAGTTGACGATGGACTACCTGCAAGGGGCTCCGGTCTATTTACGGGTAATCGACCATCTCGCCAACCAGAATCCATCCTTTGCCGACTCGACGTCGATCCAGATCCGCTCGGGGGTGACCTCGGACGAAGAGTCTTTGACGCTGGTCGAGACCGGGCCGGACAGTGGCGTTTTCGAAGGGTCGATTGCCACCCAGCTGGGCTACGGACAGCTCGGTGACGGCGTGCTCGATACGGTCGAGAATTCATATTCTGTAGACCAATGGGATACTTTGACGGCGACCTACAGCGATGTCTCGGGTGTGTCCATTGCAATCGCGCGTAGCTTTGCTTCTCGAATGGAGTTCATCAATGCTGCGGGCCAGGTCGCGACGTCGTTCGCCACCGGCGCGACCGCGTGGCTGCGAGTCGAAGATCAATCGGTCAATGACCCGTCGGTACTCGAATCGGTGATGGTGACGGTGTCGTCGAGCACCGGAGACAGCTTCGAGGTTTACCTGGACGAAACCGCAAAAACGACCGGCATCTTCGAGGGTTCGATCGATCTGGCCGACAGCTTCTTGCCGGACGAATACAACGGCGTCCTCGAGACCCAGGCCGGCGGCCAGATTTCCGCGTCCTACACCGAAGGTTCAGAGGGCCTCAACTATGTGTCGGCGGACATCACCGGTGCCCAGATCGAATTCTTCGACGAAGTGGGACTACCAACTCTCGAGCTCCTCGAGAATGGGACCGCACGGGTGCGCGTGATCAGCCATGGTGACAACACCGATCCTGGATCGATCAACAGCATCACGGTCAGCCTTACTAGTCTCTACGCGGCGGATCAAGAGGACCTGGGTTTGACCGAGACCGGGGCAGACACTGGTCTGTTCGAAGGCACGATCGCCATGAGCTTCGTTGATCCATCGATTGAGGTCGGCATCCCGTCGAACGGGATTCTCGAAACCTCCAACAGTTACTACGGTTCGTTTTTTCCCGACGAGATCATGGCGACCTTTTCTGGCGAGGTCGCCAGTGCGACCGTGATCACCATGCGGGTCTTTTTTGTCGATGCGTTCGGTCAGGACACCGAGGCCTACGCCGAGGGCGGCCAAGTCCACCTGCGGATGATCAACTTCACGTTGAACGATCCGGGGCAGATCGATCAGATCAACCTTTCGGTGTTAGCTCTCGCGAGTGGCGATCACGAAAGTGTGGTGTTGACCGAGACCGATTTTGATTCGGCGGTGTTCGAGGGGTTTACCACCCTGGGGCCGGGGGGCAGTCAATTCGACGGCTTGCTCGACGCCGTCGCTGGCGAGCAGATCGAGGCGCAGAACTACTCCAATACCGGCACGTTGCCACCCGCTACGGATTTGGCGATAGTCGTCGGCAGTGAGACCTTCTTTATCGACGCGGCGGGGCAGCTAACGGTGGAGTATCTGCAAGGGGCGCCGGTTTATGTGCGGGTGATCGACCACAACGCCAACCAGAATCCCTCCGTCGTTGAGTCGACATCGGTGCAGCTGACCTCTGACGTGACCGGTGACAGTGAGTTGTTGACGCTGGTAGAGACTGGACCCTACAGCGCTACGTTCGAGGGTTCGATCGCCACTCTGCTGGGTTCGGCTCAGCCGGGTAGCGGTGTGCTCGACACCAACGAAGATCAGTTTGCGGCGGATCGTCGCGATACGTTGATCGCCACCTATGGTGACTCCTTCAGCCAGTCGAGCGCGACGGCTCGAACCACCGGTTCGATGCTGGAGTTCATCGACGCAGCAGGCCAGCCCGCATTGTCTTACGCCACCGGTTCAACGGCGTTCTTGCGGGTGACCGACCAGAACGTCAACGATCCAGCGGTGTTCGAAGGGGTCATGGTGAGCGTATCGTCGAGTCTCGGTGACAGCCAGGATGTTTTCCTCGACGAGACCGACAAGACGTCGGGAATCTACGAAGGCACCATCAATCTCGCCACCGGCCAGACGCCGGACATGTTCAACGGCACGCTGGAGACTCAGGCCGGGGGGGAGATTTCGGCGTCGTACACTCAGGCTGGGGGCTCGATCAATTGGACCTCGGCGGACATCACCGGCGTTGGCGTCCAATTCGTTGACGAGGCTGGTCTACCCACCATCACGTTGCTCGAAGATCACGTCGCTCGGGTGCGGGTGTTCAGCGCCACCGACAATGTTGATCCGGGCTCGGCCGATAGCCTGACGGTGAGCTTGAACGCCCTCTACGGCAGCGACAGTGAGTCGTTGTTGTTGACAGAAACCAGTGCCGATAGCGCTATTTTCGAAGGCACGATCACGACCTCGTTTGTAAGTTCACCGGCTAGCGGGGTGACATCGTCGAACGGCGTGCTGGAGACCTCGAACAGCTACCAGCCAGCGTTCCTGGCCGATCAAGTGACAGCGACTTACTCAGGTGAGAGTGCCACGGCGACCACGTTGTCGATGTTGCTCGACTTCATTGATGTGTTTGGCAACGAGACCGAAAGTTATGCGGCCGGCGACCAGGTGTACGTGCGCATCGTCAGCCATACGGTGAACGACCCCGGCCAGATCGACGTGGTGGATGTTGCGGTCAGTGCCCTCGGCAGTGGAGATGTCGAGCAGGTGCTGTTGAACGAGACAGGTTTCGACACCGCGGTCTTCGAGGGCTCGATTGCCCTTGGCCCGGGCAGCGCGCAATTCGACGGTCTGCTCGACGCGGCGCCCGGTGGCGAGATCGAAGCGACGCGGGATCCCTTTACCGGCACCGGCACGGCGTCCGTTGATCGTGCGTTAGTGATC
>JAJCXQ010000215.1 GCA_029263355.1 Acidobacteriota bacterium | reverse complement strand
TCACGACCATGGCGCGGGCCGGCAACGGCAGAACAAGGGTCTATTCGGCGCCATCGTCGCCGAGCCGCGGGGCGCAACCTATCTCGACGTCGAAACCGGCGAGCCTCTCGACACGGTGACCGGCAGCAACTGGGAAGCAATCATCGTCGACCCCAATCTCGACGGTCGTCCCGATGGCAAAAGCTTCCGCGAATTCACCCTCTTCTACCACGAGATCGGCGACGAGGCGTTCACCAACATCAGAGACCAGGACAACAAGCCAGTACCCCTGATCGACGATATCGCCGGTGTCTACCGACCCGCGGCGCGGGCGATCAACTACCGCAGCGAGCCATTCCGTCGCCGCATCGAGCAGGACAAGCTGACCAACGGCGAGAACGCGGGCCACGGCAAGAGCCTGGGTTACGCGTCTTACCCTTTCGGCGATCCGCCGACACCGATACCACGCTCCTACGTCGGCGAAGGCGTCAAGACCCGCTTGATGCACGGCGGCAGTGAAGTCTTCCACGTCCACCATCTCCACGGTGGCGGTGACCGTTGGCGGCGCAACCCCAACGCCGACCCCGCCAACGACTTTTGGAAGGGCCTGACCAAGGTTCCGGATCAGAACCTGACCTCGATCCACCTCGACTCCCAGTCGATCGGACCGGGCACCAGCTACAACCTGGAGCACGAGTGTGGGGCCGGCGGCTGCCAACAGGGTGTTGGCGAGTTTCTCTTCCACTGCCATATCGGCCATCACTACATCGCCGGCATGTGGTCGTTCTGGCGGGTGTTCGGCACCGAGCAAACGGCAGAAACCAACATCAACGGCATTCCGCTGGCGACCGTCCCCGGGCTGTTCCAGAGCGAGAGCCCGTTCCCGGACGCCGCCTCCAACACGCCACCAGCGCCAGGCGTCTCAGCGGGTGATCTCCTCGGCCTGGTGGTTGACGACAACCGCGTGCTGAGCTCCGGCCCCACCGGCCCCGGCACCAAGAACCTCCTGGAGTGGATCACCGATCTGCTGCCGCCCCAAGGTGTGCCGCTCGACAACCACGACGCCACCGTGTGGAATTGGACAAGCACCGGCAGCGGCGCCAATCTCCAGGTGTGGGGAGAGCCGGACGACGACACTCCGTTCGCCGGCTGGACGTCGCCGATTCCAGGTCAGCGGCCCGAGGTGCGGTTCAATCCCAAAAACGGCCGCTACACCTGGCCGCTGTTCCGCCCCCAGAACGCCCAACGACCGCCGTTCACCCCCCGCCACACCGGAGCCCCGTGGCTCGGTGAGGAGATGAAGAACGGGCGACCCGACGGGTTGTGCGCCAGCAAGGATCTGGTGCCAGCAATCGGCCCGGGGGCAGTCAAACGTTATTACCCGCTGTCCGCCATCACTTTGCCCGTCCAGGTCACCCCCGACGGTGAGAACGGCGTCGACGCAAACGGCATGATCTTCGTACTCAACGAGAACGAAGCCGCGGTGCGCAGCGGCGACATGCCGGCAGAACCTCTTGCCGTGCGGTCCAACGTCGGCGACTGTGTGGAGTTGGTGTTCACCAACAAGATCCCGGATAGCGACCTCAACAAGAACTTCTCGAAGGTCAACATCCACAGCCATTTTGTGCAATTCGACACTCAGGCCTCGGACGGTGTCATCACCGGATTCTCCTACGAGCAGTCGGTGCGACCGTTCGAAAATGAAGCGCGTTGGCTGACCTCGGCGGCGGGACCCGGGACCACCACCTTGGCGGTCAACCACACCGATCGGCTGCGACCGGGAATCTGGCTTGGCATCGGCCTTGGCGAAGCGACCTGCGGTGTCAGCGCCGAGGGTCAGCCGTTGCCCTGTACCGAGATCCGCAAGATTGTCAGCATGACCGATACCAGCATCACCCTTGACGCGCCATTGGGCAACAGCCACAGCACCGGTGACGCGGTGGGGGTCGAGTTCGTGCGTTACAACTGGTACTCGGACGTCGACTTCGGGACGGTCTTTTACCACACCCACGTCGAGTTCAAGGATTGGGATCACGGCCTCTTCGGCACCCACATCGTCGAGCCCAAGGGGTCGACCTACCACGATCCACAAACCGGCGACGAGGTACGCTCCGGCACCCTGGTCGACATCCGAGTTGATCCGGCAGCTGGCGGCAATCCCGTCGCCCACGGAGTCGAAGGCTCGTTCCGCGAGTTCATGCTCTTCCTGCACAACCAAAGCCCGGTAGAAGGCCGGTTCTCTCGAGGTGGCGGAACCATCAATCTGCGCGCAGAGCCCTGGCGACTGCGTGACAGTGAGGCGGCTTATCGATTCTCGTCGGTCACCCACGGGGATCCGCACACGCCACAGATCCGAGCCTACGTCGGCGATCCGTTAGTGGTTCGCGGCATGGGCTTGGTGGAACGCGTCGGCGGCATTCGGTTCACCGGTCACCGCTTCAACATGGAGCGTTATACCGACACCAGCGACACCCGGGATGCCACCTTCATCGGCATCTCGGAACGGTTCGACGTCTCTCTCGAGGGTGGCGCTGGCGGCCCCGGCGGCTTCCCCGGCGACTACCTGTACTACTCCACTCTCGGCAAAGACTTCGAGTCCGGGGCGTGGGGATTGATGCGGGTCCATGACACCTCACAAGGTGATCTACAGCCACTACCTGACCGGGCTCCACCGGCGACCGGTGACGGCTTTCCGCAGCTAACTTTTACCGGCGACACACCGCCGTCGCTCAACGACGGCCCTGGTGAGGCCTGCCCGGCGGCGGCAGAGGTACGCGAATACGCCGTGGTGGTCGACGACTCGTCGATCATCTACAACGAGGTTACCGCTCGCGATAATGGCGGTGTTTCGTACTCCTTGCGGGGTGGCGATAGCAAGCAGAGTCGCACTCCGTTGGTGGTGCGCGCCAACACCGGCGAATGTTTGCGCGTGAAGTTGAAGAATCGCCGACGCACTCGGTCGTCGATCAGCTTCGGCGAAATGTTGTTCGATCCGCAACGCTCCTACGGCGCGGCGATCGGCTACAACTACGACTCGACCGTCGGTCCAGGTCTGAGCCGAGTGTTCGAGTTCTATGCCGATCGTGAGCTCGGCATCGTGATCGGCCTCAACCTGGGTGACATCGACTCGGTAGAGCGCGGTGCGTTCGGTGCGGCGGTTGTCGAGCCCGCGGGTTCGCAGTACTTCCGCCCCGGCACAACGGAGCCGCTGCCTGGCGACGGCGCTGGCGTCCAAGCAGACATTGTCACTGACGGACTCACGACCCGTGAGTTCGTGGCGTTGTTCTCGGACGAAGATCGTAGGATCGGCCAGAGCGCGATGCCCTATCCGGTGGCGGTGGAACGTTTCGCCGGCATCAACTACTCCCATGAGCCGCTGGACATCCGCGGTCTCGTCACCGATCCGGCGGCGGTGTTCAAATCGAGTCTGTGGGGTGATCCACGACACGTCGTCACCGTCCCCGCTGGCACACCGCTGACCTATCGGGTGGCCCAGCCTTGGGGCAACCAAACCCACGTGCCGACGTTGGAAGGCCATCGTTTTCCTCTCGAACCGGGCATGGCTGGCTCCGAGCAAGTCTTCAACGACGTGCTCTTGCCAGGCTTGAGCCTGAACCTCCATTTTGTTGGCGGCGCGGGTGGCGACATCCAGGAGCCAGGGGACTACCTCTTCCTCGATCGGCGTCAGCCGTTCCTCGAATACGGTCTGTGGAACATCCTGCGGGTCACCGACGATGCACGCGTCGGCACCGACACCGTCCACATCCTCGAGCTCGAGGCGACAATTGACGGCTCGGCCAACGTGTTGTCCCTCACCGGTGTCAACGGGGTGCGGCCGGCCGGCGATACGGTGTCGACGGTTGTCGTGCACGAAGGTGGCGTCACCGACGGCGAGTGCCGTGGTCGCGCCATCGGTAAAGCCGAGGTTGACCTCGGCAGCGGTGAGTGGACATTCAGCCAAGCCATCAACACGGTTCCGGACGAAGTCTGCATCCGGTCCCTTGGCGGCGGTGTCGCCAGTAAGGCGATTGGGCAATGAGAACAAACACAAAACACGCAGACCATCAACAGCAGCACAGCAAGGAGAAACCGATGCAACACAAACATCTACGTTCCGATCGGTACCCGCTCCGGGCTCAGCGGCTCGGACGACGAACATCCCTGATATTTCTGACGATCTCCATCGTCCTAGTAGGTATGACCGGAGCCTTGGCGGCTCAGGTCGACACCAACGAACCGGGCATCCTCGAGCCGGTGACGTCGGCCCTCCAAGGCAAAGACATTCGCATGCCCAACACCGACCAATCTGTCGACGGCACGGTGCAATCAACCATCTCGGGCGTCATCGACGTCGAGGATGCCTTCGGCCCTGGCGTCCTGAGCTCCACCGGGCACGAGATCAACCATGTCGCGAGCCCCAACGACGACCTCCGACTCGGTTTACAGGCGTTGCTGACCGCTTCCCAGGCCAGCGACCAGGCCGCCATGCAAACGGCGGCGAACGAGCTCAAGGACATCCTGCTGGGGTCCACTCGGGGCCGCATCTACGACGGCTTCTCGATGCTCAACTTCAATCGCTACAAAGAGGCCTCGATCGGCCCCGAAGCTTTCCAAGCCGACCTGGTACCAGGCGAGTACAAGCTGAAGCAGGTGCGCGACACCGGCGAGCGGTTCGACAACCCTTACGACCCGGGAGACACCCGCAAAATCTGGGACGTCAATATCCAGATGCTCTACTACGACGGGCAGATCGACTCCGACACCTTTCTTGTCCACTTCCCGGCCGAGGCCCATCCCGACGACACCGTGCGGGTCCACTACCGGATCTACACCCTGGTGCAGGAGGACTTCTCACCCACCGTCGTGATGCTCGATCGGCGCCAGGCACTCAACACTGTACAGTTCCCCTACAAGGGTATGGACGCGGTGTGGATTGCGATGTTCCCCGGCCAAGTGGTCAACGTCTCGATCAACTACTCGACGATCCGTCAATGGCGTGGCGTCTACACCTGGGGCTGGCGCGATCATCCGCCGCGGATCCAGTTCCTACAGCCGGTTTACGACATCTTCGACATGCGCGAAGGGCACGAAGGTGAAGTGGTTCACGATCCGCAAAGCGCGTCGTTCATCGTCCGCAATCGCGAGGACTTGACCCTCGATGCGATCGGTGAGGCAGCACCCGAGAAGAAGATGTACCGGGTCGCCGAGGCGGTGCTGGCCGGCGCCGAGCCCGCCACTATCGAGGCCTGGCTGACGCAGTCGAACCAAGGCCCCAGGGGTCTGTGGTTCGAGTGGGCCGACCTCGCCAAGGTCCAGACTCAACTGCCCCCCGAAGCCTGGGAGATGATGGCCCTCGAAGGCCTCGCACCGGGTGACTACGGCGACTACAACATGATCACCGCCATGATCAACAACGAAGCTTACGGCGAGGGCCCGTTCAGCAACGAGGTCATCACCTGGGATCAAGGCGACGTCTTCAAAGTGAAGCTGCTCAACCTCGACAATCACACCCATTACTTCCGCAACGTCGACTTCGGAGCTCGTTTGCACGACGACATTTTGCGCTGTTGTGGGGGTGGCGAGACCAGTTTCGAGATCATGAACTTCAAACCCAGCTACGGCGCCCCCAAGGTTGCCGAGATGCAGTGGCGCGCCGGTTGGGGTTTCCGTCCGCACTATGACGTCATCCAACAGCCGGACGTTTTCCCCCGCGGCAAAGACCGCATCAAGCTGGCGCCCTACATCGGCGGCGAAGGCGGCGCCTACTTCGGTTACCAATACTCGGAAGAAGCCCGCGGCGGCGACTTCCGATTCAACCCGCCACCGTTCGTGATCGGCTTCGACGCCGCCAATCCAAGCACCTATCTGCTGCGCGACGCCGATGGTGAGAACGGCCTGGTGATCGGACAGTTCACCGAAGGTTATGGCGTCGGGCAGATGTGTCCCCAAGACCCCTGGCCCGGCTTCTGCACCGCCGATATCCAGGCCTACAACCCAAACGGCACGAAGAACTTCCCGCCACCACCGCTGCGCGGCCAACCGGTCTTTCCAGAGGACATCGGTAAGTTCCCTGGCGACATCTATCCCGACGAGGCGGTGGAATTGCGTTTTCCACCCTTCCTGCGCAACCCGTCACAGACCGTCGCGGGAGCGGGCGACATCATTCCGCCCACCGGCGCCTGGCGTCCCTTCCTGTGGATCAATCCCAACAATGGCTCGTTGTTCATCGATCCCGAGGACGAGAGCAAAGGCTACTGGTCAGACGTGACTTTCAGTCACGGCGCGCCGATCTTCGCCGGTGAAACCCTGGCCGCCACCGTCGAGCTACCCCGCGCCTCGGGCCAGGTGTTCTACCAATTCGACGACCTCTTCCACGACAACATGATCTTCTCCCCCCATCCGGTGGGCGGCGACATCGACGATCCCGACGAAGCTGACGCGGTCGAAAAGTTGGATGCACGGATGCGCGGCGACAGCCTGCATGTGAAAGGCGGCCTCAGCAAGTTGACGATCAACACCTACGCTGACTGGGTGACCGTCTTCGCTGGCGCATCAGGTGAGAGTGGCTGCACCGGCACTCTGCTCGGCAATGCACAGGTCAACGCCTCCGGGCGTTTTGTCTTCCGGCAGCAGGATTCGACCGTCGCAAGCGGATCGAGTATCTGCGTGCAGTCGCCGATCACGGCCTTCGGAGCGACGACGGTCCAGTAGCGACCGAAGACGGCTGATCGAGGATGTAATGGGCGCACGATGTGCGCCCATTTTGCTTTTGCCGACACACCCTCCACTTCGAGCCCAAGAGTTCAGTCTTCAGCAACCCCTGCAAGCGCCGCGCGAAAACCGATGTAGGGCGTCCGGTCGAGCGGTAGCAGGCGATAACGAAGGGCGCTACGGAGCTCGGTGGACTCGAGGACAAATCCCCCACCGCGCAACACCCGGTACCGACCAGGCTCGAGCTGTACTGGATTTCGCTCCGGGGACCGAGCGTAATAGTCTTTGGCGTAGACGTCCTCACACCACTCGTAGATATTGCCCGCCATGTTATGGACCCCGTAGGGTGACGCCCCAGCCGCGCAGCAGTCCACTGAGCCGGTGGACTCGAGGGCGATCGGGTGATCCTTCCAGATGGCACGCTCGAAGCTCGGTTTCTCGTTGCCCCAAGGATAGGTGCGACCATCCGTGCCACGCGCCGCTTTTTCCCACTCTGCCTCCGTCGGCAGACGCTTGCCGGCCCAGTCGACAAAGGCCCGGGCGTCGTTCCAAGTCACGTTCTGCATCGGTTGATGGTCGACAATCCCCCAGTCGGGAGGCTCGGGTTGTTGCTTGCGGGTACCGATACGAGTGCTGTAGGGCAACCCCGAACGTTTCCACTGCCCCCAGCTCACCTCAAATTTGTCGATGTAATAGCCGTCGAGGTAAACAGTGTGGATCGGCCGTTCGTCGGCGTCACCCTCGTCACTACCCATCGGAAACGATCCCGCCGGCACATAAACCATCGTCGAGCCGTCCCGGGCCCACAGGTAGTCGCCCTGCTGCTCGCCGCGTTCGAGCCCTCCGGGCATGGTTTCACCATGCCAACCGAGTCGGGTTTTCGACTTGCCCGGGGCTGCTTCGCTGGCCCAAAGCGGAAGCACAAAGACCATCCAAACCAGCCCGGTCAGGCGAGCGACCGTCGTCAATCTACAAGTCCTAGTCATCCGATCATTTCTCCTTGGACTGCGCCGGTTTGGACTGTGACAGCTTTGGCTGCGATATCACCAAGCGAAAGCCAACATAGTCTTGCCCCTCGATCGCATACTGACGATAACGCAGCGGTGCTCTCAGGTCGCGCGTATCGAGAACGAAGGCGCCGCCACGCAGGACTTTCCGTCGCCGTGCTTCGAGGTTGACCGGGTTGGTGTTCGGTGCCTTGGCGTAGAATTTAGAGTCGTAGCCATCTTCGCACCATTCAAAAGCGTTGCCGGCCATGTTATACACACCGTAGGGTGAGACCCCCGCGTCGCAACAGTCAACCGGCGCCGGTGATTCTTGGCCGATCGG
>JAJCXQ010000214.1 GCA_029263355.1 Acidobacteriota bacterium | reverse complement strand
TATGGAACTTTACGCCACGGCCAGTCGTCGGCGTCGTGGCCAGATCCTCGGTCCGCTCGACGGCGCCAAGCTCGTCGCCGAGGCGGACCAATGGATGAAGCATCAAGGCATCCAGGAACCAGCCCGTTTTGCGGACATCCTGGCGCCGGGCTCCTGGGCGTGACGGATCAGACGTTCTTGCCGATGAACTTCTCGAACGCAGCTTTCGGCATCGCTCCCATCATGCGATCCGCAACTTCGCCGTCCTTGAACAGCAGGAAGGTGGGGATACTCTGCACCTGGTACTGCATCGACAGTTCCTGATTCTCGTCGACATTAAGCTTGCCGATCCGTACCTTGCCATCCATCTCGTCTGCCAACTCTTCCAACACCGGAGCTACCATTCGACAGGGGCCACACCATTCCGCCCAAAAGTCGACCAGAATCGGGCGATTGTCTTGAATCTCATTGGCAAAGTTATCCGTTGTGAGCTCGATGATCTTTTCGCTGGCCATGGTCGTCAACTCCTTGTGCTTGGCTGCTTTTAAGAAGCCGCTGATCGCAAATCACTGCGGCGGCTCCCGTGTTCCTGTTGTTGGATGGTCTTGGTTTGCGAACGGTTACAGGCTGATTTGAGAGGAGTCTGGGTTTATGACCTGATTTGCCGACCGCAGCACCTTCGCAAGTCACCCCGCAACGCTGCTTCTCTCTTCCAAACGCCTGCGAGCGGCAAAAAATTCTCGCGTCGCCTCGACATCGCGTCTTATTTGCGCCGAGAGGTCCATGACGGTGGTGAAAATTCGCTCTTCACGCAGCCGTTTGAAGAATTGGATCTCGACCCGCTCGCCGTAAACGTCGGAGCTGAAGTCCAGAATGTGACTCTCGACGACATGCTGGTAGTTCTCATAAACCGTCGGGCGGGTGCCGACATTGGTCACACAATCGAAGATTCCGGGCATCAACGGCAACCTCACTCGGCTGGTATAGACACCGTCGCTCGGCAGTTGCTCGTTGTCAGACTGCAGGTTGATCGTCGGCCAACCCAAGCGCATGCCCATGCGGTCGCCGCGGACCACCGTGCCATGTAACTCGTAAGGTCGGCCGAGCAGCTCCATCGCCAGCTCTACCTCACCCTCCTCGATCGCCCGCCGAATGCGGGTCGACGAGACGGGCTGGCCACGATGAAGCACTTCATCAACACCGAAGGTCGCGAAACCAAGCTCTTCACCCAACCGCTGGAGCAGCTCCAAATTTCCGCGCCGCTGTTTACCGAACACAAAATTCGATCCGACGTAGATCTCTTGCAGAGCGAGGTCCTGATGCAGGAACGAACGGACGAACTCCTCGGGTTCTGTCCTCGCCAGCTCTTCGTTGAAATGCAGGACCAGCAACACCTCGATCCCGGTAGCGGCGAGCAACGTTTCGCGTTGGACCCCGGGAGCCAACAACTTCGGCGCGCGCTCGGGTCTCAGGACCGACACCGGGTGGGGTTCAAAGGTGATCGCCACCGATTGCACCGACTCTTGGCGAGCGCGCTCGACAACCTTCTCGAGCACCGCCAGCTGGCCACGATGAATCCCGTCGTAGTTGCCGATGGTCGCGATCCCACCGTAGGGCAGATCGGCGCTATGTATTGCATCGTGGATAACCTGCATGACCAGGACACTCCAATCGGAAGCGCGATCAGCCGGCGCTGGCAGGCGCCACGACGATGCCGGGCTGCGACGCGGGGCCGACAATACGACCGATCACATCGTCGGCATAAGCCTCGGTGATCTCTACCTCAGCCAACGTGGCCGGCGGTGCGATGCCATCGTTGATCAGTACACGACCGTCGATGTCCGGCGCCATTCCCTGGTGCCGCCCTTGCAATAGATGTTCACTCTCATCGCAAACGCCTTCTACCAGGACTTGTAAGGTACGCCCAACCAATGCCTCTCGTCGCGCTAACGCGATCGGCCGCTGCTCCTCCAACAAGCGTTCGTAGCGGCGCCGAGCCTTCCCCCGTGGCACCCGGTGAGGGAGCTCAGCCCCTGGTGTACCGGGCTCTGGGCTGTAGACGAAGGCTCCAAGGTGGTCGAATTGGCCCTGGCGCGCAAAATCCAGTAGGTGTTCGAAATGTTCTTCGGTCTCGCCGGGAAAGCCGACGATGAACGTGGTGCGCAGGAAGATGTCAGGGGCCAGCTCACGGGCTTCGTCCAACAGCCGCAGATAGCGTTCGGCGCGGCCGCCGCGGCGCATCGCTCGCAGCATCTCGGGGTGGCTGTGCTGGAGCGGCATGTCGATGTAGGACACGAAGCGCTTGTCCTGGCCCATCAGTCGCAGAAGCTCACGATCGAGGGTCGTGGGATAAGCGTACAGGAATCGGATCCAGGGAATCGAGGTCCCTTCGAGCAGGGTCTCCACCAGCCGCGCCAGGCCGTGCTTACCGTATGCCAGATCTTCCCCGTAACGGGTTGTATCCTGCGCCACCAGGCAGAGCTCACGAATGCCTTGTGCTTCCAGAGCTCGAGCTTCGGTCAGCAGGCTGTCCAAGGTGCGCGACCGGAATCGGCCACGCCAAGTTGGGATCGCGCAGAAGGTGCAGGGGTTGTTGCAACCTTCCGCGACCTTGAGATAAGCGAATCCGCGGGTGGTCAGCAACCGCGGCGCGGTGTGATCGAAAACCACATGTGACGGACTCGGTGGCGGCGGCTCGCTGCCGCCGATCTTCACCAAACCGCCGACGTCCCGCAGCTGATCCAACGATACGAAACCATCAATTTCTGGAATCTCTGCTCGCAGCTCCTCGCCGTGTCGATTCACCATACAACCGGCGACCAACAACTGCCCGTCGGGTGATTTCATCGCTGCCGCTTCGAGAATGGCGTCGATCGATTCTTCCTTGGCCTCGTCGATGAACCCACAGGTGTTGATGATCACCGTGTCCGCAACGGCAACGTCTTGCACCACGTCATACCCTTGCTGCCCAAGTTCGCCGAGCATGATTTCGCTATCGACTCGGTTCTTGGGGCAACCCAAACTGATCATGCCGACGCTTTGGCGCCGTGGCTGGCGGACACTATTCATGCTCGAAGCTGACTTATGCTCGCAAGGGTAACGGAGAATCGTAGAACGAGGACGGCTGAACGATCACTGGGAGCAATGTAACGCGGGAGAATGTAACGCAGGAGGAAAACAACGGGAGGAAGGTGTCGCCGGAGCCGACGACGACAGTATTGTAGCAGAGTTTCGAGCGCCACCTACCGCCGTCGAGCTCCAATGCCTGCTGCCCAACGGACTGCTGGGCAGACCTGCTGAGCAGACTGCTGGGCCCAGCGGCCTGATACTATTTGCGCTCACAGTCGCCACCGTTCGAGTCTCTGCCCGAGCTCCTGCCTAGCTTACAGCCCCTTCCCCACCCGAGAGGTCGTCAATGCGCTTTCCAAGAACCTCAGTCAATCATCGTCTATCGGCCCAGGCCACCACTCTTCTGCTCCCCGCTCTACGCGCCACTCTACCGGCCGCGTTGTTGCTGATCCTGGCCTGCGGTGCGCCAGCAAGCGACGACACCGCGACGACCGCAGCCGTCCCGGCGCCGACGGGAGACAACATGCTCGACGTTCATTCTTATGCAAAACCCGACGAAGCGGTCGTCCGGCATCTCGATCTCGATCTTGCGGTCGACTTCGAGGCCCGTAAGATCTCTGGTCGGGCTTCGCTGACCATCGATACCTCGGCAGGTGCGACCCAGCTCCATCTCGACAGCCGCGGGCTCGACATCGCGGCGGTGTTTCTCGACGATGCCAGCGAGCCGACAACCTTCGCCCTCGGTGAGGATGTCCCTCTCCTCGGCAGCGAGCTAACGATCGAGATCGAGCCGACAACCCAGGTCGTGCATGTGGATTACGCCACCCAGCCGCAAGCCGCCGCTGTGCAGTGGCTGGATCCCGCCCAAACAGCTGGCGGCCAGCACCCCTTTCTCTTCACCCAAGGTCAGGCCATCCTCACCCGCACCTGGGTGCCGTGCCAGGACAGTCCTGGCGTTCGGGTCACCTACAGCGCCAAAGTACAAGTTCCGCCCGCGCTGGTGGCGGTGATGAGTGCCGAGAACCAGATCGAGCGCGCGCCCGACGGCATTTACACCTTCGATATGCCCCAGGCGGTTCCCCCTTATCTGCTGGCCTTGGCCGTCGGAGACTTGGAATTTCGCTCCCTTGGCCCGCGCAGCGGGGTTTTTGCCGAGCCTTCGGTGGTCGAAAAGGCGGCCTACGAATTCGGCGAGACCGAAGAGATGATGGCTGCTGTCGAACGGCTGTACGGGCCTTATCGATGGGGGCGTTACGACATCCTCGTGTTACCTCCGAGCTTCCCCTTCGGCGGCATGGAAAATCCACGCCTGACCTTCGCGACCCCTACGATCCTAGCGGGTGATCGCTCGCTGGTGGCCCTCATCGCCCACGAGCTCGCTCACTCCTGGTCGGGTAATCTGGTGACCAATGCCACGTGGAACGACTTCTGGCTCAATGAAGGCTTCACCGTCTATCTCGAGCGCCGAATCATGGAAGAGTTGAACGGTCCGGAATACGCCGCGATGCTCACCCTCCTCGGGCTGCAGGATCTTCAAGGCCAGATCGAAGATCTCGGTGCCACCAGCCGCGACACCCACCTCTATCTCGACCTCGCCGGCCGCGACCCGGACGAAGGCATGACCGACATCGCCTACGAGAAAGGCTATTTCTTCTTACGCATGCTCGAGGAAGCGGTGGGCCGGGAGCGCTGGGATAGCTTCCTCAAGGCTTACTTCGACCGCAACGCCTTTCAGTCTCTGACCACCGCCGGCTTCATCGAACAGCTGCGAGCCGATTTGCTCGCGGGTGATGCGGACCTTACCGCCACTGTACGACTGGATGATTGGATCTATGGCGCCGGGCTACCGTCCAACGTCCCAGCGATCGAATCACCGGCCTTCGTAAAGGTCGAGGCTCAAGTCGACTCCTGGGCCGGCGGCGCTGCCGCCGACAGTCTGGCGGCCGACGAATGGACCACTCATGAGTGGCTGCACTTCCTGCGCAGTTTACCCGCCGAGTTGGACAAGACCCAAATGCAAGAGCTCGATACCGCGTTCGAGTTCTCGGGCTCGGGCAACTCGGAAGTCTTGCATGCCTGGCTGCACCATGTCATCGCCAACGGTTACGAGCCAGCCTATCCGGCGCTCGAGGCGTTTCTCACCGGCATGGGCCGCCGCAAGTTTCTGCAGCCGCTGTACGAACGCCTGGCCAAGACCGAAGAGGGCTTGGCGATGGCACGACGGATCTATACCGTCGCTCGGCCGTCCTACCACTCGATCTCAACCACAACCATCGACGAGATTCTGAACTGGGATGCGGCTTCATAGTCTAAAAGTCGCACAGAGTGTGAGCTAACGCTCACGCTCTAGTCCACTTTTTTCTCTTTTCATCTTGTTGCCATCGAGGCTGCCTGGACAGTTCTTGTAGGAATCTCCAAGCCTATTAGAATCAATGGTCTACATGTCCAGGAGCCGCCCCAAGGAAGCCCGGGTTTAGACCACTTCCCCGTCGCTCTAACCGACCGGTCGGACTTTTTTTGCACTGAGCGACTCCAATGGCGATAGATTCTGCTAAAATGCTCCTCCGATGGATGCAAAAGCCGCACATGAGGGCATTCAATCGGCTCTCAAGAATGAGCTCTCCAAACATTGGGGAGAGATTGCCGCAATCGAAGCCAAGGTTGCGAGAAGCGAAGGCTACCTTCGAAAGTTCTGTCGTGGTACCCGCAGTATCTCGCTGAACCTTCTTCTCAAGTCTCTAGACGCTCTACGAGTCGAGCCCGGCGTGTTCTTCGCCAAGGCCCTTGGATCTCCTTGCAATTCGGACAGCTTCGTTCAAGACCTCGAGCAACCGGGCAAAGAAGTGCCTGTTCTGTTCAAGATCGAAAAGACGACGCTCAAGATAGAGGCCGAACCCACGGCCGCCGAGACGACTGAGCGTCGGGAACGAAAAGGATGTGCGGAGGACCTATTAGCGAAAATCATAGGTTGCACCGGCAAAGAGCAGAAGAGGCGTCTGAGGACCGCGCAAAGGTATCGTGACCCGTCTTTTGTTGTCGCATACCTCGGGCATCTCGACCGTCTATTGGACGAGAATCCGAAGTTGGTTGCCAGATTGCTCGAAACCATGACCCTCGAACTGATTCCGACCCTTCCTTGCTCCAAAGTTCGGCGACTGGAATTACAGTGTCGGGCGATCGCACTATTTGGCGATGCCCATCGCGGGACGGGCGGATTCCCAACCGCCAGTCGTGCGGTACGTTTCGCGCTCGAGATAGCCCGCAAACACTCACTGGAAAAGACGATCGCGATCCTTCTGAAGCAAGCAGCCTTCCTGCTGGCAGATCATGGTCAGTACGAGCAGGCGCTGATTCTGTTGCGCGAGAGATTCGAAATTTTCTTCGATCTCGGATCGCGCATCGACATGGGCAAAACCCTCACCGATCGTGGAATCATGCTGATGAATGCCGGCAGATTTCAGGCTTCGGTGCGTGTCCTTTCGCGAGCCCTCGAGCTACTACCCGAGTTGACTCCCAAGCTGCGGAGCTACTACCTCTCGACGTACTCAGCCATCGCCTACGGCTATGAGCAAATGAAGGATTTTTCCACCGCTGAAGAATGGCTGAACGAAGCCATCTCTACCTTCCAGGCAGAGGGCGGTATCACTCAAGCCAAACTGATCTGGCAGCAAGGCAGAATGGCCTACGCCCGCAAGAATTATTCAGCCGCCAGGCACCATCTAGAGCACGCCATCGAGCTCCTCGACGAACGCACATCGTCCGAAAGCGCCCTGGTCCGTCTGGACTTGACACGGGTCTTGCTGACCAGTGGAGAGGTTCGAGCCGCCGTCGACATCGCGCTTCAGATGGCAGCCTTTCTTTCACATTTTCAAAAGAACAAAGTTGCCGAAGCGGCAATCGCAGAATATACGCGGCTTGCACTCGAGGGCAGGCTAACGATTGCAGCCATCGATCAGTTGCAACCCAAGCTAAAGCAGCGACGCACCTGAGCAGGTGCGCCACTGTCGCAACATGTGAGGGTTCTCTCACATCCGAGAGCTTCTCCTCGTATCACTTGAAACCGACAACTCCTCGACCGAGTTGGAACATCGAGGCCGGATAGCCCCAGCCCAGGAGACCTGTCGAAAATCGATTTGCCTGTGTCGAATGAGCCCCGAACAGAATGCCCCTAGCCGTGGGGTTCTATCAAGGGACCGAAACCCATGGCCCCGGAAATCCGGGCACCAGGAGTCGCGGAGACCGAGTGACGACAAAATAGCGTAGTCATCGCTTTTCTCCTTCCTTGGATGATTTGTCTGCGAACGGCGAATCAACTCCGCCCGTCCCCACAGGCGAAGTTACGCTCCTGAGTATCAGTTCCAGCCTGTATGGCCGCAGTCCTCTATCTCTAAGAGAGAACACCAAGAGACCTTCGCGCTTATCGCGATTCTCTAGCAGGTTGCCGCCTGAACGGCCTCATGGAGCCCCCCCGGCGTTGCTCGCGATTGCTCGACTCACCAAACCGCCTAGAGGCTTCGCCGAGAGGTCCTGGTCACCGGCACCCCGGTGAAGCAAGCAAAGAGTGCTCTGGGCGCCCCTAGCGACCACACCGACGGCTCCAGCCTCGACTCATCTCACCACCAGGCGGCGAAGCGATGACGGCGCTCTGTCAAACTTTTTTCAAAAGTAATGCTCCTCGTAATCCTGACCTCCTATGATCATTTCGTCGGACAACAAAAGGCATTCAAGAGCCCGTTGCAAGATCCTAAAGTCCAAGGCAAAAACCAATACGAGACTACGTTTCAGAGAACGCCCGGCGTCGCTCACATTCACCAAGCCGCAAGTCACCAACTCGAGGGCGGCGCCGGGCTCGATGACACTTCCGACAGTTCCACATGTCACAAAGTATTCTTTTAGTGGCTTCGCACCACGAAATAGCGGCCCACTGGGCTGTTACCAACGAAGAGAGCATTCAGCGTCTGCAAAACGCAATGAACACATAGCGCAGGAGAAAAACTCGCTCTAACGCCATTTGTAGTGTTCTTCATCAATGATCTAACCGCAGCAGCGAGCACATCCAAAAGCCTTCCGTCAGGGTTTGTGTGAACAACTCAAGCCGCGGAACAAGAACGACACGATTCTATTATCTGGTCTAGCGTCGCTCAGACAGAAAAACAGCGTGGAGACCTGAGACAACTCGTCCTGG
>JAJCXQ010000213.1 GCA_029263355.1 Acidobacteriota bacterium | reverse complement strand
CGTTGGTTAAACCATTGATTAAAGAGGCTTTATGATTCTTGGTATCGGACGTGCGAGTCACGCAGGCTGAGCGCAGCCCACAACATTCGACCGGTCAGTGGGCGTTCTTGGATGGGATCTACCTAGTCTCGGTACTTCGGGAAACCCTCGAGATCAAGGTGTCGCACCTTGCGTTGGAACGTTCGATAGCTGATACCGAGATGTGCCGCAGCTTGATGCTTGTTTCCGTCGGTTGCTGTTAGCGCCTCTCGGAAACGATGCCGGTCGTCGTTGTCGGCGGCGGCTAGGGGCCGTTCGTCCAACTGTTGCAGGTCTGCCTGTCGCAGGATGCTTCCGTCGACAAGGATGAGGGCTCGCTCGATGGCGTTGGCCAGCTCGCGGACATTTCCGGGCCAGGGCCGCTCTTGAAGATGAGCCAAGGCTCGAGGCGAGATATCCGGCGGCGGCTGCCCGAGGCGCTGTGCAATCTCTTCGATCAAGTAGTGGGAGAGGTGGGGGATGTCAGAGGGGCGGTCGCGTAGAGCCGGGAGCGTTACCGGAAAAACGTCGAGACGATAGAAGAGGTCCTGGCGAAACGCACCGCGATCGACCATGTGTCGCAGATCGCGATTGGTCGCGGCGACAATCCGTGCATCAGCCCGGCGTGGGCGGCCCCCTCCGACGCGTTCGAACACACGCTCTTCCAAGACCCTCAGAACCTTGCCCTGAACTTCCAGCTTGAGCTCGCCGATCTCGTCGAGAAAAATGGTCCCACCTGTGGCTTGTTCGAATTTTCCCGCTTGCTGTCGATGCGCGCCGGTAAAAGCCCCCTTCTCATGGCCGAACAGCTCGTTTTCGATCAGTGTGTCCGGAATGGCAGCGCAGTTGACAGCAACAAACGGCCCGCTGCTTCGTGCGGATAGGGCGTGGGCGGCGCGAGCAAAAAGTTCTTTGCCGGTCCCACTCTCGCCGGTGATCAGCACAGTGCTTTCGGTGGGAGCAACTTTCTTGAGCAGCCGTAGGGCGGCTACGAAGCGGGGATGACTGCCGATGATCGGTGGTGCCCCGGGCGGCTCAAAACGTGGCGCTTCGGCATGATTTCCCAGATGCGCTTCAACGAGCTCATATAGCTCGTCAATCTCCAGCGGCTTTTCGAGGAAATCGACGGCTCCTAGCTTCATCGCCTCGACCGCCGCGTGAACGGTGCCAAACGCTGTCACAACGACGACCGGAACCTTGGGCTGACAGTCGCGACTCGTCGCCAGTACGTCGAGGCCGGTGCCGTCGCCAAGCTTGAGGTCCGTCAGCACGAGATCGAAACCGGTGCCCGTCAGCTGAGCCTCAGCGCTAGCGACGCCCTCGACCGCGGTGATCTCGTAGCCTACCTGCTCGAGTGCGCGAGTCATCAAGCGGCGTAGTGAAGGCCGATCTTCTGCGATGAGGATGTGCCCGGAGCGACTCATGATCGAGCTCTTGGCGGTTGAGATCTATCCGATCTTCGAGAGGACTTGGACCCCATTGTAGGGGCTTCCGTATAATCAGTGAGTGTTTCCTTGGCTCGAGATCTCGCCAAAGGCTCGGATTGGTAGGTTGGAGCATGAATTTCCACATCCTGATTCTAGAATGAAGAACATCCTCAAAACGCCAATGGGTAAGCCGGCAGCCAACGTACAGGTCGATCAGGACATTGATCGGCTTGCGGCCTCGATTCGTAGGTTTCGAGTCGACAGTCAGCGTTTCTTCGCTGGCGACCTCAAGCTGCCTCCTGACGAGCTCCGAGAGCGGATCGGCACCGAGCTTCGGCGCCTGCGAAACTCGAGCCTCAACGGCGCCCGCGCTAATTTCCGGCTCGGTACCCTGGAGGCTCAGTTCCAGAGCCATCTCGATTTGTATGGTCGCCGTCTACGAGCACGAGAGCAAGGTCAGTCGAGTTCAGTCGCCAAGACCACTAAAGTCGCCGTAGCGGATCCGGCTGTGGGTGTCGTGTTGGGTGCACAAGACAACTCAGCGGCGGTGGAGGCTCTATACGGCAGCCTCCAACAGCGCAATCAAGGGATGAGTTTCGAAAAATTCAGCGCTTACATACAGCGCCAGGCGGACGTGATCCGTAACAAAACCGGGTGTCGAGAGATTCAGTTTCGCGTAGCAGTTCAGGACGGCAAGACCAAGCTCAAGGCGAAGCCAATTCGTCGAGAGTCCTCGAAAGGGCATCCCGCGTGATTCCCAATAGCGTGATTCCATCTATGGTGAGGCGCTCATCGTGAGGCAGCCGGCATACATCCAAAAGGAGAAAATTTTGGCCAGATACGTTCTTGGGATCTCGAGCGTTGTGATGTTCGTCGTGTGGAACGTGGCGGCAAGTACTCCCTCACACTTGAGTCATACCCTGAAGGCGCAGGAAGATGTTGTCGCTGAGCGTCCCTACGATGCCGAGGTCTACAATGACCTTGGTAACTTACTGGCTCTCGATGATCGCCACCAAGAAGCCGAAGAGGCCTATCGGAAAGCGATCGAGCTAGCGCCTACCGATACGTTGGCTCGCTTCAACCTCGGGGTTTTGCTCCAGCAAGAGGGTCGATGGCGTGACGCACAGAAAGAGCTTCGGAGTCTGCTCGAGATCGACGATCGACACGGTAAGACTTATTACCAACTCGGGATTCTGTTCGAATCCCGTGGACAGCGCGGTCGAGCGGTGGAACATTACGCCAAAGCCTTCGCGTTTGATCCCGACCTGACGTTTGCCTACAACAACCCTCATCTGATCGACAACGAAATGGCCACCGAAGCAATGCTGAAGTCGGGCCGTTACGGGGGTGCGGGTAGCGCTGAGACGCCGCGGCTCTACGGTGAACCGGAGCGGATCGCCAATCTGATGTTGAGTGATCCGACAACGTCCGAGGAGCCGGTAGCTGTGGCAGGTGTCGAAGAGAGCGAAGAGATGCCGGTGAGTCGAGTGGGTCACGGTGCTCGACTCGACGGCAACAATGATGCCGGGAACGGACCAGCAGAGCGTGCCGCCTACTCCTCGACGGGGAGGAACAGTCGTTTGCCATCGGCAGACGAGGCTGACGAAGTGGATGGCGGTAGCCGACGGACTCTCACCAGTAGCGATCTCGATGCCGGCTCCAACATCGGCCAAGCCCAACGCGCTGGGGCATCCGGTCGGCGTCGTCCAGCGATCGGAGTCGGAAATCGGTCTAAAGCACAAGGTAATGCTGCGGGTCGAGCCGATCGTCAGCCGGCAACGCGTCAACGCGCCATAGGTGGCTCGGGTAGCGCGGGAAACGCGTCTTCCGGCGTGTCATCGTCAGACTCGACGGCAGCCAGCGGCCGAGCCTCAAGGTCTCGTCGTCCCAGCTACCGCCCGAGGTCCCGATTGAGTACCGGGCGACTCGAGTTACAGCTGTTGCCAGTAGAGGCTACGGATCGTTATGCGAAGATCGATAGTGAGCATAGAGAGCGTGGCCTCGAAGAGCCCGAGAGTTGAACGACACGTTCAGGCGTCACACGTTCAGGCGTAACACGTTCAGACGTTGAAACGTACGTGAGTCACGTCGCCGTCCGCGATCACATAGTCTTTGCCTTCGAGTCGAAGCAGGCCTTTGTCGCGGGCGGCTGACAAGGATCCCAAGTCGAGAAGATCCTTCCAGGAAATGACTTCGGCACGGATGAAGCCGCGGGCGAGGTCGGAGTGGATCACTCCAGCGGCTTCGCGCGCCCGCGTCCCGCGGCGTATGGTCCAGGCGCGAACCTCGTCCTCGCCGACGGTGAAAAAGGCGATCAACCCCAAGAGCTCGAAGCTGGCCCTCAGTACCCGGTTGAGGCTGGGCTCTTCAAGCCCCAGATCGTCCAGGAATTCCCGCTGTTCTTCCGGGCTCAATTTTGAGATTTCTGCTTCGATAGGAGCGCTAATTGTCAACCGGTGGGAGTGACTTCCTGCGGACCCGGGATCGGCGGTAGCGACCTCATCCTCAGCTACATTGATGACGGTCAAGATCGGCTTGGCCGACAGTAGCTGGTAGCCGCGAAGCCTTTTCTCGTCGTCGGCCCCGAGATCGATCTCGCGTAGTGGTGTTTCTTGCTCGAGAGCCGGAAGGATCACCTCCGCCAGCAGGCGCTGCTCGTGGGTGTCATCAGGGCTGAGGCCGCCTTTGGCCGACTTGGCTAGTCGGGCCAGGCGACGCTCAACCAGATCGTGATCTGCATAGATCAGCTCGAGATCAACTGTCGCAATGTCGCGCTCTGGATCCACAGAGCCCTCTGGATGCGGAAGCTCGGGGTCTTCGAAGGCTCGAACGACATGCACCAAGGCGTCGACAGTTCGGAGTTGTGCCAGGTCTAGACTCTGGGAGCCTTCGCCTTTCTGGATGCCCGGGATGTCGATGTACTCGACGGTCGCCGGAACATAACGTTTGGGATTGTAGAGATCACGCATTTGCTCTAGGCGTGGGTCGGGGACCTTGGCTGTCGCCAGGTGTGTCTTCTTCGAAGAGGCAAACTTGTCCGTGTCCTTCTCCGAAGCGGTCAAGGTATTGAACAAGAGTGTCTTGCCGGCCTTGGCAAGACCGAGTATTCCCAATTGCATTACGTTCCGACCTCCTCAAGTCTGCTGTCTGAGCTCCAAGCCTTTTACGAGCACGGTGGGGGATCCAACCATGCCTCCGCCGATGGATGAGAATGTCAAATCTCGAGCCTTGGCGACAATGCCGTTCAGCAGGGCCGAAACCGATCCGACCAACCAAGCGCGTGCGACGGTGCCAGTGGGGCGCCCGCTGGCAATCGCGAAGCCGCTTACCGGTGCGGCGAATCGACTAAAATCCGGGTCGATTCGTGGTGAACCGGAGAGACCGATCAGGTAATAGCCTCGGCTGAGGTTCTGTATCAGCGATACAGCTCGGATTGACGGGTCGGCCTCCAAAAAGAGGTGGGTCGGGCTCGGGCTTGGCAAATCCCGCCAACCTGGCCGAAGGCTGCACCCAGACGAACGTTTCAGGCTGGAGGGTGTTTGCCACCAGGCAAGGAGGGGTTGCCGGAAGGATCCTTCCTCGATCAGAGTCACTCGTCGGGTCGGTTGTCCTTCGCCGTCAACAGGCGCTTCCAATATTCCACCCGGCAAACGACCATCGTCGATCAACGTGAGCGCTGGGCTCCCTAATCGACCGTTGCGGTCGATCAGCATCGCCGACCGCTTTTCTGCCTCTGGTCCGACCCAAAGGCCGCTGAGGGCGGCTAAAAGACCCACCGCGACGGGCGGTGCGAGGATGAATTCGCCGCGGTCGCGGGGTCGCGTGGGTCCCTTTTCGGCGACCAACAAAAGGTCCGCCAACCGGCGAGCGAGGGCGGCTGGGCTGAAGTGGCGTGCGTCGCGGTCGGCGACATCGAGGGAGACACTCGTGGTGTCCGCGCTGGGTCCCACCGCCTCGAGGTGCAGTGATGCAACACGGTGCCTCACATGGCTGTCTATTTCCCGGCTCGAAGCGAGCTGGCTTTCGCTCGATCCGTCGTCGAGATAGCCCGACAAGAGTCGTGCCCCTTGCAACTCGTGGTCGAGCTCTCGGGCCAATCCGGAGAAAAAGCCGCGAGCTTCACCCTCGCCGATCAACGGAGCATCGAGATTTGACGGTGGTGACCAAGGTAGTCCCGGGCGCGCCGAAGGAAGTCTCAGGCCGCTTCCGTCCGCCTCGGGCCAAAAAGCACTGGGTTTCGGTGGTCCTGAAGCAGCATAGTAGAAAGAGCGTCGGCGGTCACCGGCACGTACCGCCCAGCCTTCTTCTTGTCGAAGCGACGTCGAGTCGCCATACAAGGTGTACTGCATGGTCCTCGAGCGGCCCTTCTTGTGAAAGACCTCGACTTCTTCCCAGCTCTGGCGGCGTAGGGTGTCGAGCACTTCCAAGAGTGGCTCGCCGAGGCTCACGGACCGATCTCCACGCCTTCGATCCGAACTTCGGGGCACGTGGCCCAGACCGGTAGCTTGATACCGCCCTTGGCACACCATCCGGCGCCAGCTGCTGAAGTCTGCGCTCCAACGCCGGTCACTTTGTCGAGGAGGTCGCTGAGTCGACCCCGCATCCAGCACGGGCCCACTAGCGCTCCCGGGACCTGGTTCTCAATCCGGCGGCCATAAGGGAAACGAAGTACGAACTCACCCGTCACCGGATCGAGCCGACCGCGGTCCGCTTCCGGCAAATACAATCCCCCCTCCGCATCCGCCAACAGGCTCTGGCGAGAGTGTTCACCAGCAATGAGCTCGAGGTGGCTGGATCTTGGTCCTGGTGGTAGGTGGCGATTGCCACGTCGACCAGCACCCGCCGTGAGTCGGTCGCTACGGCGGGTCCAGGCCGTGTCGCACAATGGTTGTTCGACGATTCCGGCGCGTAAGAGGCATCGACGAACGACCGGGAAGCCTTCATCGTCGGCCGAGCGGCGCACGCTGCTAGGGGCGCTCGAGGGGTCGTCGAAGACGTCGAGGAGCCGGCTGCCCATCCGTACTCCGAGGGCTGCTTCTGGGTGCCCGCCGTGGGCTAGCGTGTCCGCTTCCAGGGCATGGGCCACGGCCTCATGAAGCAAAACTGCGGTTGCTGAAGCGCCCAGGATCGATGCGCCGCGCCACGGTGGCGGCGGCTCCGCATCACGAGCACGGTACAGATTGACCAGTCGGCGAGCCAGTTCCTCGGCCTTCTCGTGGCTGAGCTCGTCCAGCAAGCAGCCGTAACGTGCCCAAGGCATTTCTGCGTCACAGCTGTAAAAGCTCTCGCTTTCTGTGCCGGAAGCGAGATGGGTCCCGACAACGCGGATCCAACGCCGGTGCCGCCGGACCGTCAAGTTGACGGGGAAATCGATGTGGTGGGTGCGCAGGGCCTGACTTACTGCGGTTGGAAACGTCAACACTTCTGGGGCTTCCGGTGGCTCTTCCCATGTGTCGTCTCCAAGATCAGGCAACGGATAAGGGGCGCGCGGCATCGCTCGGGCTACCCGTCGCAGAGCGTCTTGGAATATCTCGGGGTCGATCTGGTCACGCCCGGCGAGCCAGGTGCGGCCTTCACGCAGTAGGCGGATGGCCAATCCCGACTCACGCCAGACGCGAAGACCGGGTGGTTGATCTGCAGGCGGTAGCTCAACCTTCTCGATGCGTTCGAAGAAGGCGTCGGCGAGATCCGCCGGTTGTTCAGCGATCTGAGACAACGTGCGGGCAATGCCGGCTGTGTCGAGTTGGGTGAAGGGCGTGTCGGACATCGAACCCTGCATTCTATTGTGCCTGATCAGTGAGAGGTACAATGAGCGTCCGGCTGTTGCACACAGAATCGATCAAGTTCGAAGGGTGGATCTACCGATTTGCTCAGCACAGGCCGGATGTGTAGTCGGATGGTGACGAACAAAGGAGTGACTGGATGACCCGAGAGAGTACGCTAGCAACAGATGAGACCGGCCTCGATCCGGAGACGGAGCTCGACCGACGGTTGGAAGCAGCACGCTTGGGGGGCGGTCAACAACGAATCGATCGGCAGCACTCGGCCGGCAAGCTGACCGCCCGCGAGCGTGTCGACCTGTTGCTCGATGCCGGATCTTTTGTCGAGATCGACACCCTTGTCACGCATCGCTGTTCCGACTTCGGAATGGAGTCCAAGCGCATTCCCGGTGATGGTGTGGTCAGTGGCTATGGCACCGTCGACGGTCGACTCGTTTACGTATTCGCCCAAGACTTCACGGTTTTCGGAGGGTCTTTGTCGGCTACCAACGCACGTAAGATCTGCAAGATCATGGACCTTGCGGTCGCCAACGGTGCACCTGTCATCGGGCTCAACGATTCCGGAGGAGCACGGATTCAGGAAGGCGTCGCGTCTCTCGGTGGCTATGCGGACATATTTCTCCGCAACACCCTAGCCTCGGGCGTCGTGCCACAGATCAGCGCCATCATGGGACCCTGTGCTGGCGGAGCCGTCTATTCGCCAGCGATCACAGATTTCATCTTCATGGTCGAATCGACCAGCTACATGTTCATCACGGGGCCGGACGTGATCAGGACGGTGACCCATGAGGAGGTCACGAAAGAGGAGCTTGGCGGTGCCCAGACTCACCATGCCAAGAGTGGCGTGACGCACTTCACCGCGCCGAATGATGCCGCCTGCCTGATGGCGGTCCGAGATCTACTGTCCTACTTGCCCAGCAACAACCTCGAAGATGCGCCCGCAACGTCGAGCGACGACGACCCGAGTCGAGAAGAGGAGAGTCTGGATGATCTGGTGCCGGCCGATCCAGATCGACCCTACGATATCAAGCGCCTGATCCATGCCGTGGTCGACGATGGCAGGTTTCTCGAAGTGCAATCTGCTTACGCCAAAAACCTGGTTGTCGGTTTTGCGCGGTTGGGCAATCACAGTGTTGGAATCGTCGCAAATCAGCCGGCTTACCTGGCGGGAGTGCTCGACATCGATGCGTCGATCAAGGGTGCTCGTTTCGTGCGGTTCTGTGATGCATTCAATATTCCGCTCATCACCTTCGAGGATGTGCCGGGGTTCCTTCCGGGAACTCAGCAAGAATTTGGTGGCATTATCAAGCACGGCGCCAAACTGCTCTACGCTTTTGCGGAAGCTACAGTACCCAAGATTACCGTGATTACGCGCAAGGCGTACGGTGGAGCGTACTGCGTCATGGCTTCGAAACATCTGCGAACAGACGCCAATTTTGCGTATCCCACGGCTGAGATCGCTGTCATGGGACCGGAAGGCGCAGTCAATATCTTGTATCGACGGGAACTGGCGGCTGCGGCCGAGGCCGGCCAGCTCGCCGAGAGCCGGGCTGCTCGAGTGGCGGAATACCGAGAGAAGTTCTCCAATCCCTACGTCGCTGCAGAGCGGGGATTCGTCGATGCTATTATTGCTCCCCGGCAAACACGTTCACACCTAATTCGTGCGTTGCGCCAGCTGGCGGGCAAGCGGGCGAGCTTGCCACCCAAGAAACACGGCAACATACCACTATAGGCGACAGGTCTCGGGCTGGGCATCTTGACAGCCGCTTGTCAGTTAGAGATGCTGGCGTCGGTTCGAAACTAGGCGCTTACTCGTGGGATCCGCTGCGTTCCAGTCGATTCCTATATGGTGAGGCATCCTGAAGACAGTCCGTTTGGCATAGAGAGAGCTCGAAGCCAAACCATGGTGGCAGAAGCAACCGAGGAGAGTCATGCGAGAGAAAGATCGAAAATTGCGGCGTCGGCGGCATCGTCGGAAGAAGCGGGTGAAACAACAGCAGCAGGAGGCGATCGCGGCAGGCCGCAAGAAGGCCGCCTCGAAGCGGTCGGCGCGCAAGAAGCCCGCCGCGAAGAAGGCCAGCACGACTGCGAAAAAGGCGCCAGAGAAGGCGACGGAAAAGGCGACGGAAAAGGCTGAACCTGCAGCTAAAGAAGCAGCTAGTGAACAGGAAGCGCCAGCGAGTGCCGAAGAAACGGCGCCTGATGAAGCCTCCGACGAGTCCTGAGGTAGGTCATGAATATCGCGGTGGGAGCCGATCACGCCGGTTATGCCCTCAAAGAGCATCTCAAGACGTTCCTCGAGGCGCAGGGGCATCGAGTTGACGATCAGGGGGCGTTCTCGGAGGAGAGCGTCGACTATCCTGACTTCGCCGCCAGCGTGGCGAAAGCGATCACAGCTGGCAGCGCGGACCGAGGTCTCCTGGTCTGTGGTACCGGTATCGGAATCGCGATAGCAGCCAACAAGATCAACG
>JAJCXQ010000212.1 GCA_029263355.1 Acidobacteriota bacterium | reverse complement strand
ACGTGAAGCTCGCGGAGCTCATCCGCCAGGGCTTTTTTCGTCGTTATCAGGACGGTGAGATGGTGCGCATGAAGCCTAGCGACCGCTGGCTGAAAACGCTCGACCCTCTGCCCTTGGTGCTCGGCCGCTTTCGAGCGGGTGACGGCGCGACGGCACGGCTCGCCGAGACGATCGAAGAGGCTTATCAACTCACTGGTGGCCGGGTTCAGGTCTTGGCGGAGAGCGACGGCTCGATGACCCACTATGGACGCGCCCTGACCTGCACCGACTGCGGCGCCCGTTTGCCGCGACCGGTTCCGGCATTGTTCTCCTTCAACTCACCCCTCGGCGCATGCGTCACCTGCCAGGGATTCGGCCGGGTGATCGGCATCGATCCCGAGCGGGTGATTCCCGATCCGTCGAAAACCCTGGCCGAGAAACCGATTGCACCCTGGAACACCCCTGCTCACTCCGGCCGCTACACCAAATTGCTAAGCGCTTGCCGCGAGCACGGCGTCCCTCTCGACGTCCCTTGGCAGGAGCTGACAGAGGCCGATCGGCGGTTCGTGTGGAGTGGCAACGGAGCATTCACCAGCCTCGACAAATTCTTCAAGCGACTCGAACGCAAGATCTATCGCATGCATGTCAGGGTCCTACTGGCGCGCTACCGAGCCTACAACCCGTGTCTGGATTGCGGCGGCACCCGCCTCAAACCCGAGGCTCTGGCAGTGCGCTGGCGGGGCAAAACCCTGCCCCAGATCACCACGTTGACGATCGAGCAAGTCCGGGCCTGGCTGAGTGACCAGACTTGGACCCGCCGCGAGCGAGACGTCGCCGGCCACCTGCTGGAGCAGCTCGATGAACGACTCACCACATTGCACCGTGTTGGTCTGGACTACTTGAGCCTGGACCGCCACTCGCGCACTCTGTCCGGAGGTGAGGCGCAACGCATCCAACTCGCCTCTGCTTTGGGATCCGGCTTGACCAGCACCCTCTATGTGCTCGACGAACCCACCATCGGTCTCCACCCTCAAGACTCCGGGCGTCTGGTCGGGCTATTGCGCGATCTCGCCACCCGCGGCAACACCGTGTTGGTGGTGGAACATGATCCGACATTGATCCGCGGCGCCGACCACCTCATCGACCTCGGGCCGATGGCCGGTGAGCACGGCGGCGAAGTGATGACCGAAGGTACTCTCGATCACGTGCTCGCCAACGAGCAGTCGCTGACCGCCCGCTACCTGCGCGATCAGCCTCGGGCGACACGCCAACAGTTGGCTCGTCAGCTCGAAGAGTCGGAGCTGCCCCTCGCCGAGCGTCCACGGATCAAAATAATTGGCGCGACGGCGAACAACCTGCGCAACATTGATGTCGAGCTCCCCCTGGCCAGCCTAGTGGCGGTCACCGGCGTCTCGGGCTCCGGCAAGTCGACCCTGGTCGAGAATGTGTTGTACGGCACCTACCAGCGCGCCAAAGGCGTGGTCAACGTCGAGCCCGGCGAATGTGACGCTTTGGTCGGGCTCGACGATCTGGGTGACGTCACCCTAGTTGATCAACGACCGCTGGGACGCTCCAGCCGCTCAAACCCGGTGACCTACATCAAAGCGTACGACGAGATCCGCAAACTTTTCGCCGCCACCGACGACGCCCAGCGCCGCCACATCGAACCCGGGCACTTCTCGTTCAATCTCGATCGCGGCCGTTGTACAGAATGCCGAGGCACCGGCGTGCTTGAAGTCGACATGCAGTTCATGGCCGCCGTCACGGTTCGCTGCGACACCTGCGAGGGACGTCGCTTCAAGCCCGAAGTGCTGGCGGTCACCTGCCGCGGCCGCAACATCTTCGAGACCTTGGAGCTGACGGTAGGGGAGGCGCTCGACGTGTTTGCGGATCGCACCCGACTGTGCCGTCGCCTGCAAGCGTTGGCTGACGTCGGGCTCGGCTACCTGCGCCTCGGGCAGCCGACTTCGACTCTCTCCGGCGGCGAGGCACAGCGTCTCAAGCTGGCCAGTTTCCTCGATCGCCCAGCTTCGGAAGGGTGCCGCCTCTTTCTCTTCGACGAGCCCACCACCGGACTGCACCTCGCCGACATCGATCTTCTCTACGGCACCCTCCGACGCCTCGTCGAGCGCGGCCATGGTGTGATCATCGTCGAACACGCTACCGAGCTCATCGCCCGCACGGATTGGATCGTCGACCTCGGCCCCGGCGGCGGCTTTCACGGCGGCGATCTGCTCTACTCCGGCCCCCTCGAAGCCTTCCTCGATGGCGTCGAAAGCCCCACCGCCCACGAGCTGCGACGTCACCTCAAGTGGCGACGACGGAGAAAAAAAGTGGCGGTGGCGAGCCGTGCCTGAGACCTCGGGTCGCCAGCGTTGGTTGCTGGGCATGATCTTGCTGATCGGCGCGCTGCTACGCTTCACCTATCTATTCGAGGTTGCCCGCGCCCCGGATTTCGACGCACCACAATTCGAAGCCCAATACCATGACTACTGGGCCCGTGCTCTGCTCTCCGGGGATTGGACGCCACCGCCAGGAGTCACCGATCCTGAGATCCCGCACCGTCCCTACTTTCGGCCGCCTGGCTATCCTTTCGCTCTAGCCGCAATCTACGCTGCAACCGGTGGTGGCTACGTCTGGCCACGGTTATTTCAGATGGTGCTCGGCCTCATCAGCTGTTGGCTGCTTTACGGCTTGGCAAGCCGAGTCTATGGCAACGCGGCGGCCCTGGGCTCAGCCGCTTTTGCCGCCACCTACTGGCTCTTTATTTTCTTCGAAGCCGAATTGATGGCGGTCACTCTACTGATCCTTCTGCTGTTGGCGTCGTTGACCGTGGTGGTGCGCTGGGCCGAGGGGTTTACGGCCCGTCGCGCGGCCACGGTTGGAGTTTTGCTCGGCGCCGCGACTCTGGTGCGACCCAACGCTGCGGTGCTCGTGCCGCTCTTCCTGTTATGGATCGCCTGGCTGTCAGGCCGCCGGCAAGGCCGTGGAGTCTGGTTCCGGCGCCCTTTCCTGGTCCCGTCACTGGTCTTGGTGGCAACCTTCGTCCTCGCCACCTTACCGGCAACTCTCCGCAACCTTCGAGTCTCGGGCGACCTCGTGTGGATCACGTCCAACGCTGGCGTCAACCTTTTTGTTGGTACCCATCCACAGAGTGACGGCATCAGCCCTGTAGTTCCGGAGCTCGGGCAGATCTCGGGCCTCGAGAGGGGCTGGGACTCCTTCGACTATCCGCGAGTCGCTGCTGGCGTCGAACGCCTGGTCGGGCGCACGATGTCCGACTCTGAAGTCTCGGCCTACTTCAGTCAGCGGGCGATCGGCTATGCAGTGGCCGATCCCGGCCAAGTGCTGCGGCTCATGGCCCGCAAACTTGCCTTGTTTTGGGGCCCGGCAACGATCTCGAACAACAAAATCCTCCACTTCGAGCGCCAAAACTCGCCGACTCTGAGCTTTGGCCCGAGTTTCGCCACTCTCCTGGCCTTCGCCCTTGTTGGTCTAGCCTGGCTCGGCTGGGAGTGGAGAAGCGGTCAAAAATCGTCGCCAGAGCGCACCCGTCGGCTCGAGATCACCGTGCTCTTGGTGCTCTGCGTCGTCGTTTACAGCCTGTCGTTCCTGCCCTTCTTCGTCTCAGACCGTTTCCGAGCGCCGGTCGTGCCCCTGCTCATCCTGTTCGCTGGCTATGGCCTCAGCGCCCTGGTCCAAGCCGCGATCACGGCGCGGTACCGGTCGTTGACTATTGGCCTTGTACTCCTCATCGGCGCACGAGCCTTGACCGGTATCGCCTGGGTGCCCTATGAGCCTGATCTCTCACTTTGGCATTGGCGCAAGGGCCTGTTGTGGAAGGCCAAAGGTGACACCGCTCGCGCCCACGACGAGTTCCGTCAAGCTGTTGATGCCGATCCTGACGACGCTGAAGCCCGTCTCTCCTTTGCCGAAAGCCTGGCAGCCACCGGCCAGTTCGACGATGCCGTCGCCGAATATCGCGCCACGTTGTCCCTGCCCACGGCTCTCGATGCTGATTCGATCGTCGCCCACAACAACCTCGCAGGCCTTCTGGCCCGCCGGGGTGACATCGCCAGCGCCATCCAACACTGGACCGCCATCTTGGAGATCGACCCCAATCGCGTCAGCGCCCTCAACAACCTCGCCTACGCCCTCGCCACGAGCACCGAGCCCGAAATCCATGACCCGGCCGGTGCTGTCGAGCTGGCGGAACGTGCGGTCGAGCTGACCCGTCGTCAAGATCCGCGCCCCCTCGCCACACTTGCCGTCGCGTATCACGCGGCAGGTCGGGAGGTCGAGGCAGAGGAGATCCAGCGGAATCTCAAGACTCGAGAATAGTCGTCAATCCAAGGATGCGCTGAACCCATTCCTGACAATCGAGTCTCAGACCTGGAGATCCCGCACCTACTGAGCTTGCCGGATACACGGTTGATGGTCGAAGGCGTCTAGATAGACCGACGGATTCTGCTTTGCGAGTGCCGCTGCCGGGAGGCAGCGGCATTTTTGTTGTCCTTTCGAAGTCGTCGCATCGCTGGCAACAGCCTACGAATTGACAGCTACTTACTCGGTATGCATACTCAGTATAGGTACTGAGTAGCTAACCTTCCGAGGTAACGTGATGCGGACACGACGATGATCATTCGAAACAGCTTCCTGGCCATCCTTTCCTCTCAACCAGCTCACGGCTATAGCTTGAAGTCGAGCTTCGAGGCCAGCACCGGCGGCGCCTGGCGTTTGAATGCCGGCCAGGTTTACTCGACACTGTCTCGTCTCGAGCGGGACGGGTTGATTCAGGCGGCGGATGACGACATCCCGGAGCGCCGACCTTGGCAACTCACCGACGAAGGGCAAGCGGCCCTTTCAACATGGTACGAAACGCCGGTCGACAACCGCTCGACTCGGGACGAACTCGTGATCAAGGTGTTGGTGGCAGTCGCCGCCGGCGAACGCGACATGGAGCGTGTTCTGCAGACGCAGCGATCCGCCACCATGAGACGATTGCAGGAGCTCACCCGCTCCAAGATGGAAATGCCAGACTCCGAGCTGCCCGAGCTGCTGTTGCTCGACGCCAGAATTTTGCGCGCCGAGGCAGAGGTCCGATGGTTGGACCAATGTGAACAACGGCTGCGCCCAACTTGGCAGGGCGCAGCGTCGTGAGCCTAGCCATGTCGATCCCGACAGCACCGACCCTGGCCCTCGTCGGCGCGAGTCGCCTTCACGGTGAGGGGCCGCAGGCCGTGCGTGCCCTTGGACCAGTAAGCCTCGAGATCTTCGCGGGTGAGCTGGTCGCGATTATGGGTCCTTCGGGCTCGGGCAAATCGACGCTACTCGCTCTTGCAGGTGCTCTCGATCGACCGACCGAAGGCCGAGTGTTGATCGAAGGTAAGGATCTCTCGCGTCTGTCCCTGGCAGAGCTCGCTTCGCTGCGGCGCCGGGTGATCGGCTTCGTGTTCCAGGACCTCAACCTGCTGCCTGGCCTGACCGCGATCGAAAACGTCGCCTTGCCCCTCGAGCTCGACGGGTGTGCTCTCGAAGAAGCCCGTGGCAGGGCTCTCGAAGAGCTCGAACGGGTTGGACTGCGAGATCTGGCGAACCGTTTTCCCGACAATCTCTCGGGCGGCGAACAACAGCGGGTGGCGATTGCACGGGCCTTTGTCGGACCCCGCCATCTGCTACTGGCAGACGAGCCCACCGGAGCTCTGGATTCGGTTACCGGGGAATCGGTGATGCGGCTGCTCAAATCGCAATGCGCCCGCGGTCGTACCGTGGTGCTGGTCACCCATGATGCTGCCCATGCCGCCTGGGCCGATCGCGTGCTGTTTCTGCGTGACGGTGAGATCGTCGACGAGACGATCGCCGAGTCCAAGCTGCCACGAACTGTGAGTAGAGACCCTTGAAGATCCTGCGGGCGCTGCGGGCGCTGCGGGCCATGCGAGCCTTGGTGCGGGTGGAATGGCGCCAACTGTGGCGGCACCCGGGACGCTCCGGGCTTGTTTTCCTGTTGATTGCAGTGCCGGTCGCGGCCATCGTCGGCGGTAGCAGCTTGGTGCAAGTCACCCAGCCCGGCCCCGAAGAGCGCGCGGCGCAGGTTCTGGGACAGGCCGATCTGAGAATCGACGGTGTTTTTCAATGGGAGGATCTCACCAAAGTCCGCCAGGCTCTGCCTGAGGACGCGCACGTGCAGACGTTGTTTGCTGGCTTGGAGCGGGTCACGGTGTCGGGACGACGCCTGCGCGCCAGGCTTATTGCCCTCGACCCAGCGACCCTCGAGTCAACCGGAGAGACCCCAGCGCTGGCGACCGGCATGCTTCGACTCATCGAGGGCCGGGCCCCAACCAACGCCGGTGAAGTGGCATTGTCACCGTCGTTGTTGGCGGGCCTGGGTCGTTCGTTGGGCGAGACGGTCACCCTCGAATACGGCGCCGCACGCACCATCACCGGGATCGTGGTCGACCCGGAAGAGATGGATCTACCGGTGGTTCTGCGGGTGCCAGCACCTGCCGAGCACCCGGGTCGCCACTCCCTGCTTGTCGACCTGTCCCCCAGTGACGAGGCGGCGACGGTCTCCGCGTTGCGCGCAGCAGGTTTTACCGTCCACACCCGCGGCGAAGCGGCTCGAGGAGACGCGGCCGTCACTGCTGCCGTATTCGCCCTCGGCAGTATCGGTCTGTTCGAAGCCGCTTTGGTAATTTCCGCAGCCTTCGCAGTGGGGCTGCGCCGTCGACAGGTCGAGATCGGGCTGCTCGGCTCAACCGGGGCGACCGTCCGCGGAATCACCAGCTCGCTGCTGGCCTCAGCCGCACTTCAGGCGGTGTTGGCCGGAGCGACGGGGACCCTTCTAGCGTATGCCTCGGTGGCCGCGGTGGTTCCATGGCTCAATGAGTGGACAAATCGGTGGAGCAACCCACTCGCCATTCTTCCGGTGCATATCGCAGCAGCGATTCTCCTCGGCAGCCTCGCGGCGGTCCTGGCGGCAACGCTGCCGGCGCGCAGTGCCGCTCGCCTACCGGTTCGCCAGGCTCTCTCCGGCCGCCGGCCCACGACCGAGCGATCCCGGGGCTGGCTCGTCGCCGGATTGTTGATGGTGACGGCGAGTTTCTGCCTGCTGACCCTGGCGTCTGGCGATCATCTGCTGGCACAAGGGATCGGTGTTGTTCTGGGACCTATTTTCGGCATTATCGGATTCGGGGCGTGTTCTCCTTGGTTGCTCGACTGGTCGGCACGGCGGGCTGCATCTCTGCCGCTTGCTTGGCGCTTGGCGGTGCGTGACGCCGGCCGATTCCGCGAGCGCAATGGGGCGGTAGTGACCGCCGTGTTGGCAGGCATGGCGATGAGCGTCACGATCGCCGCGTTGGTGGCGAGCCTCGAGCAGGAATTCGAGACATTTCCAGCGATTTACCGAGACGATCAAGTAGTGATCGAGGGACCCGGCGCCGAACAGGCGGCGCGCGCCATCGCCCAGCAGCTTCCCACCTTGGCCGCAGCGCCGATGGCTGCCGTCTATACCCATGGTGAGCCTGTTCGCGGCCGCCTGGACGGCAAAGAATCCGAGCGACGTGCAGCTTGGATCGCCGTCGGAAGTGACGAGCTCATGCTCGCGCTCGGTGCCGAACAGGGGCTCGACGCGCTGCGGATGGGCCGGCTGCTGGTGCTCGATGCGGCGTTAGAATTCGATCAGGTTGAGCTCAGCGCCTGGGTCGGCGACCACGCGGTGAATGGCCCGCAGGCCTACCAAAACATCGCGACGGGACATCGAATGAGAGAACCGGCCTTTGTGCTCGGTCCCGGTGCGCTGATCGCTCTCGGCCTGGAAACCGGACCACCTCCGAGAGCGAGCCTGGTGCCGTGGCTCGTCCGTCTTTCGGAGCCAGTGACACCAGAGCTGCTCGAACAGGCTCGAGCTCTCGCGGCGCAATCCATCCGCACATCGGTGGATGCCAAGCTTCTGCACAGCAACAAGACTCGGTCGATTTATCTCGTGGTCTTGGTGCTCTGCGCTTTGACCGGTATTCTGATCGTCACAACCGCGACGGCGCTGTCGGCTGCGGAATCCGCACCCGACGAACGGGCGTTGCACACCCTGGGCGCCGCACCGCGAGTGTTGCGAAGTCATTTTGCTGCCCGTGCTGGCTATTTGGCCCTGTTGGGCTCCTGCCTGGCGATCCCCGCCGGGCTACTCGCTGGCTTTGCACTCTGCAGCGTCGTCAACTTCCCGTTGGACTTTGTCATTCCGTGGGGCGATTGCCTGACCATCGTCTTCGGACTGCCCACGATCGTCTACGCGGGCGCATGGCTGTTTGCCACCACCCGACGTCAGAATTTGGCCTCGCTCTGAGGAGTTGAAATGTTCAGTCTTCGTCGTCACCGATCAACGCGGTTGTCGAAACTATTGCTGTTTGCTGCTTTGACGTTCCTGCCCGCCGTGTTAGCTGCCGGCACCGTGCTAGCTGCCGGCACCGTGTTAGCTGCCGGCACCGTGTTAGCTGCCGGCACAACCAGCCCAACCACAGAGAATATTCGATGGCAGCCTTACACTGGCACCGCCCTCAACGGCAGCCCGATCGAAGGTGAGCTCGGCCGCCTGCACGTGCCGGAGAACCGCCAGCGTTCGAATGGACCAACCCTGGAACTGGCGTTTGTCCGCTACCGAACCAGTCACCCAAATCCCGGTCCACCGATCTTCTTTCTTGTCGGAGGTCCGGGGGGCTCCGGGGTCGAACATTGTGCGGCGGTCGCCACTCACCCTCAGATCCGCCTGCTCGAGCATAGCAACGTCATCGGCATCGATCAGCGGGGAACTGGCCTCAGCGTCCCCAACCTCATGGACTCCAAAAGCGAAGTGTGGCTTCCTTTCGACCGTACCATCGATCGTGTCGATCTCATCGAGGCGATGGAAGAGGCTGTACGCCGCACGGTCACCCAGTGGCACAGCCAAGGGGTCGACCTGTCGGCCTACAACTCGGTTGAAAGCGCCGACGACATCGATACCGTGCGCCGCGCCCTGGGTCTCGAGGAAATCGTACTCTATGGCTCGAGCTACGGCTCCCACCTGGGACTCGCCTACCTGCGCCGACACGGTGAACATGTCGCACGGGCCATCCTTTCCAAAGTCGAGGGACCGGACCAGACCTGGAAGCTGCCGAGCACCATCCAACGGCACCTCGAGCAGCTCCACCATCAGCTTGCTGACGATCCCGCCGTCGCCGAGGGTTTGCCGGACGTGCAGGGCACGGTCCGTCGGCTGTTACGTCAATTGGCGGAGGCACCGGTAGTTGTTCAGGGTACGAAGCCTGACGACTCGATGACCACAGATGACGAACCAGCGGACGACGAACCAGCCGTGACTCTCGGGCCGCTCGACCTACAGATCGAGCTGTCGCGAGCCTTGGCCAACTCCAACACGATCGCCGAATTACCGGCCATGCTGATCGCCTTCGAGCAAGGCGATTGGAGCGGGCTTGCGGCCACCGCGCGGGACAATCGGCGGGTCAGCGTGCCGGCGATGACGCTGATGATGGACTGCGCTTCAGGTGCAACCGCGGCACGACTGCGCCAGATCGAGCAGGAAGCGCGGGATCCCTCCCATGTGCTCGCAGACGCCATCATGGCGCCGTTTTATCCCGAGGTCTGCACCCACGCCGACCCTAGGGACCTTGGCGACCGTTTCCGCGGGCCACTCGACAGCGACGTGCCGATCCTATTCACGAGCGGCACCCTCGATGTCCGCACGCCGCCGGGAAACGTCGATGACATTTTGAACGGTCTTCCGAACGCTGTGCATGTGGTGGCGGAAAACGCCGGTCATGAAAGCCGGGAGCTGATGTCCCCTGAATACCGTGACCTGTTCCAAGCTTTCCTGCGCGGCGAGACCATTGAGAGTTGCAGAATCAACCTGCCGGAGCCGATGTTCCAGGTGAGCTCGAAGAAGGAAGGATCCGCGTCTAAAAAATAACCCGCAGCTGACGGACACGAGCCACCGGGCGACCGTCACGAGACCACAACTCACCTTCATCAATACCGTGGCCAGCGCTCCAATGGATGATCCTGCAGCGGAAGGCAAAAAAATCGCGCGCGTCGGCGCCTGCCAAGGGCAGCGGCTGCAGAATATCGTAACGTAGGTCGACCGATGCCGAAGCTCGAGGCGGCGCCAGCGTCGAGAGCACCGCCGGTGGCCACACGTCGAGTAAGGCGGCCATCGCCGCGCTATCGAGGTTGGTTGGCTGCGCGAACCGCACCCAACCGGCGACTTCGGGCTCCTCAGCGCCAGCATAAGGCTCGGTGCCCGGTACGAAGCGGGTGTCGAACTGGCGGGTGAACACTGGGATGGCAGGGTGTGGCGGCAGGCGATCGATAGACTCTGGCTCCGGCAACTCCGGCGGCTCGGCACCCTCGAAGGTCAGCGTATCGTCCCGGTCGCGAGCGAAGACGGCGATCGCCGTCGCCACCGTCTCGCCACCTTGAACGAGGTGCGTACTGAAGTGACTGACATAACGTCCACCGCGCTCGAGTCGCGCCTCGACCTCGAACTCTCCGGCGGCAGCAGCTCGGCAAAACGACAGCGAAAAGGTCCGTAGATGGCGCGTATCGTCGTCCAACAGGCTCTCACAAGCCCGCACCAGTAGCGCCGCCTGGATACCGCCGAACAGCGCTCGTCCCTGGCCCCACGACTCGTCGAGACGGGCGAGGTATCTACCCGGCTCCATCGACTGCAGGGTGCTGGCGTCATTGAAACTTTGAGGCATGAGTTATCGTCCCCCAACTATCGAAGAGCTCGGGACCTCTTTTTCTTCCGCAGCATCCAATAGAGGATCCCGAAGAAGGCAAAGGAGATTCCGAGGTTGCGAGCATAGGCTCGGGTAGAAACTGAGGTCAGTTGGCCATAGATGATCTGGACACTCGCGTCCTCGGATTGTCGAATGAGCTTACGAAGCGGCTCGGACGGCACGGCGAAGTTGAGATTCTGGCCGAAACGAAGTTGGCTGACAGCGACACCGACCACATCCCCTTGCAGGTTCATGACCGGCGACCCGGACGAACCGGGGGAAATCGGTGCGGAGATCTGGAAAATGGGCGGCGTTTCCTCACCGTTGGTCGCAAAAGCAGGTAGGCCCTCGGGCCTGATCGCTGAAACGATGCCATCGGAGAGGGTCCCAGAGAGGCCAGCCGGACTACCGAGGACAACGATGTCTTCGCCAACAACCAGATCGTCAGCCGAGGAGACCCTCAACGTCGAGGTGTGGGCGCTGGACGATTTCAGAACCACCAAATCATTCAGATCGTCGCTGGCTAGGACCCCGGCCATCTCGACCTCCGTGTTGTCAGCCAGCACGGCAACAACTCGGTGGGCGCCCTCGACCACGTGTCGATTGGAGACGATTCGATCTGGGGCGATAAAAAAGCCACTGCCGCTTCCGACCTGGCGGTTCGTCAAGTCAAATATCTGAAGCAGCACTACCGCTCCCGAAGAGCGTTTCGCCAGCCCGCTCAACCCCTCCTGAGCACCCGCCCCAATAACTGAGAAGCAGACCAGGCACACACCGACCACGAGCTTCCCGAAGGACATCGTAACGCCTCCCACCCTTGTCTTCCGAGCCACGACACCAGCGTCGCAGCTGCTTGGGGCAGCGAGCTTACCAGCAGACGTCGCAGTCCTGCGCCTTCAGGGGTCTGTACTCCGCAGTGGCCGGCTGACACAGCACCTGCATCGCTACGGATCCATGACGGAACCGAAGCGAGCAGATGCCGCGATCCGTTGGGCTCTACCAGACGCAGCAGCCGCTGACGCAGCTAGCCCTGGGTAGATCGATGATGTTTGGGCACATGAGAGGGTGAGAGCAGGTGTAGGTGCAGGAGTTGTTTTGACGCAGTCCACTCTCCGGGTTGAGCGTCTCTAGGTTTGCGCTCGGGAGTTCTGCGGCCGAGTCTTCCGACGCTTGCTCGGCGTTGACGGTGCTCTCAGTTTTGGCAACGTTGGAGTCCACGGCAGTGAGCTCGGCCTCGGTCGGCGTCGACTCGGCGGCGGTCGGCTCAGGAATCGGGGCCTCAGCAGGATCAGCGGCGACAGTCCAGGTTGCGAAGAAACAGAGTGCGGCGACGAGTGCAGTCATGAACGATCGTTTCATGGTTTCCTCCATCGAGATACAGGTTGACATGGATCTGCGTGCCGGTTGGGTGGCAACGCGTAGCAGCATACGATTAATGCCATTAACACATTATCGCAAAAGAGACAGGGTTGTGTCGAGTTTTTTTGGCTAATTAAACCGATTCTTAACCGGCCCGCATTCGCAATCGGGCGCAGCTCCACGCCTCTGGTCGGACTCAAGGGAGCCCTATGCAGCGTCTACATAAGCGTTGAGCGAATCGCACAACGGCCGTGCAGCGACACCACGACCGCCTTTCAGCTCACCTCACACCCGTGCCTGCCGCAGCATTCAGCAGACAGTCGGTCCAGCCTTCTATGGCGACCCAATCGGACGGTCCAAGGCTCAAAGAGATGTCGACCTCGCGGGTGTTCTGGGATTCGGCGATGCTCGAATCCAATCCCAGGCGCTGATGGATCGAATGCAGAGCCTGCGACGCTGCCGGACGGCGAGGGGGCTTCGCGTCGCCAAGCACGATCGTGTCAGGGCCAGGCTCGAGCTGCAGATAGGCCTGAAGACGGCGCTCGGCGCGATGCAGGACCTGGTCGCTGAGCAGGAGGGCGCAACGCGCGGTTTCGAAAAGGGCCGCGGCGTCGTCAGGCGCTAAGTTGAGAACCTGTTCGAACGCGTCGGCAGCTTCTTGCCAGCGTTCCCTGCGTTGGAAAAAGTAGCCGAGCTCGCGCCAGCTCAACAGCGACTCGGGATCAACCTCGGTGGCGGCCCGGAGCTCAGCTTCCGCCGGCTCGACATGGCCTACATGCTCGTGGATCAAACCCTGGGTGATATGGGCCAAGGCTGTATCTCGGGTTCGAATCTCCGCCAGCTCGCTCTGTGCCCGCTCACGGCTGCCACCGGCCATCGCCGGGGCTGCGGCATGGTACCGGGCGACCGCGACTCGCGCCGCCAGATTCTCGGGATCGAGCTCGACGGCCTTCTCGTAGGCGGTTCGCATACGGTTGGCAATCGGCAGCTTGAGCAGGAAGGGCACTTCTTCAATGCGTTTTACCAATGCGTCGCCGAGCCACAGGTGAGCCTCGGAGCTGACAGGGTCGAGCTCAATGGCGCGTTCGAACGCGTCGACCGCGTCCTGAGCGCGCCGCTGTTTGATGCAGACTTGTTCGGGACAGACCTGCTCGAGATAGACCCGGCCGAGATAGAGCGCCGCTTCGGCATCGTCATCAGCAGCATCGAGCAGGATCCGCTCCGCCGCTTCGAGCTCCCCCGCCGCGATATGACCGATCGCATCCTGCCAGGGAGCAGCATGAGCCGGCGTCGAAGCGAGCACGAGTAAGACAACTGCTGTCAGCCAACACATACTTTTCTCCAGAGTCGTGCAGCTTCCCTAGGCGATAGCGACGGTATAGCTTAACCTTTCAATGGAAAATCTGAATTCTCCAAAGGAGCGCGGCGCATGATCTTCGAGATGTCCGAGCGAGCCCAGGACTACCATCGACGCCTGACCGCGTTCATGGAGCGTTATGTCTACCCCAACGAACGCGCCTTCTACGATTGGGTCGATCAGGGTGACCGTTGGCAGGTGCCACCGATGATGGAGGAGCTCAAGAAAGAGGCTCGAGCCGCTGGGCTGTGGAACCTCTTCCTACCCGAAAGCGAGCGCGGCGCCGGCCTGTCCAACCTCGATTACGCACCGTTGTGCGAAGTGATGGGGCGAGTGGTTTTTGCGCCCGAAATTTTTAATTGTTCGGCACCTGACACCGGCAACATGGAGGTGCTCGAACGCTACGGCAGCGACGCGCAGAAAGAGCGCTGGCTTGCACCCCTGTTGGCCGGCGAGATCCGGTCGTGTTTCGCCATGACCGAGCCCGATGTCGCCTCTTCCGACGCCACTAATATCCGCTCCTCGATCACCCGCGACGGTGACGACAATGTGATCAACGGCACCAAATGGTGGACCTCCGGGGCCGGTGACCCGCGTTGCAAGATCGCCATCTTCATGGGCGTCACCAATCCCGAAAGCACGCGTTACCGCCAACAATCGATGATTCTGGTGCCGTTGGCGACTCCAGGCGTCACGATCAAACGCATGCTCACCGTCTTCGGTTACGACGACGCGCCTCACGGTCATGCCGAGATCTTTTTCGACAACGCTCGAGTGCCGGCGTCGAACATGATCCTGGGTGAAGGTCGTGGTTTCGAAATTGCGCAGGGACGATTGGGTCCCGGGCGGATCCACCATTGCATGCGTCTGATCGGAGTCGCCGAGCGCGCGTTGGAGAGCATGTGTCGGCGGGTCCAAGAGCGAGTGGCGTTCGGTCGCACCCTCTCCGAGCAGGGGACGCTGCGATCCGATATCGCCAGCTCACGGATCGAGATCGAGCAGGCGCGACTGTTGACCTTGAAGGCGGCGTACATGATGGACACTGTGGGCAACAAAGCAGCCAAGGCGGAGATCGCGATGATCAAGGTGGTGGCGCCGAACGTCGCCCTGCGGGTGCTGGATCGAGCGATCCAGGCTCATGGCGGCGCCGGTGTCAGCGGCGACTTTCCCCTCGCCTACCACTGGGCGATGTCGCGCACCCTACGCCTCGCCGACGGGCCCGATGAGGTGCACCGCGAGTCGGTCGCCAGGTTGGAGCTCAAACGGCACACGTAACGCACCGAAGTCATCGAGGTCGAGCCTGTAGGGCAAACCTCGCAGCGCTGGAGTGTGCGCGTCGGTCGCGACCGAACACCCCCCGGCAGCACCAACGGTCGGCAGATGAGCTGGCAAGAGCGCATCCCAGAAGCATCTGCCGACGTAGATGCATACGAGGGCAGAGCTGCTATGCTCCGCCCCCCGCCGTTTCGAGACCTATCCGATCCTAAATCAGCCTGCCCCCAGACCAGCTTGACGCCGGACCAGTGTGAACCCGATTATCGTGTCCGACCCTAGACCCATCGAGCTTCCGCGCACCCGTGATGCCCTCGAGCAAGGCATCGAGCACGGGTTGCATTTTGGCGCCCAAGCCTACGTCTCACTGGGCGCCAGAGCCAACGGCGGCACGGGTGGTGGGCTGCGTCATGCTGAGTTGATGGTCGGCGAGCACACGTCAGGCCAGGCGATGACCCCTGAGACCTTGATGCTCTGGTTGTCGTCCACCAAGCCAGTGGCCGCTGTCGCCATCGCCCAATTGTGGGAGCGAGGCCAGCTCGAGCTCGACGATCCGATCGCCCGTCACCTGCCGGAATTCGCCGCTCGCGGTAAGGAACGTATCACTCTCCGTCATGTCCTGACCCACACTGGCGGCATCCGTATGCTGAGTGTCGGTTGGCCCGACGCCAGCTGGGACGAAATCCTCGACAACATCTGTCAAGCTCGACCGGAGCCACGCTGGGAGCCGGGGGAGAAGGCAGGCTACCATCTGAGCTCGAGCTGGTTCCTGCTCGGTGAAGTGGTGCGGCGGGTCGACGGTCGGCACTTCCGTCACTATGTGCGGCAGGAGATATTCGAGCCTCTCGGTATGATGGACTCCTGGATCGGCATGCCAAGAGATCGTTTCCTCGCTTATGATGGGCGGCTGGGAACGATGTACGGTACCGAAAGCAGCACTCCGCGGAAACGCCGCTGGAATCATGAGCCTCACGTTGTGGGTTGCTCGCCGGGCGGCAATGGCTACGGTCCAATCCGTGAGCTTGGGCGGTTCTACGAAATGCTGTTGGCGCGCGGCAGGTGGCGCGACGCTCGCATCCTCTCGCCGCAGTCTGTCGAGGCGCTGACCACGCCGCACCGGGTCGGCATGTTCGATCAGACTTTCAAACACAAGCTCGATTGGGGCTTGGGCTTTATCGTCAACTCCGAGCACTACGGCGCCGAGCTTCCGCCCTACGGTTATGGACGACACGCCTCGCGCCGTACGTTCGGCCACAGCGGTTTCCAATCGTCGACTGGATTCGCCGACCCCGAGCACGATTTGGTGGTCGCTTTGGTGACCAACGGCAATCCCGGTGAGCCACGCCACACCGAACGCTTCCGCGAGCTTACCGATGCGATCTACGAAGACTTGGGGCTTGCGGCCCAATCAGCGAGTTGACGGGGGCTGATCGGGTGTTGCTTTCATTAGTCCTGGTCCTCATCGGCATCGGTCTGCTCTATCAGGGCGGCGAGATGCTGGTGGACAACTCGATCAAACTGGCTCGCAACTTCGGAGTCAGCTCGCTGGTGATCGGCCTGACAGTTGTTGCCTTTGCCACCTCCGCACCGGAGCTCGCCACCACCTTGTCGGCAGCCTTTCGAGGCTCGCCCGAAATGGCGATCGCCAATGTCTTCGGGTCCAACGTCGCCAACATCGGGCTGATCCTCGGGATCTCGGCGCTGATCGTGCCACTGACCGTGACCGTGCGCTTCATCCGTCGCGAAATCGCCTTCATGGTCTTCGTGACCATCCTGATCTACCCCTTGATGGCGACCCGCCTCTATCTTGGTCGCCTGGAAGGCCTCTTCCTGGTGGCGATGTTGGGGATTTTTATCGCGACCCAACTCCGTGAGACCAATTCCAACGAGGATCGTGATCCCACCCCGACGATCGAACATGTTCCCGGAACTCGATTGATTCTCTTGATTGCCGTCGGCGTCGGCCTGTTGGTAGGCGGCGCCCAAGCCCTCGTCTACGGCGCTAGCTATATCGCCAGTGAGATGGGGGTGACCGATCGGGTGATCGGAGCGACCCTGGTCGCCCTCGGCACCAGCTTGCCGGAGTTGGCGGCCGCCATCGTCGCAGCCCGTCGTAAAGAGGGCGATCTGGTGTTGGGCAATATTATCGGCTCGAACATCTTCAATCTGCTCTGTATCCTCGGCGTCACCGCCACCGTTCACCCGATTCAGATATCGGCCAAGGCCCTGGCGGTCGACTTCTGGGTTGTCCTCGGGATCAGCCTGCTTCTTCTCGCCGCCCTTGCCACCCACCGTCGCCTGGTCCGGGCCGAAGGTGGTGTGCTCCTCGTTATCTACCTTGGCTACACCTTCTTCCTCTTCTCGGGCACGAGCTAATTACCCGATCCTACCAACTCTTTCGGCAGGACAATACAAAAAGAGCTGCCGCGACCTTCGCCTTCGGACTCGACCCAAACCCGGCCACCGTGAACTTCGACGATGCGTTTGACCAACGCCAGGCCGACGCCGGTGCCTTCAACGCTGGTGTCCAGCCGGTCGAAGAGGCCGAACACTCTCTCCTGGTAGCGGGAGTCGATGCCGATGCCGTTGTCACGAACGAAAATGACCGGGTCGTCACCTCGGGTTTCGACCCCAACCGTAATGCGTGGTTGATCTTGGTCACCCATGAATTTAACGGCGTTGTCGATCAGATTCTGAAACACTTCGAGAAGACGTACCCGGTCGCCGAAAAGGGTCGGAAGATCGGGAGAGATTTCGATATTGACGCCGCCCTCACGGATCTGGCCAGCGACCAATTCCGCGGCTTCCTGAACGAGCTCGACGCAGGAGAAGGTTTCGTAGGTATGGACCACCCGTCCAACTCGCGAGAGCTCCAGCAATTCGTCGACCAGGCGGCTCATCGTAGCGGCGGCGGCATGGACTCGCGCCAAGTCGCGCTCGACTCGGTCGGCGTCACCGGCCGCCAGGTCGCGTTCGAGCAGTCCGAGGAAGCCCCGGATGGTGACCAATGGGCTCTTGAGATCGTGGGAGAGCGTGTAAGCGTAACGCTCGAGCTCAGCGTTCTTGGCTTCGAGCTCTCGGAACATCTCGGCACGCTCTTCTTCGACCCGCGTGCGCTCGGTGATGTCCCTGACGATCGACAACAAGCACGACTGGCCTGCAACCTTGATCAGGGTGGCACTCATGACCCCAACGCGGATTTCTCCCGTCTTGTTGCGAAAAGGCGCTTCCCGCTCGTGGACGTCCCGCCCCTCGTTCAGGTCCTGAATCAGAGTGTCTCGCTCTTTGTGATCGATCCAGATGTTGAGCTCTCGACTCAGGCGACCGATCACTTCTTCGGGTCGATAGCCGGTAACGCGGTAACAACCCTCGTTGGCCAAGAGGATTCTGCCCTCTGGGATCGTCGAGATGATGATTGAGTCCGGACTGGCGCGGGAGGCCGCAGCAAAATTGGCTTCCGAGACTCGCAGAGCTTCTTCCGCTCGCCGATACTCGGTGATGTCCCGCACTGTCATCAGGAGTCGAGGCCGGCCGCCGAATTCGACGACATCCGCCGAGACCAGGCACAACATGTGGTCGCCCGACTTGCGCCGAAACGTCAACTCTTGATTAGAGACCGTGCCATTAGAGTCGATCGCTGCTCGCAGGCGATCACGGTCCTCCGGATGAACCCACAGCTTTAGATCTGCCGAAGTGCGACCGATCGTTTCGGCATGGCTGTAGCCAGTAATGCGGCCAAAGCTCTCATTGATCTCGATAAAGCGACCTTCTTGTAACGTAGTGACGGTGACGGCATCTGGACTGGCGCGAAACGCCTTCTGGAACAGCGCTTCGGTTCCAGAACGGTTGCGCTCCAGAGAGTAGATGACCGGGAAAATCAAAAGGCTGAGCACCAGCGCCAACGATTCTGGACCGATAGCGGAGGAGCTGTGCGACTCACGGTAGGTCAAGAGCGCCAATGCGGGGTGTGTGGCCAGTGTCACCAACACAGCCATCATCACCAGCGCGCGGGTATCCCGCCAGCGATAGAGCAGCACTAGAGACCAGACCGCCGCCACGGTCCGGAGTGCAAACGATAAGATGACAATCCAATGCATCGAAGATCGCTGATCGCTAGGGGGGAGCTGATTGTCGAAGGCTTTCCGGGGCCCATAGTACCCGATGGTCGGAGCTGACCTCAAAAAGGAGATTCGCCATGTTCTCGTCGGAAGCCGTGACGCGAGGGGTCCGAATCCGTGTGGAGCCCCAGTACGACCCAACCCGCTCACAACCAAAGGAGAGCTTGTGGTTCTTCCTTTACAGCGTGACGATTCGCAACGAAAGCCCGGAGACTTTGCAGTTGATATCCCGACATTGGATCATCACCGATGAGATGAATCGTGTCGAAGAGGTCAAAGGGCCTGGAGTCGTCGGTGAGCAGCCAATCCTGGCTCCCAACGAAAGCTTCCGCTACACCTCGGGCTGCCCTTTGAAGACCCCGATGGGAACCATGCACGGTAGTTACCAGATGCAGATCCAAGGGGGTGAGGCCTTCGACGCCGAGATCGCTCCGTTCACTCTCAGCGAACCCTATACGGTGAACTAAGAGTCAAACGCAAAGTCACCACTAAGAATCTGGAACTTGATTAAATCCAATGCTCGCTTGTCGAGGGTATGGCTGGATGAGCGGGGCGGCTGTATCGGGAAGGCCGCCTCCTCGTCCAAGAAGTTCAAGTCCTCAAGGTCTCCTCCCCCGTGCCGTTGTCCCTCCTCGGCACGGGGCTTTTTGCATCGGCCAAGCTGTGAGGCGACCCGAGCCGACCCCAGTCGGCCCAGGCCATTGCGTCAAGCCGACCGATCAGAGCAGCTGCCGCAGTACGTATTGCAGGATACCGCCATGCAGGTAGTACTGAACCTCTTGTGGCGTATCGAGCCGAACTTTGACTTGGAAATCGAGCTGGCTGCCGTCGTCGCGTCGTGCGGTGACGGTGAGCTCGCGACCAGGATCGCCATCGGCGGCCTTCGAGACGAGATCGGAGAGCCCTGGAATATCGTAGGTCTCGTGACCATCGAGACCCAAGCTCTCCGCTGACGCCCCGGGCATCATCTCGAGAGGCAACACTCCCATGCCGACGAGATTGCTGCGGTGAATGCGCTCGTAGCTGCGAGTGATGACGGCACGCACTCCGAGCAACAATGAGCCTTTGGCAGCCCAGTCGCGGGACGAGCCGGTACCGTACTCTTTGCCGGCAAGCACGATCAGGGGAACGCCATCAGCTTGGTATTTCATCGCCGCGTCAAAAATCGACATCGGCTCACCATCGGGCAAGTGCAGGGTGTAACCGCCTTCAATCTCCGGTACCAGCTTGTTGCGCAACCGAACATTTGCGAACGTGCCACGCATCATTACCTCGTGGTTGCCACGTCGGGAGCCGTAGGAGTTGAAGTCCTTGGGCGCCACGCCATGCTCGACGAGGTATTTGCCCGCCGGACTGTCACGCTTGATGGCGCCGGCCGGCGAGATGTGGTCGGTGGTCACCGTGTCGCCGAGCAGTGCCAACACCCGGGCGCCGTGCAGATCCTTAGGCGGCGTCGGCTGTCTCGACATATCGACAAAATAAGGCGGCAGCCGTACGTAGGTGGAGTCGTCAGCCCAGGCAAATGTATTACCTTCCGGAGTCGGCAGCGCTCGCCACTGGTCATCGCCGGTAAAGACATCCGCATACTCGCTCTGGAACATCTCCGCGTGTAGCGCCTGGCGCACCGTCTCATCGACCTCCTGCCGAGTCGGCCAGAGGTCTTTCAAGAACACCGGCTCATCGGCGGCGTCGAACCCTAGTGGCTCATTGTAAATGTCGATGTCAATCCGACCAGCCAACGCATACGCCACCACCAATGGCGGCGAGGCCAGGTAATTGGCCCGCACGTCAGAGCTGATCCGCCCCTCGAAGTTACGATTGCCGGAAAGCACAGAGGTCGCAACCAGATCGCCAGCTTTGATCGCTTCTGAGATCGGCGCCGGCAACGGGCCGCTGTTACCGATACACGTCGTGCAGCCGTAGCCCACAAGATGGAAACCCAGGGCCTCGAGATGTGGTGTGAGTCCAGCCTCGTCGAGATACCGAGTCACGACTTTGGACCCTGGCGCCAGGCTGGTTTTTACCCACGGCTTGGATTTCAGCCCTCGCTCATTGGCCTTCTTGGCCACCAATCCCGCCGCCACCATCACCGAAGGATTGGAGGTGTTGGTGCAACTGGTGATAGCAGCAATCACGACCGCGCCGTGGTCGAGATCGAAGCTTTCCTGGCCGACAGTCGTCGCCACCGCCGAAGGAGCTGTCGCAGTGGCGTCTCCTGAAGGTGCGCCGTCTGATGTACCCAGGACCTTGAGCGGTGAAGGTGCAGACTTGACGCCTTTCAAGTCTTCGAGCTGATTGCGAAACGCACTGTGCGCGTTACGTAGCAGGATGCGATCCTGCGGCCGCTTCGGCCCGGCGAGAGACGGCTCGACGGTGGAGAGATCCAGGCCCAAGCTGTCACTATATTCGGCTTCAGGGCTGCTGGCGGTGTGAAAGAGCCCCTGCTCTTTCATGTAAGCCTCGACCAGGGCTACTGTTTCTGGAGACCGACCGGTGAAAGTCAGATAGTCGAGAGTCACTTGATCGACCGGAAAGATGCCGCAGGTCGCGCCGTACTCGGGAGACATGTTGGCTAGGGTGGCGCGATCAGCCAGCGGCAGGCTAACAAGCCCCGGCCCATAGTATTCGACAAACTTGCCGACCACACCGTGGGAGCGCAACATCTCGGTGACGCGCAGCACAAGGTCAGTAGCGGTGGCGCCTTCCGGTAGTTCTCCCTCTAGGCGGAAGCCGACCACCTGCGGAATAAGCATCGAAATCGGCTGGCCAAGCATGGCGGCTTCGGCTTCGATTCCGCCGACACCCCAACCCAACACCCCAAGTCCATTGATCATGGTGGTGTGGGAATCGGTGCCGACCAGCGTGTCCGGGTAGGCGAACGGCCGGTCCCCATTTCCTGTCATCACCACCCGCGCCAGGTATTCGAGATTGACCTGATGGACGATACCGGTCGCAGGTGGCACAACCTTGAAATTCTCGAACGCTCCCTGACCCCAGCGCAGGAAGGCATAACGTTCGTAATTGCGCTCGAACTCTCGCTCGGCATTGATCAACAGGGCCGCACTGGAACCGTATTCGTCAACTTGCACCGAGTGATCGATCACCAACTCAGCGGGCTGCAGTGGATTGATTTTGGCGGCATCGCCGCCCATCGACACCATCGCATCACGCATCGCCGCGAGATCCACTACCGCAGGCACGCCGGTGAAGTCCTGCAGCAGCACGCGTGCTGGCATGAAGGCGATTTCGACACTCGGCTTGGCCTTGGGGTCCCATCCAACGATGGCTTCGATGTCCGCAGCCGTGACGTCGGCATCGTTCTCCCTGCGCAACAGGTTCTCGAGCAGAATGCGGGTCGCGAACGGCAGCCGACTGACCGAATGCCCTTGCTTTTCGAGCGCATCCAGGCTCGCTATATGGAATTCCCGATCACTGACTCGCAGTGTCTTGAATGTCGAGAAGCTATCCTTCATGGAGTTCTCCTTGTTTGAGTCGCAATCCTAGACGAATCTCAGCCAGATCACGGAATATTACGGGGTTGCCGGGACCGTTCTCGGCCCTGGGCCAGACCGACCTTGTCCTCGGCGAGGTAAGCAATTGTTTGGGGTTCAACCTACAGCGAAACGCTCTAATAGTATCCCATGATCCACTTCTCTTCACGGGCCTCTGGCGATCGTCTCTGGAGCGGCAACTAATGTACTAAGATGGTCCGATGAGCGCGGCGGATCTCAAGGCACCGATCCTTTTGCTGGCGATGCCACAGGTCATGGATCCCTTCTTTTACAAGAGTGTGGTCTTGTTGCTTCAGCATCAGGACGAAGGTAGCCAGGGATTCATCGTCAATCGCCCGACCGGCGTCAAGGTCGGTGAGATCCTGGAAGATCTCGAGATTCCCTGGCTCGGCGAAGAGAGCTCTCTGGCGTTCTTCGGCGGCCCAGTGCAACCACAGCTCGGCACGTTACTATTCCGCAACGACGACGACGAGCCCGCCGCTGAAACCCGTGTCAAAGTTTGCCCCGGCGTCGCGCTGACACAGCATCTCGGCGATCTCGAGAGTCTTGCGGAGCAACCCCCGCCAGCCTTTCGCTTATTATTGGGCTATGCTGGCTGGGATACTGGGCAACTCATCAAGGAGATTTTGCGCAACGACTGGATGACCGCGCCGGTCCGCAATGATCTACTGTTCAATGACGATCCGGAAGAGGTGTGGCAACTGGCGATGGAGTCGGTGGGCATCGATCCTGCACAGCTGCCGTCCTGGACGCCCAGCAACGATGAAACCTCCGCTAACTGATCCACGATGAGCCACACGACTTCAAAGACTACCGGATCTAAAACCGCTGTCGTCACCGGCGGCAGCTCCGGGATCGGCGCCGCGTCGGTGCGACAGTTGAGGAGTGCCGGCTACCAAGTCATCACCGGCGCCCGACGACTCGATCGCCTGCGTGAAGTTGCCGAACCGGTGGGCGCAGTCGCCCTCGAGCTCGACGTCACAGACCCGAACGCCGTCAAAACTTTTGCCGCCGAGGTTGAAAGACGGGCGCCGGAAGGCCTATCACTTCTGGTCAACAACGCTGGCGGCGCCCTCGGTATGGACCGAATCGAAGAGACGCGTGATGAACACTGGGAGTGGATGTTTCAATCCAACGTGCTCGGAACGCTGCGAATGACGCGCGCTTTGCTGCCGTCCCTCATCGCCTCCGGTGCTGGCCACATTATCAACATCGGTTCGATCGCCGGTTTCGAAACCTATCCGGGAGGCTCAGGCTACACCGCGGCCAAACATGGCTTGAGAGCTCTGACTCGCACTCTTCGCCTCGAGCTTCTTGGTCAGCCGGTGCGGGTCACTGAAGTCGCTCCCGGTCTGGTAGAGACCGAATTCTCGAAGGTCCGTTTCGCGGGTGATGCCGATCGTGCAACCAAAGTCTACGACGGCATGACCCCTTTGACTGCCGACGATATTGCCGACTGCGTGGTATGGGCAGCGACACGGCCACCCCACGTCAATATCGACGAGCTGGTCGTGCGACCGCTGGATCAGGCAGCCGCGACCTTGGTCCACCGTCGGCCAGTGGAGTAAGCCGCCGATGGACCCGAACCGACTCAAGCAAGCTTTCCAGCAATTGGAAGCGCTCGACGAGCGACTGACCTACAAGATCCGTCCACGGTCGTCGGTTTCGGTGATCTCCCCGACTGCCGATCAAGTTGATGCCAAGCTACGTGATCTAGCGGGTTATACCGTCGAGCTCAAAGAGATCATGCGCGAGTTCATGCTCTCTTTTGCCAAACCGCGCAATCCAACGAGCTAGATCCCGTCCAGTTTGCCGTTTTCGGCCCAGTGAGGGAGAGCTCGTGGAGCGAGCAAGCAGCGAGCGTGTTCGAGCTAAACGAATCTTGGCTTCTCGTATCGATTTGTAATACATGGACTTATGCGTCTCGCAAGCGGACCGGCGAGCTCGGAGCTGCTGCGCAGCCCACGAGGTCAACCGAGCCCTCGATGCGTTCCTGGACGGAAACGAGCTAAGCAGTCCCCTAGACTTCACCGGATGACCCGAATCCGCCCTCGCCACGATCACTGCGGGTTAGATCAACAGTCTCCTGCCACTCGACACACTCAACCCGCGCCAAGACCAGTTGCGCGACACGTTCGCCACGGTTCACCGTGAAAGAGTCGCGACCGTGGTTGACCAAAATCACGCCGACCTCACCACGATAATCGCTGTCGATGGTGCCCGGGCTGTTGAGTACGGTGACCCCATGGCGCAGCGCGAGGCCACTGCGCGGTCTGACCTGCCCTTCCCAACCCTCGGGAATCTCGAGTTGGAGTCCGGTTGGCACGAGGGCGCGATCACCTGGCGCTAGGGTCATCGGATCGGCTACTGCGGCTCGCAGATCAGAACCCGCACTGCCGACGGTAGCGACTACGGGTAACGGCAGGCCAACCGCGTGTTCCAAACGCCGAACGCCGACTTTCAATTCGACCCTCGGCCCGAGCGGTTGCCACCAGCGCCGCCAGTGCTGCCGATGCCTCGTTGATTGGCGTTGGTCTGTTGTCCATTGGCATTGCGGCGATTCCGAGTCTGGCCCTGGAAACGCGGTAAAGAAATACCCGGCGGCCAGGGTTTGCCGATGTCCTCGGAGTTGACGGTTGGCACCTGCACCCCTCCGTCTCCAGCACCGATGCCGCGTTGGCCGAGACCCTGGACCAGATCGACAGTGAACTTCCACTGTGAGTAGTCACTGCCACCGCCACCGCCGCCACTACCTAGCGGCGCGAAGACTTTGATCGCTTCGCCACCCTCTTCGCTGTGGACTCCGATGATCGGCCCGATACGCACCCGATCTCCGCTCTCTGGCAGCCCGAACGAGGAGCTCCTGTTTTCTTCTTCCTGATCACGATTGCGCCGGTCACGACCGTTCCGGTTGCCTCGAGCGTTGCCGCCCAGGTTCTGGCCCTGGCCTTGCCCCCTTTGATCTTGAAAGATCAGCCCCCAGTCGCCATCGTCCGACATCGGATTCTTGTACAACTGACGGATACTACGCGGCTCGACTTTGATCAACTCCTCGAGCTTCGTCGGCAGGCGTCCATGCCGAGTCTGGAAGATGCGAATCGCTTCAGCGTATTGCAAACCACGAAAAATCAGCTCTTCCTCTTTCTCCTTTTGGACCACGTAGGTCCACAGCGGCAGCGCCTTGGCGACCATAATATTGAGCACTGTAACCGCGACTGCGAGCACCACCAAGTTGTAGCCGGCAGACCGTTTCGCGACCTGCGAGGGGTGCCGGAACCGTCGTGGCCAGAAGCGCCAGGGTCCGCGGGTGATCCAGTCAGGGCTTGGGCGACATCTGGGCATCAGAGCTCCCCGGCTTACCACTCGCTATACGGAACGCCGTCGAGGGATTCCTTATCCGACAGGGAGAACACGTCGATGATTCCCGGCTCGCCACCTTCTGGCAGGTCCGTCTCCGCCGGCTCGAACTCTTCGTCGACTTGATCGTACTCGACGCCCCATTCGGTATCCTTATAAAGCGGATCGTACGGGATGTCCCGCAGGTAACCCTCTTCGACCAGCACATCGAGACTGGCCGGGAAGTAACCTTTGTCACCGTTGTGCTGATCGATAACCTCTCGCAGTGTCCTCAGATTGGTCTTCAGCACTGCTTCGTTGGCTCGGCGAGGTGTCTGCAGCAAATTGGGCAAGGCGATCGTCGCGAGGATACCGATCACCGTTATCACGATGATCAACTCCAGCAGGGTAAAACCTCGCTGACCGCTTCGGTGGTGGTATCGCCGCGACCGGCTTGCTCGATTGGATGATTCGAAAGTCATGGCATTAACTCTATTCAACGTTCGCGATTCAACGTTTTGCGATCCTTCACCATTCTGCATACGGAATTCCGTTCAAGCCGGTCCCGACACTCTGCGAGCGAACGTCGTAGACGTTCTCACCTCCCCAGGAGAAGGAGTCACTATCGTCCTGATAGCTGCGAAGATCCCATTCATCCTTGCCGGTCATCGGATCGATCGGAATGCGTCGCATGAAGCGCTTGATGACGCTCGGCCCCTGGCCCACTAAGTTGTGTGCCTCGATCAGCAGCTCGAGCTCGGCCGGATAGCCATCGGTGCCGAGATCCACGGGCAGCAGCCCGGCATCGCTAAAGCGCTTGTACTCATCGATCGCGTTGCGCATCTTGCGTAATGCGTAGCGCAGCTCGGTTTCTTTCTGTCGCTTGATCGAATACTTGGCAATGGGAAAGGCCACCGCCGACAACGAGACCAAGATGACACAGACCACTACCAGCTCGGTGATCGAGAACCCTGCTTGCCTCGCGGGGCTGGGCAGCCAGCGATACCGGCGGGCAACGTAGTGTAAGCGAGGGGTAGCTCTTCTCACAGGAACTCTCGGTGTTTGTTTCGTGTCGTGGTGTCTAGTTTCGACCAAGGTCCTTTTGGCAAGGTCCTTTTGGCAAGGTCCTCTAGGGCAGCAGCTTCGACGCTTGCTTCCGCGCTGCCATCAACTGTGTTTACGGATTGGCGTCACCCTTCGTCGTCATCGTCGTCGTCATCCTGCTCGAACGGATCGCGAAATCCGCCACCGGGCGCCAGGTCGATACCAGGTGGTGGCGCCACCTCGTCATCTTCCTCGTCACCCGTGTCTTCGTTACCACCGGCGTCTTGCAAACCTCTGGGCAGCGAGCGCAGACGCTCGCGCAGGCGTTCGCGAACCTGTTGACGGGAACTGTCATCCCCGTCGAACGGGCCACTGACGTTCGATTCGACCCGTGGACTGCCTCCACGAAACGTGATGTTGGCCTCGGTACCAACCCAGATCGGAAGCAAGTCTTGTTCGCTGATATCGGCACGACGAATGACGTGGGGGGTCAAGGTCAAGACGATGTCGGTCCGCCGATTGTCGTTCGACGTGCGCTTGAACAACCGACCGATCACCGGAATGTCCGAAAGCCCTGGAATGCCGTTTTCGGTTTGCCCCTCTTCGGTTCGAATCAAACCGGCCAGGAAGTTGGTTTCGCCATCACGCAGACGGATATTGGTCTGGATGTTACGGGTTCCGATCACCGGTTGCTGCTGACCACCGGAGCCGGTCACAAAATCGGCAATATTCGAAACCTCGACGTTGACCTTGAGGGAAACCTCCTCGTTGTGGTGGACCCGGGGCTCGATCTCAATCTTGATACCAACTTCCTGATACTGAAAAGAGGTCACCGGCACGATGTTCGACCCCGACACATTGGAGGTGTTGAACGTGGTGGTGGGAATCGGCACCCGGTCACCAATGGTGAGATTCGCTTTCTCACCTTCGGTGATGCGCAGCTTGGGCTGAGCCAAGGACTGGGCGTCACCATTCGACTTGGCGAAGTCGACGATGAAGCTTGGCAGGGTGATGTTCCAATTGTTCTCGTTGATGAATTCGAGGTCCGAGAAGCGGACCACATTCGAGGTGGTAGCTCCATCCGTACCACCGCCGAAAAACGGATCGATCTGAAGCGAATTCGACGACAGGCTGAGTCCGAGCTCCAACAGGTTGCTGGTGTTGATCTCCAACAGCTCGACGTCGACCACAACTTCGGCTTTCGCCTTGTCGTTGGCGACAATGATCTGCTCCGCAACCTTGACCTTGTCCGCGGTATCCCGCAACACGATGGCATTGAGCTGCTCGTTGGACGCGACGTGCTTGGCGCCGATCAAGCTGCGTACCATCGTCATGACATCCTTGACTTCGGCGTTGTCGAGGAAAAAAGTCTGGATCACCTGGTCTTCGTAGGTCCGACGATTCTGCGGTGTGTCGTCGGCGATGATGATCGAGTGCTCGTCGAGCACTTTGTAGAAATGACTGACGGTACGCATCAGGATCTCGAGGCCGCTCTGGGCGGTGACCTCACTGAGCACGATCGAGATCTCGGAGTCTTTGAGCTTGGGATCGAACAGCACGTTGACCCCGAACGCTTTGCCGAGGGCACGGTAGATGTCGAGTACCGAAGCCGGCTCGGAGAAGATCAAGTCGATCGGCTCGTTCGAACGCGGGTTCAGAATCGGCGGCTGGGCGTTCCTGCCCCGGACACCATCCTTCATTTCAGCGATCGACCGTGGCGCCCGTCCTTCACGAGCCGCCCTGATCTCTTCGACCGCCTTGCGCAACTCTGATTCAGCGTACTGATTGGACGGATCGAGCTCGACCGCTTTGCGATATTCGAGCATCGCGCGCTCCGGCACACCGGCGTCGCGGAACCGCTTACCCGCTCTGAAATGCTCTTGCGCTGCCTGGATCTTGGCCCGCATCAACGCGGCGCGGTAAGCGATGTTGTCCGGATGTACTCGCACTGCCTCTAGATAAGAGAGGACAGCCTGATCCCAATCCCCACGTGCTTCCGCCAGCCGCGCCTTGCGGTAGACGCTATGCCCGGAACAGCCTGCCAACGCGACGAGCAAGGCCACCAGGGCCCAAGTGGGCCAGGCACGGAGGGGCCGGCGGTGAGCCCCGGCGTGGCGACATGGTGTCTCTGATGGTCTATTTTGCATACTTCGACTCTCCATGGCTTCCTGCATCTCAGCCGCCGATCTCGAGACGAACCGGCGGGGCGTCAGGGAAGCCCACGAACGTGAGGTCGACCGACTCGTAGCCGATCTGGTGGACGATGAATTTTTCATGGACGACTTCCTGCAGCTGAGCATTGATAATCGTCCCGTCTTTGTCGGTCAACACTGCAATGCGCTGACGCTCCGGCCCGAAAAGTCCGAGCAAGGTCACATCGACCGCTGGCGGCTGCGGCGTCAGATCCCTCGGTGGCGGTGGTGGTGGCGGTGGCGGTGGTGGCTTTCTCGGCTCCGCTTTGGGCCGTGGCGGTGGCGGGGGCGGCGGCCGCACGCCGAACAGAAAAAGATTGCGTTCGGGCTCGTACTCTCCACCCTCCGCATCCAGCGCATCGAGACGGAGGTCGACGATCTGTTGCCGCGCCACCGCGCGACGCTCGACGGCCCCAACCACCACGCCGCTGCCGGCGTCACGACTGGCAAAGCGATTGAGCGCTGGGCCCAAGTACTGCCAGATGCCGATCGGCACCAACAGCGCCAGGATCCCGAGCAGGATGCGCTCACGTTTTTGGAGGTTGTCGAGCATTATGTTGATGGCTCCTCGATCTCATCTTCGAAATCCCGCGTCGCAAAGATCGTCGACAAGACCAAATTGATGCCTAGAGGCGGATTACCGCGCCCGGCGCCGGTGCCACCACCCAAGGTGACGCTGTTCAGAATGATGAAGTGCTCGGTGAGCTCCAAGAAGTTGATGAACCTTCGAAGCTCGTCGTAGGTTCCCTCGACCGAGAAGTTGATGTTGCGCTGCAACAACTCGTAGCTAGCGAAGTCCGTTTTGGGATAGCTCAAGGATGTCGGTCGCAACCCAGCATTCTCAGCCAGCGTTTTGACTTCTTTGATGACCCGAGTGAAGCGCTGCGACTCGGTTTGAAAGTACTCGCTGTAGAGCCCGCCGGTCTCCCCTTGATGACTGTCGACCCTTTGCAAGAAAGCGGAGACGACCTCGCGCTCTTCCCGCAGGCCGTCACGTTGTGCCATCGCGGCCTGGTATTGACGCTCGAGGCGCTCTACTTTGCCCGCAAACGCGAAGCGATAGAACGCGATGCCGAGCAACGTGACCACACAGAAACCCACCGGCAAGACCCACAACCACAGATTGCGGCGCCAGGTTTCAAAGATCGAAATCATGCGATGGCCTCCCAGATTACTTCGGAGCTCAGCAATGACCCGCTTTGCAGCCGCGGGGTCGCCGAGGCCGGCGGGTTTGCCCCGCCGGGGGGCGCCGGCGCTCCGGGCAGCCGT
>JAJCXQ010000211.1 GCA_029263355.1 Acidobacteriota bacterium | reverse complement strand
CGGATATCCACGATAGCAGTTGCCCTGTGCTAGTGTCCGTCGTCGATGGCACTGCTGGACAAGCCGCCGTCTCGCGGCCTAGAAGAGACGACAAATCCCCAAGCTGAGGCAGACTTCCCGACAGTCGATGACAGGGCTTGGCGTCAGCGTGCCGAAAGCGAGATTGGTGACGCCGAATTTTCGGCGACCTTGGCCCATCGCACAGCAGACGGTCTAGAGATTGGGCCCCTCTTCACTGCTGAGTCGGCAAAACCCATCGACTCCGTCGAGATCCGACCAAAACACGGAGATTGGCGAGTCGCGCAGAAAATCTTGCACCCTTCGGCCAAGGAAGCGGCCAAGCAGATCATCGCCGACCAAACTCTTGGTGCGTCGCTACTCTGGCTTTGTTTCGATGATCCCACGACCACGACGACGCCAAGAACAGGGTCAACCTCAGACCGACAAGGTATCCAGATTCACAACCGTGCCGATTTCGAGTGCCTGGTGCAAGAGCTCGAGCCGCAGCACGAAGTCATCTTCGACGCCGGCGACCACGCCCTCGGTGTCGCTGCAATGGCGGTATCCCATAGCGACGCAGCGGAACGGAAGGGATGGAGTTTTGGCTGCGATCCTTTAGCCAGGCTGGCGACTCGAGGCTACCTTCACGGTTCAATCGACAACGCCTTTCGCCAAATGGCAGACCTAGCAGCCTGGGGACTACAGCAAGATACCGTGATGCACACGGTTTTGGTGTCGACGCAGCCCTATCACGAGGCTGGATGCTCCACCGTTCAAGAATTGGCCTTCGCCCTTGCGACCGGCGTCGACTATCTTCGACACCTGAGCACCGTCGGCCTCGACATCGATGCTGTTAGCCGCCGGACCGATTTCAGCTTTGGCGTTGGACGGGATCTGTTCTCAGAAGTGGCCAAGTTGCGGGCGGCAAGAAAACTCTGGGGCAAAGCGATGGCTAGCTGGGGCTCGAGCGGCCTGGGCCAGGAGGTGAGGATTCACTCTCACACTTCTGGTCGAGAAATGGCCCAGGACGCACCACGAATGAATCTCCTGCGAACTGGAGCACAGGCGTTTGCCGCTGCGCTCGGCGGCGCCTACAGCATTGTGGTCACACCCTACGACAGTGTTTCTGGTGAAGCCGTTTGGGGTCGGGCTGCCTCCGACAGCCGGCGTTTGGCTCTGAACATTCAACACATGTTGGCGCGGGAGACTGGTCTGGGGCGGGTCTCGGACCCGGCGGCAGGAAGCTGGTACGTCGAGGATCTCACCGACGCCCTCGCCCGTGCCGCTTGGGATCAGTTTCGTGATCTCGAGCGCCTTGGTGGTATGACTCAGTGTCTGCTGGATGGCCACATCTCCGAGAAGGTCAAGAAATCTGCCCAGGCATTACAAGAGGCGGCTGCTACCCGCCGGCATCCGATCATTGGCAGCAGTGCCTTTGTCGAACTGTCGCTGCCATCAATACCCACAGCCGGCGATCAACTCCGTGACCAGACTTCTGTCGTTGAAGACTCATTTCCGGGTCCGAGCCTCGACGGCATGGGCATCGATGACTTTGATGACTTCGATGACTTTGATGATGACCTTGATGACTTTGATGACATTGATGTTTTGGACGGCATGAAGTTAGATCTCTTCGAGCTCGGCCATGGCCCAGCTGCGCTCAAGGTTCTCGAGCTGTCGGTCGACGTCCCGGGCGATCTCGGCGAGTTGACGGAATTGTCGATCGCGGCGGCCGATGCCGGGGCTCCGCTGGAGAAAATAGCGGACTGCTTGGCTGGCGACGAGGCCGCCACCAGCTGCCCTCCACTGGCAAATCTGAGGCTCAGCAGAGAATTCGAAACGTTGCGGCAAGCTGGTGACCGTTGGCAGGCTGAGCTCGGCACTCGTCCGCGGGCTGCCCTTGTCGACTTGGGTGGAGGCAGCAAGGACGCGAGTTTCATTCGCCGCCTACTAGCGGTGGCCGGTATCGAAGGTGTCGAAACAGGTGGACCCGAATCCGCGCTGCAAGATCCCGGCTGGAACCTCGCCGTCCTATGTGGTAATGCCGCGAAGAAACCAGAGTCGATCGCTGAGATATCAGCTCGTTTTCGTGCCCATGGCACTCGTTGGGTGTTGGTCGATCATGCCGGCGGTGATCAAAAGTCTGCGTTGGAGTCCGCTGGCGTTGATGGATTCATCTACGATGGGTGCGATGTCTTGGCGCTCTTGCGAAGGCTTCTCGAAGGGCTGGGGGCATTCGGATGAGCGTTATTCCGGAATTTGCGCAAATCGAATACGACGACGCCGGACGTGGCGATACTCCCGCTCGGTCGGCCGAAGAGTCCGCCCCATCAGCGACAACACGGACCCCTGAAGGGATCGAGGTTCGATCGCACTACTCGGCAGCCGATCTCGAAGGTTTGAAGTACCTGGATTCCAAGCCGGGTTTTGCCCCCTTCGTACGTGGACCCTACACAACGATGTACGTGCGGCGGCCTTGGACGATCCGGCAATATGCCGGCTTCTCGACGGCGGAAAAGTCGAACGCCTTCTATCGTAAGGGGCTTGCTGCTGGACAACGCGGCCTGTCGATCGCTTTTGATCTGCCGACCCATCGCGGCTACGACTCGGACCACCCGAGAGTTGGCGGTGATGTAGGTATGGCTGGGGTGGCGATCGATTCACTGCTTGACATGCGCATCTTGTTCGACGGTATTCCCCTCGATCGGATGAGTGTCTCGATGACCATGAACGGAGCTGTGTTACCGATCATGGCGCTGTACATTGTTGCTGCCGAGGAGCAGGGGGTGCCCGCCGAGAAGCTCGCGGGAACGATCCAGAACGACGTCCTCAAAGAGTTCATGGTGCGCAACACCTACATCTATCCGCCCCAGCCGTCGATGCGCATCATCGCCGATATCTTCAAGTACACCTCGCGCCACATGCCTCGTTTTAATTCCATCTCGATTTCCGGGTACCACATGCAAGAAGCGGGGGCCACCGCTGACCTCGAGCTTGGGTACACCTTGGCGGACGGCCTCGAGTACGTCCGGACCGGTTTAGCGGCCGGGCTCGAGATCGACAGCTTCGCTCCGCGTCTGTCCTTCTTCTGGGCGGTGGGCATGGACTACTTCATGGAAGTCGCCAAGCTGCGCGCCGCTCGTATGTTGTGGGCCGAGCTGATGCGCGGTTTTGAGCCGCAAAATCCCAAGTCGATGATGCTGCGCACCCACTGCCAGACCTCGGGCTGGAGTTTGACCGCGCAGGATGTCATGAACAATGTCACCCGGACTTCGATCGAGGCGATGGCGGCGGTGCATGGCCACACCCAGTCTCTGCATACGAATTCCTTCGACGAAGCTCTCGCCCTACCATCCCAGGAGAGCGCGCGTTTGGCCCGCAATACTCAGCTCTTCATTCAGCACGAAACCGGCAGCTGTAGAGTGATCGACCCCTGGGGTGGAAGCTACTACGTCGAATCCCTGACCCATCAGCTGGCGGATCGGGCTCGGCAGCATATGCAAGAGATCGAAGACCTCGGCGGGATGGCGAAGGCGCTCGAATCCGGCTTGCCAAAGCTGCGTATCGAGGAAGCATCAGCTCGTACCCAAGCGCTGATTGACTCTGAACAACGCAGCATTGTCGGAGTCAATTCTTATCGTACCGAGATCGACGAGCAGGTCGACGTTCTCAAGATCGACAACACCGCGGTACGTGAAGCACAGGTCGCACGGCTGGCGGAGCTCAAGCGGCTCCGCGACCCGCGGGCGGTGACGGAGGCCCTGGCAGCCCTCACCAGGAGTGCCGAGAGTGGGGAAGGAAACCTGCTGGAGCTGGCGGTTGACGCGGCCCGCGCCCGCGCCACGGTCGGTGAGATGACCAAGGCCCTAACCGACGTCTGGGGACGGCACCAAGCCTCGATCCAGACCATCTCCGGGGTCTACAGCGCGGAGATGGGTAGTGCCATGGACGAAGTTGAAGGCGTACGCCGAGAGGTTGAAGAATTTGCCGAGTTGGAAGGCCGCCGGCCGCGCATTCTGGTCGCCAAGATGGGGCAAGATGGCCATGATCGTGGTCAGAAAGTGATCGCCACCGCATTTGTCGACCTCGGCTTCGACGTCGACGTTGGCCCGCTGTTTCAAACCCCGGAAGAAACCGCCCTACAGGCGGTCGAGAACGACGTCCACATCGTCGGCGCCAGCTCGTTGGCGGCGGGCCATCTCACTCTAGTGCCGCAACTGCGCCAGGCATTGGACTCACACGGCCGGGATGACATCCTGATCGTCGTCGGTGGTGTTGTACCCCCTGGGGACTACCAGGCGCTCTACGATGCTGGGACCGCAGCGATCTTTGGACCTGGCACCGTGATCACCAACGCGGCGGCTGAGTTGCTGAGACATCTTGCCGAACGTTTCCACGCAGGATAACCCTGGCCGCTCTCCATGCTCGGCATCGACGACTACGTCCAGGGCATCGTCTCCGGCGACCGCGCCATTTTAGGGCGTGCGATTACTCTCATTGAGAGTAATCGCCGCGACCACCAGCAAGTCGCACAGGAGTTGTTGACCCGGCTGTTGCCACGCACCGGAAACGCCTGCCGAGTGGGTGTTACCGGGGTGCCTGGTGTCGGCAAAAGTACCTTCTTGGATGCCATGGGAACCTTCCTGACCCGCCGCGAGCTTCGATTGGCGGTGCTGGCGATCGACCCCTCGAGCTCGGTGTCAGGGGGCAGCATTCTCGGCGACAAAACACGCATGGAGCGGCTGGCGAGGGACAGTCGTGCGTTCATCCGGCCGTCGCCGAGTAGCGGCTCCCTCGGCGGGGTAGCGCGCAAGACGCGCGAGACCATCTTGTTGTGCGAAGCTGCCGGTTATGACGTCGTCTTTGTCGAGACCGTTGGCGTGGGTCAATCCGAGATCATGGTGGCAGGCATGGTCGACAGTGTGCTTCTGCTGCTGCTGCCAAATGCTGGTGACGAGTTGCAGGGCATCAAGCGCGGTATTCTGGAGTTGGTCGACTTGGTGGCGGTCAACAAAGCGGACGGCGACCGCCTGGCGGCGGCGCGGCAGGCTTGTCAGCAGTATCTGGCGGCTCTGAAGTTCGTCCGCCCATCGAGCCCAAACTGGAAGCCGCCGGTGGTCACCGTCAGCGCCCTCGAGGAGACCGGCCTCGCTGAGTTGTGGGACCAGATCGAAGCCCATCGTCGAGCGTTGCAAGATAGCGGCGATCTCGAGGAGAAACGTCGCCAACAACGGTTGCAGTGGATGTGGTCGTTGGTGGAGGAGTCGGTTCTCGGCAGCTTCCGCAGCGATCCCGGCATTGTCGCCGCGTTGCCTGATCTCGAGCAGCAGGTGGTAGCCGGCGAGATCACGCCAACCCTGGCTGCGACCCGGTTGCTCGAGTTGACGCGTTCCGCCAAGCGGGGATAGGTCCCGTTCGCCACTTTTTCGATCTAGCTGGGCCGTTTCAAATCCAATTGGGCTTTGAAAAAGACTCCAACATCGGCCGCAAATCAAAATGAGGGAAATGACCCCCTTCTGCAACGGCCGCAAATCAAAAATGGGGAAAACGACCCCTTCTGCAACGGTGGGAAATCGAATTGAGTAAATCGACGTACTTTCGCGGCCGCTGCGCAGGTCTTTTTACAAGCTAAAAAGAGGCGCGCACCGCCTGCGGGACGTCTTTGCAAACTCGAAGGCGTTTCGCCGCGGCCGCAGATCAAAATGGGGAAGACGGACAGCCCCTGCAACGGCGGGAAATCCAATTGAGTAAATCGACA
>JAJCXQ010000210.1 GCA_029263355.1 Acidobacteriota bacterium | reverse complement strand
CAGAGTAGTCGATGTCGGCGAACCGCACCCCGAGTCGCGGTTTAGGTGCGGGGGTGGTCCGCCCGCGGCGGCTCGACACCGGCGGTGCGATGACCCGCGGTCGATCCCGGGCCTCGCGGACGGATTGCAGGTGCTCTTGGGCGCGTGGGAAGTTGGGCTGGATCGCCAGGGCCCGTTCGAGCGCTGCTTCGGCTTCATCGTAAAGACCGAGCTGGTAGTAGATGCTACCTAGATTGAAGTGGGTGTCGGCACGGGTCGGGTCGAGCTGGCGCGCCGTTTCGAGACTGCTTCGCGCCCGCTGCAAGTCGCCGAGAGATTCCCGAGCCAGTCCTTGATAGACGTGGGCGTTGACCAAGTTGCCGCGCCACGCGATGGCTCGATCCGCCTGTTCGATCGCTTGCGAGTAGGTCTGCGCTTCGTAGTAGAGCTGGGCCATATGCACCGCCGCGTTGCTGGCCCAACCGCCGGTATCGTTCGGATCGAGTCGGATCGCGGTCTCGAAGGCGGCGATCGCTTGCGAAGACGCTCCTTGTCCGCGTCCGCTCAACCCTTGGCGAGCGCGGCCGAGGTGCAGCCAGAGGTTGGCGTTGTCGCCGTCGGTGACGGTGGCCCGTTCGAGGGTTGATACGGCTTGTTGCCAGTCTTCGGCGTCGATGTAGGCGAGGGCCAGATGGCTCATCGCTTCCGGATCGTCGGGTTGCAGATCGTAGGCGCGTTGAAACGCGTTGGCGGCGTCCGCCTTCTTGCCTAGCTGCCGTTGGGCGGCGCCGAGGTTCGACCAGGCTTTGACACTCGACGGGTCGGCCTCGACCGCTTGCCGCAGGACCTCTTCAGCTTCCTGGTAGAGGTTCCGTTGCAGGTAGAGGTGGCCGAGGTTGATCCTCGCCAGCGTCTGTAGGTTGGCCGGGACTCGATCACCAAGCGCCAAGAGTTTCTGGAATCCAGCTTCTGCGTCCTCCGCGCGTTGCTCGTAGAGATGCGCTAGGGCCAGGTTGTAGAGCGCCGACGGGTGGTCGGGGCGGTAGCCAAGGGCGGCTTCGAAGCTCTGGCTAGCGGTAGCGTAATCACCGGCGCGAAAGCGGACGTTACCCTCGCGGAGGTGATCTTCAGCGAGCTCGGAACGCAACTCGACAGCCTTCTTTTGCCCCTCGTAGAACACGTCGCGCATCGCCTCATCGTAGAGCTCGGCGCGAAAGGTGTAATCGGGGTCTACGCTCAGGGCGTCGCGTACGGTGGCCACCGCAGCGCTGTGCCGTCCGGAGGAGTTCTCGAGATAGGCCACGATCATCAATACCCGGGTCTTCTCCTGTCGCACCGTGTGGCGATCCGCCAGTTGGCGATATAGGGCGATCGCGGCATCCAAGTCGTCTTCGGCGAAGCTTTCTTCGGCCAGTTGTCGAAGCTCGGCGAGCGCGTCCGCTGCCGCCAGATCTTCGCCCTGGGAGTCGGCGCCTTGTCCCGACGCCGATAGAGTTGCCCATCCGAACATGACGATCAAGCAGACCGTCGGTAACGCCTTCATCGTTCGAGAGTACTCCGCGTTGACGCGGGTCTGGTTGAGGCTGATCATGGAGCCGATGTTCATGGAGCCGATGTTCATGGGGCCGATACTCATGGGGACAGTGCCTTGGTGCGCGATCGGATTGCGCCAGCGCCGAGGTCGAAGGTGAGTATGACTTCTTTGCCTGACTCCAGACGGACAATCTCGGTCAATCCTTCTCCCTCGCCGCTCTGAGGTCGGATCTCGATCGAGTACTCTCCTGGCTCATGCTTGAATTTGGTCAGCGGCGTGTTGCCGATTAGCTCACCGTCGATCAACGCCTGGCCTTGCGCTTTCGAGGGCAGAGGACGGACGCTGAGGGCCCCCGGGGGCGGGATCGCGACCTCTAGCTTTTGACTCTTGCCTGCGATGACCGAGACCTGGACGGTTCGGGACGCTGGCGTGTAGTCGCCGGTTGCCAGCTCGAAAGTCGCTTGGTACCGGCCCGGCGGTAGGTCGACGATACGCGCTCCGTGGAGTTCGTAAGTGCGGCCGGCAAGTTGCACCGTCATGTTCTGTGTCCAATCGACGATCGGCAGGAGCACCCGCCCGTTTGCAGGTTTGGCTGGCGGCGATTCGGGGGCCGGCGTCGCTGGCGCTGCCGTCGTTGCCGAGTCTGAAGGATCACTCGATTCGGAGCCGGTGGTGGATGGGCTGTCGGTGGACGGGCTGCCGCTCGATGTTCCTCCACTCGCTTCCTGACCAGCCGTCGCTTCGCTGTTGGTCTCGGTGCTATTGTCGACTTCGGTGGGTTCGCTACCGTCGGTCGTAGCCGATAGATAGATCATAGGAATCTCATCGGCAACCGCAGCTTCAGGCTCGCCGCGCATGCCGAACCACCAGCCGGCGCCAGCAGCCGTCAACGCGAGCAGCAGGAACAACCCATAGTTGACCACCGTCGACCAGTGGGAAGTTTCCGTGGCCTGAGCAGCGAAGGACGGACCGACCGTGCCAGGATGATTGTCGTCGTCCTGGCCAAGACTGTAGGAGATGTCCTCGAGCTGAGGTGTGGTCTCGATGATCGCCGTCGGTGGGCGGTCGTGTGGTTTGACCGGCACTGACGACGAGGTGGCATCGAGACGTTGCGTCGGGTCTTCCGGCTCACTGTATTGGAGGGTTTCGGTCGGCAACTCAGTGTCCGGAACACGCGGTGGGGATTTGCGGGCTGGTGGCGGCCGGTCGCGTTTCTGTAGACCCTCGAGCTCCTTCACTAGCGCGCCGCCGTTTGCCAAACGCTCCGCGACGTTCTTGCGCAGGCAGCGCTCCACGATGGCCGTCAACTGCACTGGTGTAGATGGAGCAAGCTCGAGAATCGGAGTGGGTTCGTGATTGAGCACCTGATAGATCACGGCCGAGATCTGTTGACCCTGAAACGGCCGGCCGTGGGTCAGAAGCTCGTAGGCGAGCACGCCGAAGGAGAAGATGTCGGTACGATGGTCCACTGCCTCGCCGCGAATCTGCTCGGGTGCGAGGTAGGCAGCGGTCCCTAGAGTCATACCGGTTTGAGTCAAACCGCTTTCCTGTTGAGCCAGTTTGGCGATGCCAAAATCCATGATCTTGACGGTGCCGTCCTCCAACACTCGGATGTTGGCTGGCTTGATATCGCGATGGATGACGCCTTTGTTGTGAGCTTGGGCTAGGCCACGGGCGATTTGCAGCAGGTAGTAGAGCTTTTCCGGATAGGGCAGGAAGTCGCGACGTTTGATCTTGGCGTCGAGGTCTTCTCCCGACAGGTACTCCTGAATCAGATAGGGCAACCCGTCATGGATGCCGAAGTCGTAGACGGTAGTGATGTTGCGGTGCTGTAGGTTGCCGGCGATCTCGGCTTCCTGGAAGAAGCGGTTGCGGATCTCTTCATCCTTGGAGCTGCAGGTCTTGACCGCCACATGCCGCTTGATGAACGGATCGTAGCCCTTGAATACCTCTCCGAAGCCGCCGGAGCCGATCTTCTTCTCGATCTTGTATTTGCCGATGTTCTCCATAACCTACGCAACCTACAGGGGTGTCCAGTTTAGCACTCCACAGCACAAAGCAGCCGGCGAGGCGCTGGTGACCACCGCCAAGCTGATCCGATCCCGTCAGTCCCGAGACTGGCGGCGGGCGTCCGCGATACGTCGCTCGAGCTGCGGGATTTGGTCGAATTCCCCGAACAAGCGGACGGCGAAACGCAGCGCTCGCTCAGCCATGGCTGGATCACCCTCGTTGAGGAGCTTTTCGATGCTCTCAATGGCTTCCTGCTTTTTGTGGTCCTGAGCAGGTGACTTACGAGCCTGTGCGAGTTGGCTGGCGTCTTGGTGCAAAGCGGCGAGAATGTGACGGCCGGCGAGCTCGTCCGGGTCAAGACCGTGGATACGCTCGACGAGCGCCTTTGCCAGCTCGATCGAAAGCAGCTTATTCTGGCGCAGATCGGCCATCGTCCCAGCGATACTCCGAGCTTGACTCTGTGCAGCGGCGCGGACACCTGCGACCTCGGCTCGGGCCGTATCGACGATTTGCTGTCTCAGGGTGCCAGCCTCGTCGAAAGCGCCCAAGAATTGGGTCGCGAACTCGAGTGCCTTGGCAGCACTGACCAACTGGCCCGACTCGACATACTTTCCGATGCTGGATATCGCTTCACTGATCTTACGTTGTCGTCGATCTTCGGGCGCCTCCCAGATGGAGGTCTGGGTCGAAACCTGGGTCGACTCTGGAATCTCAACTACCGTTTGGGTGGCGATGGTGGCGGTGCCCTCGAGGTCTGGCGCGGTGGCTTGGCGGCAGGCGGCCGATAGACGTTTGGCTTCGGCGTGGTCAGGAGAGATTTCCAACACTTCGTCGAGCAATGCCGCGGCCCGTTGGTGCTTGCCGCGGCCGACGAGCTCCCGAGCGTGTTCCAACAGCCCGGATAGCTTGACGTCGGCGGAGAGTGCGGTGCTGACGGTCTCGGTGGCGGGCTCTGGAAAGGAACAATAATCGGCTCGCACCTGCTCTAGATCGCGGCTCAGCTCCAGGCAAGAAGCGTAACGGGTGGTCGGATCTTTCGACAGGCATTTGTGAATGACCACCGCCAGGCTGGGCGGGCAGTCCGGCCAACTGTCCTCCAGCGGCACCGGTGAGGAGTTCAACACCTGGTCGATGAGATTGGGAATATTGCGACCGATGAATGGTCGCCGAAACGACAATACCTCGTAGCCGAGGACACCATAGGAGAAGAGATCGGAGTTGGTGCCTGAAGGTTTGCCCAACAAGCGTTCCGGGGACAGGTAGGCGACGGTGCCGAGGGTCATACCGGTCTGGGTCAGATTGCTCTCGACATTGGCCATCTTGGCGGTGCCGAAGTCCATGATCTTCACCCGGCCGCTGTCGAGGATGCGGATATTCGACGGCTTGATGTCGCGGTGAATCACCTCTTGTGAGTGGGCGAAACCGAGACCCCTGGCGATTTGCAAGAGGACGTCGAGCTTCTCTTCCAGCGTCTCGGGCTCGCGCCGCCGGATCAGATGTGCCAGATCTTCCCCCGGCAAGTACTCCTCGACCAGATACGGCATCTGCTCGTGTAGCCCGAAGTCATACACCGCAGTGATGTTGCGATGAACCAGGCGACCAGCGATTTCCGCTTCACGATGGAAGCGCTTACGGGTCTCCTCGTCGCGCGAGTAGCACACCTTGATCGCAACCGGACGTTTGATGAATGGGTCGTAACCTTTGTAAACGACCGCAAATCCACCCGACCCGATCTTATCGAGGACTTCGTATTTTCCGATCTTGTCCATGGTCCCGCAGTCCAGTGCAGCGGCGGAGTCTACCATCAACCTGGCCGCAGCGCGCCGAGGGCGTGTTGGGATTGTCACGTCGTGCTCTCATTCGCTCAGAGAGTCCGTCTGAGTCTTCCGCTGGGAAGGAGCGTCGAGAGAAAGGGTTGACTCAAATGTGTCCGTCGTACAAAGTTCGCCCGACGGTGTTCTATTGCAGACCGTTTAGCCCGCAGACGGTGGTCATTCATCATGGAAAGGAGAACCCATGGCCGGATACAACGTTCATCTCAATGACATCCCCAAGGTCGGTGACAATGGCAAGCCGCTCCCGATCAAGCCGTATCAATCACAGGCGTTCGAAGAGCTGGAAGCGGCTCAGAAGTTCGCCAGCGAGCACAAGGACAAGTTCGAGCGCGTCACGGTGATGCAAATGACGGACGACGGAACCAAGATGGTCGAGCGGTTCATGGACGGTGACCACATCGTCGCCGAAGCCTGATCCACCCGGAAGGGTACACCGCTCGAGGTTGACGACTCAGTCGTGCAGACAGCTTGAGTTGTGCAGACACCTCCAGTTGTGCAGGCACCGCGTTGCGCAGGGGCCACGTTGGTGCCTGCGCTCGTGTTACCCTAACCGCGCAAGCAGGTAACGTCACCCCACGGACTTCAGTCGTGTCCCCAGAGTGCTGGTGGCGGATCGACGTTCTGGCTCGAGTCAGAAGGTCGGGAGTTTCGTTTGTCCGAAATTGAGTCCAACATCCCCTCGCTCCGCGTCGCGACCTGCAATCAGGCAGCGGTGCAACCTGCGGGGGACTACGTGCTTTACTGGATGATCGCGTCCCGTCGCGTCAACTGGAATTTTGGACTTCAGCGCGCAACGGAGTGGGCACGTGAGCTCGGCAAACCGTTGGTCGTGTTCGAGGCTCTGCGCTGTGGCTACCCTTGGGCCTCGGATCGCCTGCACGCTTTTGTGATTCAAGGAATGGCGGACAATGCACGTCGCTTGCAGCAGACCCCGGTCAGGTACTTTCCCTACCTCGAACGGCGACCGGGCGAAGGCAAAGGACTGCTCGAGGCGCTCGCCGAGCCTGCGTCGGTGGTGGTGACCGATGACTTTCCGTGTTTCTTCCTGCCGCGGATGGTCGCCGCGGCTGCGGAGCAACTCTCGGTACGCCTGGAGCGAGTCGACTCGAATGGCTTGATGCCGTTGCGTGCCACCGACCGTGTCTTCCTGCGCGCGGTCGATTTTCGACGCTATGTGCAGAAGACCCTCGGCCAGCACCTTGACGACTTTCCGAGCGAGAATCCACTCCTCGGGGCCGAAGGGCCTGCGCTTGATCGATGGCCCGAGGGGTTGCTGCAGCGCTGGCCGATCGCTGACGTCGAGACCTTGGCTTCAGATCCCAAGGCTCTCTCTGAGCTGCCGATCGACCACTCGGTGCCGCCGGTAAGTTATCGCGGAGGGCGAGAGGCTGCCGAACGTGCCCTGCGGCTCTTTGTGGATCGCCGGCTCGGCCGTTATACCGATGGCCGACTCGATGTTAGAGATCGGGCGACCAGTGAGCTCTCTCCGTATCTGCACTTCGGCCACCTCTCAGCCCACGAGATCTTCGACGCCGTTGCCAGCTTCGAAGACTGGAATGTCAGTCGGGTGTTCCACAAAGCGACTGCGAGTCGAAGCGGCTGGTGGGGAATGAGTGACCCTGCCGAGGCGTTTCTCGACCAGCTGCTGACTTGGCGCGAGTTGGGTTTCAACATGAGCTCGCTGCGTGACGACTACGAGCGCTACGAGTCCCTGCCACCGTGGGCTCTGGCCACTCTCGAAGACCATGTTGGCGATCCCCGTTCTTATACCTACTCGCTAGACGAGTTCGAGTCGGCTGCCACCCATGACGAGTTGTGGAACGCGGCACAGCGGGAGCTGGTGCGCGATGGCCGTATCCATAATTACCTGCGGATGCTGTGGGCCAAGAAGATCCTCGAATGGTCAGAGGCGCCGCGCGAGGCACTCGCGGTCATGATCGAGCTCAACAACAAATATGCGGTGGACGGTCGCAACCCCAACTCCTACAGCGGCATTTTCTGGTGCCTGGGCCGCTACGATCGCGCCTGGGGGCCCGAGCGTCCAATTTTCGGCAAAGTGCGCTTCATGAGCTCGGACAGCACCCGTCGCAAGCTCGACGCCAAGGCCTACCTGGCGGAGTTCGGTGGCCAGCAGTCGATGTTTCGCTAGCCACTTCTCGCCCTGGCGACTCGAGTCACTTCTCGCCCTGGCGACGCGAGTCACTTCTCGCCCTGGCGAAGCGAGTCACTTCTCGCCCTGGCGACTATGGACGCCAGGTTTGCAGGATGCGCACGTAGTTGGCGCGTTCGTAGGCCTGGGGATCGGGGCAGCGTTCCAGATTCATGCTGCCCTGCATCTGACGCAGGGACTCGTATTCGTGCTCTTCGAGCCAGTGCTCTAGATCGGTGCGGATCTCCGCTGGCCGATCTCACCACCTGACCCCATCGGGTGGCCCGACAGAGACACTGGCCCGCCCATCGGCGTTGGGTGGCGGCAACGTCGTCTTGACGGCTGGAGACCTAGCCTCGTTACCCAGGCTCAGTGTGGGGCGGTCAGCGGAAGCACTCGGTAACGTCCGGCGCCGTCGAGTACCGTTCCCCAAACACGGCTTGTCCCTTGATGGCGGTCACGGCCATAGCGGATGGTCGAGCCGATGCCGAGATCAAGATCCGAGATCGACTCCGCCGCGTCGATAAGACCTTCGACCGTCGGCTGCTCGCCAGCTCGGGTCAGCGCCTCGGCGAAGATGCGCGCGGTGAGATAACCCTCGAGTGAGACGAATCCCGGCTGCTCCGCTGGAAAGTGCTTGGTCAACAGCTGGCGATAGCGCACGACCCCGGGTGCCTCGGACTCGAAGTGCGGGACCACCTGAGTCGCGATGACCCCTTCTGCGTATTTGGGCCCCATGGCGATCAGTTCGTCGGCGAACGCACGGCTGCCGACAAAGGACAGGCTGGCGTAAGTCAAATCGCGGCCCGCGTCTTCGAGCTGGCGAATGAGCTGCGCGGCGGCGCGATAGGTGGCGACCAGCACCAAGGCCCGCACCTGCGGATGCTGCTCGAGAATGGCGTGCACCGCGCCTTCGAGCGCTGTGGTGTTGCGTCGGTAACTAAGGCGCGGCACCGTCGCTTCATAGCCGCGTTGCTCGAGGGTGCTTGTCACCCCGCGATAGCCAGCATCGCCGAAGCTGTCTTCTTGAGCAAAAACGGCGATCTCTGCGGGCTCGAGGCCGACCACGTCGAGAAAGTACTCGACGATGGCCGCGGTTTCTTCGGAGTAGCTGGCGCGGTAGTTGAAGACGTAGCGGTCAGGGGGCTGTTTGCGCAACAGATCAGCGCCGGTGAAGGCACCGAAGAAGGGCACCTTCTGCTCCAGGGCCAATGGCAAAGCCACTTCCGCGGTAGGCGTTCCGACATTGCCGAGCACGGCGAAAATCTGTCGTTCGAACAACAGGTTTGCCATATTGGCGACAGTGCGGCTCGGCTCATAACCGTCATCGAGAGCGATCAACTCGAGCTCGCGGCCATGGATCCCGCCGTTCTCGTTGACGTCCAGCAGGCAGGTTTCGATGCCGAGCTGCATACCACGACCCAGTTCGCGGGAGGCGCCTGAAAACGGAGCGCTGATTCCGAGCAGCACTCGTTTCGCGTCGATCCCGCGGGCGGTGCTGCCGGCAGCCGCGTCACCCGATGGCTTGCCACCAGACACCTCACGCGTCGACTGCCAAAAGGCGACGAAGGCGACGAAGGCGACGAGCAAGATCGCCGCCGCGAGCCAAGAGCGTTTTGGCGACCGTGGCGTCGACTCGGGCTTGTTCAACTCGAGGGTCGGCGCCAGGGGCCGTGAGTCAGTCCTGGGCGCGACCGTCGAGGTCGTCGCGACTGCGCCGTCGGAGACTGCCGTCGGGGCGTCGTGATCGGTTAAGTTGCCCGCAGATGATTTCGCATCGGTCGCGATATGCAACGCAGAGACGATCTCTTCGGCTTTTTGGTAGCGCGCTTTGGGGTCCATGTGCATGGCCTTACGCACCACGCCTGCCAGCTGCGGAAACTCGCCGAGCCGTCCGAGGTCCATGCTCGGCGCTTCCCTGAGTTGTTGCACAAAAATCGACTGTGGGGTTGCGCCGTCGTAGGGGCGGCCGCCGGTCAGCATGAAGTAGAGGATCGCCCCGAGAGCATAGATGTCCGCCCTCGCGTCAGCTTCGCAGGTTGACTCGATCTGTTCCGGTGCGATGAATCCAGGGGTACCCATCAGCATCCCGGTTTGGGTCAAGCGAGTATTGTGCTCGCCTTCGAGAACCCTGGCGATACCAAAATCGAGGATTTTCACCACGTCGCCACCGCCCGCGCTACGGGCGACGAAGATGTTGTCGGGCTTGAGGTCGCGATGTACCAAATTGCAGCGATGGGCGGCACCGACGCCGGAGCAGGCTTGCCGCATCAGGTGTAGAACCTTGGGCAGGGGCAGACCATGACCGTGTGGCACGAGCTCGCCGAGGGTCGAGCCGTCGAGGTACTCCATGACCATGTAGATCAGGCCGGTCTCGGTGTTGCCGAAGTCGATGATACCGACAACGTTGGGGTGACTCAGCTGACTGAGCAGCTTCGCTTCTTGGAAGAAGCGCTGGACCATGGAAGGCGTCGACAACAGGCTAGGTAGCAAGCACTTGATCGCGACGTCGCGGCCCAAGGGTATCTGGACAGCACGGTAGACAGCGCCCATGCCACCGGCGCCGATCTTCTCTTCGATCCGGTAGGTGTCTTTGAGTACTTGGCCGATCAGCGGATCGGAATCGTCTTTTACCTGGATCAACACCGCCTGGTCGGTAGGGCAAAGCTGACCGTCAGGGTACTCCGTACCGCATAATGGGCAATATTTCACGGCAATACTCTACCCTTTCTAGCGCAGCAGGCGTCGATCTCGCTTTCGACGTTACGCGGTCGACCGCCTTATCGCTCACTCATCAATGCGCAAAAGACTCGCTATCTGAGTCAGGCCAGCGAGAGAAACGGTCCGTTGAAATACTAGGAGCAGGTATGCTGTTGTCTTGTCAGCAAGTTGAAAGGAGCAGCGATGTCCATAAGACCTGTCAAACGTGTGACCTCTGCGACACCTGCCATGGAAGGCGCGGGCGTCCGCCTCGATCGTGCGTTCGGTTTCGGAGACCCCTCCGAACTTGATCCCTTCCTGTTGCTGGACGACTTTCGCAACGATCGTCCCGAGGACTATTTGAAGGGCTTTCCGTGGCACCCTCATCGTGGCATCGAGACGGTCACCTATGTGTTGGCGGGCTCCGTCGAGCATGGCGACAGCCTGGGCAACCGCGATACCATCGCCGCTGGCGACATCCAATGGATGACCGCGGGCAGCGGTATCGTCCATCAAGAGATGCCGCAAGGTGACGCTGCCGGCCGCATGCACGGGTTTCAACTGTGGGCGAATCTACCGTCGTCCCTCAAAATGACGCCGCCGCGGTACCAGGGAATCCGGTCGGCCGACATTCCGGTCGTCACCGACGATGACGGCACCCAGGCCCGCATCGTGTGCGGGAGCTTTTGGGGGCAGCGAGGCCCGGTGGATGGCATTGCCACCGACCCGACCTACATCGATATTTCGGTACCTCCAGGGCAACGTAAAACGTTGCCCGTCGAGACCAGTCGTCACGCTTTTGCCTACATCTTTGCTGGCGGCGGCAAGTTCCTCAATGCTTCTGCACCGCTGGCGCCACCGACGGAGCGGGTCGGCGGGGCGCCGACCAGACGAGTCGGCGGGGCGCCGACCGAACGGGTCAGCGGGGCGCCGACCAGACGAGTCGGCGGGGGTTCCGGAGCCGACTTCACCGAGGTCGACAATCGATCGTTGGTGCTGTTCGATCGCGGTGACGAAGTCACCGTGCAGGCAGGAGACGAAGGGATACGGTTCCTGCTGGTCTCGGGTAAACCGCTCGAGGAGCCCGTCGCCTGGCAGGGTCCGATCGTGATGAACACGCAGGGCGAGCTGCGTCAGGCGTTTCGCGATCTGCAGCGTGGCACCTTTTTGGATCATCAGGAACCGTGACTTGCGTGCGGTCCAATGTCGGTTTGGCTCACAGTGGGCCGCCCGAAGCTCACAGCCAGCGTCGTACTCTCTGGCAGTAAGCTCGATAGGAGTCACTGAGCTGAGAAGCTCCTGAACGGCTGTTGTTCGGTGGTCTGACCGCGATTGCGCGGCGTGCACAGGGCCTCGGTGGTCTGACCGCGATTGTTCGGAGTGCACAGGGCCTCGGGGATCTCCGGACGCGATTGCGCGGCGTGCAAACGTACCCGGGGGAGTCAAATGGACTGACTATTTGACTCGTTTTGGGGCCTGCAATTTTTTTGAGGGAGGCGGGCACTAACTCTGGGCCTGGAGGAGTTGCCTTGTACCCTGTTACAGTTAGCCAACAATGCCTAAGGGGTCGGCACCCTCGGCTTTTATTGTGTTGCACTGGTTCTATTGATTGACCTTGATTTCGGAGGATTGCACTACCATGAGTATTTGGAAGGCGATATCGGTCGCTGGCCTGGTTTCTCTATCGCTACTTCTTGTCGGATCCATTTCTTATTTCTACCTTGGATTCGAAGCAGGTCCACCTGAGGTAGTCGGAGGCTTGATTGCTGACATTGCAGCACCGCCTGCTTTGGCCAAGATCGCGCGTCAAATTTCAACAAGCCGGACGGTTGAAGGGCTAGTTGCCAGGAGTTCAGATTCTCGGATCTACATCGATATTCCCGGGCGCGCCTTGTTCTTCGATTCCAATACTTATGAGCTCAAACGCGATTTGTCGTCAGCGGTCAGGTCGATGCTCGGGCAGCTCGGAAACTACTCGCATCTGTTGATTCTTGGCCACGCAGACAAGACAGGGGATTCGGACCATAACTATCGACTCTCTAAGAAGCGTGCAGGCTCGGTGGCTCGGATGTTTATTGACTCAGGTGTTGATCCAGCCAACGTTACGGCTCTAGGACTTGGAGAGCATGAGTCCATTGAATCAAACTCGACCCGAGCAGGTCGGGCAAAAAACCGCCGGGTACAGATCGAGGCTATTTATGGATCGCAAGTGGCCCCGAAGATCGTCGAGGTGCCTACGGATCTCTGTCAATCGCCTGGGACTTGGGAAGAGGCGCTTGCTTGCTTCCTGAAGAACAACACTTGGGTGCTCTTGATCGCCTTCTTGAGCGGGGTGGCAACGTTGGTCGGATACCTGGCGCAAGGTATTTCGGCGATACGAGCCAAGGGGTAAGACTCGACTCGGTTATCAAGGGGCGAGGGCGGCTTCGCGGCTTGGAGTTGGGCCAGCTGCCGCACTCGCAAGGATGTCGAAACGGCGCCTGCCAACGGCCCTAGGAAGAGACCATGAAGACTTCTTGCCCGTAGGGAAAATCTGCAGTCCGAAAGGGGTGAGCTTGGTGTCCCGGAGACAGGAACCCCTTGAATCAGGACTTCCTGACCTCCGACGCTTGATCGCTCGGCCTCGCTGTTGCCGTTTGCACTGCCATAACGATCTTCTTGCTCGTCTGGGCGATTCGGTCACCTTTCACGACTTCCCGCAGGCAAGGCTCCATCGGTCGCCAGATTTGAGAGATTGATTCCGCAGCAGAAGGGTGCCGTCCGGCCTGGTTCCATCCGTCGGCAGGACCAACGACATGCGAGGACCGGCTCGAATTGTCGATCGTTGAGCTGATAGAGCAGATCTAGATCACGCGACTCCTGACGCGAAGCCGGCGCGAGCACCCGTCGGCGTCCCTCAGCGAGCGTAGTCTCGCCAGGAATCACGGCCATTCAAATGCAGATCTTTCCGGCCATCCTGCCATCGAGTGCAGCCCGGCCAATTGGTTTAGCGTTCACCCGTTGTTTGAGCTGCTTGTCTCTCACCGCCCTGACTTTGCCGGCATCGATCTGGCGGTGTAGGTGCTGATCAACAAAGCTTCTACTTGGTTGCAGTCCCTTGCGGTGCAGGCGGTCCACCTCAACGGCGCTCCCACCTCGTCGAGTAGCTCCGGCGGCACACGGGCTCGGTCGATTCCGGTGTCGACGAGCCAGCCTCCCTATGATATCGTCAATGTATATTCACAAATTTCGGCAGGTTCCAGGGTGGTTGCCTGCCACGGGGAGGTCGACATGCTTTATCGAGTTCTCTCTGTTCTTCTCGGTGTTTCCTGGTTGTTGGCAGCTTCGGTCACGGCCGCGTCGGCCATAGATGTCAGTCAGATCGACGACGTACAGACCTACGAGATCAAATCGGTCGACGAGAGTGACAAGTGCATCGATATCCCGGGGGCCAGCCAGGAGAGCCGTGCAGTAGCTCAGATCTATGGTTGCCACGGTGGAAGCAACCAGCGGTTTACGTTCCGAAACAACGGGTCGAACCGGTTCGAGATCGTCGCCAAGCACAGCGGCAAGTGTCTCGACGTTGAGAGCTCGGGTCAGAGTGGATGGCGGAACGTCCAGCAGTTCACCTGTCATGGTGGGGACAATCAACTCTGGGAGGTTGTCCCCGACGGCTTGTCGGTCGAATTTATCGTGGAGCACAGTCGCAAGTGCATGTACGCCAAGGAGAACTGGCCATGGCAGGACGACTTGGTTCAGCGCGATTGCGACAACGGAGATCGTCAGAAGTGGCTGATGAACCTCGTCGCCGAGATCGGCAACGGCATCTGTGAGTCGTCTGAAGGCGAGGGATGCTGGAACGAGCCAGCCTGCGGCTTGTGTCCGCCGCCCGGTTTGAGAGTCAGTGTGTTCGGTCAGACCGAGCTGGACCCGAACGAGGCAGGGTTCTTTGGGGCCTCGGTCTCTGGCGGCGTGCCACCGTACACCCTGTCGTGGTCCAAGGCGACGTCGAGCACGGTCACGAGCCTCCCCGGCGGTTCCACCACGTCGGCGAGCGACACCGAGTCGTTTAGCGTGATCTGCGATGTCACTGACGCGGCGGGCAACTTCGCCACTGCGTTCTTATTCGTCGATGTCGATGGTGTCGGTGGTCCCATCGTGTACTAGAGTTGTTGTGGCGTCCGAATTCGCGTGGTCGATCCGAAAACCGAACGCAGTGTTATCTTTGGCGTTGCTGCTGTGGGATCGGCCTAATGATGTTGAGGAGTCGTGTACTCCCCGTCCCTAGCAGTTTGTAAGCATGACCTTCTCTGAAGTCGTTCGCGATGCGCCTATGCTGTGGGCGAGTGGCGGAGACTTACTCGTCAAGATGCCGCAAGACCTTCCGGTCCCTCGTGCGGCCCGAGTCGGGAGTCCACGGAGTGGAGGGAGCAGGGTAAGGGGTGTTCAGGATACCGATCTGGTTGCCCATGCGGGTCTGTACCGCCGGAGTGAGCATCTGTACGTCGTGGCATTCGCGCGGGTGGCCTTCGCACTCGATCGGGGAGAAGAGCAGGATGTTCAACGAGCCGCCGAAGAAGAAGTTGCCGAACTCGGTGACTCCTTTCACCACCCGCGCCCCCTTCTCGACGCCGTCGGCGAAGACCACTGAGCCGACCGTGTCGAGCCCCACCGGGATGGAGGCCACGAGTCCCTTGAGCATTTCCGGCTTCTTGTTCGGCAGGTTCTCGTAGGTGACCTCGATGATGACGACGCCGCGTTGGAAGCCCTCGAACTGGCTGAAGTCTGTGCCTGGGCGGCCTACGTTGCCGTCGAGTGGGACCCAGTTGGGCCAATCGCTGTAGCCGAAGGTGCCCCAGGCATCCTTGTTTTCAACGCCTGCTTCGACGATCTCGGCATAACTAATGATGCCGTCCACCGGACTGTGGAAGTGGTGATAGGTGTTGGGCATCAAGACACAGGACAGACCGCCGCCGCCATCGAATCTCCTCTTGAGGTCCTCGGGGGCGTTGGCCAGCAGGCTCGAGACCGAAATCGGGATGCCTTTGACATCGAGCACCGTGTCGTGCTGCAGGGGGTTGTCGAGCAGCCTGCGGTGTACGTCCTCGGTGTCCAACTTGAGCACCTGAACCAAGGGGTTCATGATGCAGTCGGTGGGGGAGACGACCACGTAGTCGCGGTTGGGCATGGTGACGGGACGGGTCGAGATCTTGATGTCACGGGCGAAGAACGCGTTCCAGCTGGGATACTCGGAGGCCTCGGTGAGGATGTAGTCTTCGATCTCGAGGCGCGGGTCGTTGACCCATTCCTGCACGACGCCCTGGGAGGCACTGCTGTCCATGTAGGTCTTGTATTCCTTGTTGAACCGGATCAAGAACTCCTGAACGGTAGGGAGCGGCTTGCTGGAATCTGCGGGGTCGATCCCTTCCACCATCATGCGTCCCGGGTTGTTGTGGTAGTAGAGCCAGGCGAAGTACTGAATCGAATCGAGGGCGTTGTCGTTGGTGCCGATGATCTCGGGCACCAGGACGCAGACCTGCTCGTAGAACTCCACTACGGCGTTCATGAGACCTTCGCCGTCCGAGCTGCCTGTCTTCCAGGGGTTCTCTCGCGATTCATTGTAGAAGTAGCCCTTGGGCAGGCGTTTCAGATGTTCGTAGGTGAGCTGGAATGCGTTCTGGGTCGCCTCTTCCTTGTGATAAGCCTCCTGGAGGAAGTCGAGCGAGCCCTGGCACGGCGATGTGTCATCCTCGGCCCAAGATGGGCCGGCGATCAAGGTGAGCAACAGAACGGCGATTGCGATCTGGTTGCGCGATGTTTTCGGCAGTACCTGGGAACTCGTCATCGGACTGGCTGGGTGGGGCATCTCGAACCTCCTTGGTCGTGTGGTGTCTTCGGGCCGCGAGCCGTCGTCGGGTTCGTGCCGATGGGAAATCGTCCTGGCATGAGCCTGGAAGAACCCCTTGTTATCTATCATTCTGAGCGGTTGGGATCATCTTGTGCTTGTTCTCTGCTGTGGATGATCACTGCTTTCACCCTTGGTCACAGCGTGACCCTCGCCTTGGCCTCGTTGGGTTTGCGCGGGTGCTGCGGGTCTCGTCGGCGCGGCGCTTTGACGCCCCGACAACGCAGTCGAGTCTAATCCTCTCGCAGCGCCACCATCGGGTCGATCCGCAGAGCTTGGTAAGCCGGCGCCAAGCCGGCCATGAGGGTGACAACCGCCAGAGCAAGTCCAACCAGACCGAAGACCCATGGGTCTTGCGCTGTAACTTCGAACAGTAACGAGTCGAGGAAGTGACTCGAGGCCCATGCTGCTGGCAGCCCAACCGTCAAACCAATGGTGGCCAGGGCGAACCCTTGCAAGAGAATGTTCCGCAGCACCTGTCTCGGTTGGGCTCCGAGCGCGACACGGATACCGATTTCTCGTCGTTGCTGGGTGACGGTGTAGGCGAGGACGCCATAAATTCCGACCACCGCTAGGGTCAGCGCGACGGCGGCGAACACCACCATGAGAAGGACCACGAATCGTTGCGAAGCACGTTGGCGTCCAAGCAACTCGTCAAAGGCGGCGGCACGGTGCAGCACCAGTTCGGCGTCCATCGTCTGCAGTTCGGCGCGGATGGAGCTCATGAGATTCAGTGGATCACCGTCGGTTTTCACCACCTGAGTCAATGCCCAGTTGCGGTTGTCCGCGAATTGGCCGTGGGCGAGGTACAACTTCGGCCGAACTGCCCCCAGATGATCATAGGGGACGTTCGCGACCACCCCAATGATGGTGCGGAGCTCACCCGCGGCATTGATTTCGCGTCCCACTACATTTTCGCCGGCCCAGAATTGGTCGGCGAGCGCTTGATTGACGATGACGACTGCTGGGTGGTCCTCCCGATCCAACTCGCCGAACAGCCGACCGCGCAGCAGCGGAATCCCCAAGGCCTCGAAGTAAGCGCCTTCGACGACTCGCACTTCGGAAGATGTACCGTGCTCTTCGCCTCGTTCGTCGACATGGCTCGCGCCCCAAATGTGGTACGGGCCCAACGCTGGCAGTTTCGAAACGGCCCCGGTTGCTTCGATGCCAGGCAGTCCCTGCAGCTGCTCATGAAACTGGCGATGGAATCGGGCGCGTTGAGCGCCCTCGTCGTAACGGCTATCGGGCAGGTTGGTCTCGAAGGTGAGTACGCCCTCAGGGTCGAATTGCAGCGGCACCTGATGGAGGGCTGCGAAGCTTCGCAGCAGGACGCCGGTGCCGATCAGCAACACGGCCGCCAGGGCAATCTGGCTCGCCACCAACGCCGTGCGCAGACGGCGTCTAGCCGGGTTGGCGCCTCCTCCCCGGGCACCCCCCCGGAGAGCCTCCGACGGATCAATTCGAGCTGCCTGCAGCGCTGGCGCGAGGCCACACAGCAGGGTCGTCAATCCCATGACCGCCAAGGCGAAAAGCAGTAGCCGAGGGTCGAAAGCCACCTCTTCGGAGCGGGCCAAGGAGTCGGGGCTCACCGCCAACAAGGCTTTGACGCCACCATAGGCTATCGCTCCACCCAACGATCCACCAAGTGTGGCCGCGATCCCGCTTTCGAGCAGCAGTAGTCGGACGAGCCGGCGTCGGCCCGAGCCCAAGGCCGAACGTACCGCCAGCTCACGGCTACGAGCCAGCCCTCGTGCTACCAACAAGTTACCGATGTTGATTGCCGCGATCAGCAGCACCAGAACGGAGGCACCAAACAGTACGGAGAGCATCGCTGGCGAGGAGCCAACGACATCATCGAAAAGCGGCAAGACTTGGACGGTCACGTCGCCGCGAGCCTCCGGCGTCTCGGATTCGACCCGAGCAATCACCGAGTCTATCCGAGACTGGGCTTGCACCACCGACACTCCAGGCGCGAGTCGGGCTACCGCCGAGAGATAGAAGTTCCGACGGTTGAACCATCGGCCGGCAGGATCCAGGTTGAGTGGAATCCAGAGATCAACCTCGCCTTGCAAAACATCGAGAAAACTCGGCCGCACAATGCCGACCACGGTGTGCGCCTCGCCGTCGAGCACAAGCTGTTGGCCGATGATGTCGGGGTCACCGCCCGTCATCTGCTGCCATAGATGATGGCTGAGCACCACTACCGAGGCGCCATAGCGATCGTCGCCGATCTCTTCCTCTGGACGCAAGAACCGGCCATGTAGGGGCGTGGCGCCGAGGACATCGAAGTAGCCCGAGCTTACTGCCAAGGCACGGGCGCGGAGGGGGGATCCCAAGCCGGTGAGATCCATCCCGGTCTCTCGATAGTCGTAGAAGGCTCCGGCCGCAGTGAAGACCTGGTTCAGATTGCGGAAATCGACGAAGTCGGGAGCTGGTAGGTAATTGCGCTGATCGGGTTCCTGGGTTGTGGCGCTATAGAGGCGGACCAGGCGTTCCGGCTGGGGATACGGAAGAGGGTTGAGGAGCACCGAGCTGACGACACTGAAGACAGCGGTCGTGGCGCCGATGCCAACCGCTGCGGTAAGTACCACAATCGCGAGGAAGCCAGGCTGTCGTGCGTATCCGCGGATCGCGTGACGAAGATCATGAAGCCAGGTCATCGAGTCACCTCCGGGTGTTGTGGACGGCGGACCTAACATCGCCATGCGACAGAGGTCGGCGATGCGCCGCCTGTCCCCGAACCGATGCTCAGACTCGTGCCGAGCTTTTCGCGGTGGTAGGCCCTCGCGTTCCAGCCTGGTCTGTTCCTGCTCTTGATGAAAGGCGAATTCTTCGGCCATTCGCTGATCCAGCCGCCGTTGCTGCCACTCACGCCAGGCAGTCCAAGGAGAAAAGCGCCCGATCATTTGGTAGGCACCACTCGCGAAATGGTGTGGACGAACGCAGCCCAACCATCGACGTCGTGACTTAATCGCAGCCGCCCGGCGGCTGTTAAGCTGTAGACCCGAGCTCGACGGTTGGATTCCGGATTTCGGCTCCACCGAGACTCGAGCAAGCTCGCCTTTTCCAGTCGATAGAGCGCCGGGTAGAGAGAGCCCTGCTCGATCGATAACTCACCGTTGGTGAGCTCTTGGAGTCGCTGGCCAATAGCGTAGCCATGGCGGGGTCCGTCGTTGAGAACTTGCAGCACCAGCATGTCGAGGGTGCCGCGTAGCAGGTCAGATTTTAGTTGGGCCATGAGAGATCGCGACTTCGTACACTTGTTTAGACTGTCTAAGCATTAGACTGTCTAGGTATACGAGGCGACCCAGCAAAAGTTTTGAGCGATTCACATCGCCGGAGGCCTGGACCTGCGGGGCTACTCGCTGAAGATATGGAGGCTCTCGCCGCTTCCGGACTCGAATCTGAGGTCGAGTTGGTCCAGGTTCTTGCGCAGATAGTCGCTGTCGAGATCGGTCATGTCGTCTTCGAGGCCGATGACGATCGAATTGGTGGCCCAGCTCGGTAGGAAGGACTCGAGGGCGAGACCGGCGCGGACCAGACCGAGAGGAATCCGCAGATTGAGCTCGTCGCAGCCGTTTTCGCTCACGGTCTGAATACGAAGATGCTTGGCCCGTGGACTGCTGGCGGCCTTGGCGCGGCCCTCGTCAGGCTGGGCGTTCTCGACGTCTTGCAGTTTGTCGAGCAGACGCTGGGCGTCGTCGACGTTGATCTTGCCGTCCGCCAACATTTCGAGCACAAGTTTGCGTTCTTCAGAAGCAGGTGTCGTCATGTTCCGTCTCCCTTGTTGAGGAATCGTTGTTTAAACCGCAGCGGCTCAGGAGAGCTTGTCTAGTGCCGCTTCGACGCTGAGCTCACCAGCGGCCAAGGCTTGCAACACTTTGGTGTTGGCCGAGGGCGCTTCGAAGTTGGCGTCGAGGGCGGTGGTAATGGCCCGTAATCGATTCTTGACGGTCGGATAGCTGATACCGAGGAGCTTCTCCATCTTCTTGATCGAGCCGTGATGGCGTACGAATGCGTGGACGAAGACCTGGTCCTCGTCTGACAAGCGAGCGAGAGGTGGTACTTCGAATTCCCCCTCGGTGGAGACCCCACACGGTGAGCACTCGAGGCGTTTGATCTCCATGGGCTGTCCACAGCTATTACATTTGGCTTTGGAGATGTCCATGTGTCCTCCGGGCTACCGAAGCGTCCATTCGCCCCGGCAGTAGAGAGTATAGTCCGTGAAGCTTCATTAAATCAATAACAAAATCAATAAAATCAAGTTTATGGTGTCTAAGGATCGATTATGATGGCCTGTGACAGGCGCGGCGGCATCCTTCAGCAGCGCGAACGAGTCGGCGATCACCACGATCAGCCTCCAATGAGAGGGCGAGCTGATTCCGAGCGCGATGTTGCGTCATACTCTGGGCATGAGTCGGCTGGGTAAGACCTTTGTCGTCGCGGCCTTCATCACCTGGTTGGCCATCCCGTTGGTCCTGATCGGGTTGGGCGTCGAGAGTGGTTTTGCGGCGCTCGAAAAGCGTTCCGCGACATCGCTACCGGAACTGTCGATCGGTGGACTGACCGACCCGGAGCTCACTTCTCGGCTCGCGGCCAGCTTCGGCGACCGTGTGCCTCTTCGAGTCGAGGCTTTGGCTCTCAAAGCTTGGCTCGACATCAACGTTCTTGGCGATAGCCCCAATCCCTCGGTGTTACTCGGCGCGGAGGGCTGGCTTTTCCACCGGCAATCCGTCCTTGGGCCTCGGCGACCGGCCGCGGCGCGGCAGTCTGTCGAGACCATCCGAAGAGTCTCTCGAATCTTGCAGGCTTCCGGTCGACGCCTTGTTTTGGTGGTGGCTCCCAACAAGGATGCAATTTACCCCGAGCGTCTCGGACCTTCCGAGCCTCTCGCCCAGCCTGGTCTCGAGTCGCGCCAAAGAATTCGAGCTTTGCTCCAGTCGGCGGAGCTCCCGGGTTACATCGACCTGTGGCAGGCACTGGAGAGGTTGAAGGCGACAGCTGACGGAGAGGTCTACTGGCCTCAGGATACTCATTGGACAAGCCGGAGCGTGCTGGAGGCCTCTCGCCTGATTGTCGATGTGCTGGATCCGACCCTTTGGGACGAAGGCGTGATCACGGCGCAACCGGATCTTCGCCGCGGCGACTTGGCGCAAAGAGTCGGTCTTCCGACCTGGGAGCGTGGGATCCGGTACGGTGTCCGGCGCAACGTCCGGGTCGAGGGGGCGGCCGTGCCGGCGTCCGAACCGATGGCAAAGCCGAGTCGTCTTTCGACGACGGGGGAAGACGCTTTGTTTGGATCTCGGGTGCTGGTGATCTACGACTCGTTTGGAAACGAGTTGTTCGGGATCCTGCCGTCCTACCTCGCGGAAAGTACCTGGATCGCGTGGAGTGGGCTGCCCAAAGAGAGATTGACGTCGATCGTCGACGAGTTCGCCCGTGCCGAGATCATTGTTCTCGAGACTGTCGAACGCGCGTTCATCGGCCGATTCTCCAAACGGGCGCGAGGTTTTACGGCTCACCTGGTCGGCCGACTTCTCGACGAGTTGCCGGTGATCGATCTTGGTCTCCCGCCCTCGCTGGCTTCCAATGGGTGGTCGCTGGTCGTGATCGATCTGCCAGCGACGGTGGCTGATGATCGCTATCTCGTCGTCGATCTCGAGCCTTCAGTTGATGAAGCGGCCGTCCGTCAGATCCGAATCGAGGCCAAAGGAATCGATGGAATTTGGCGTCACGTCCCGCGGCGTGTGCTGATTTCGCCTCGAGGTGGCTGGCGAGCCGTGGCTGAGCTGCCGCCGGCCACGACGGCAGTGAGGATCCA
>JAJCXQ010000209.1 GCA_029263355.1 Acidobacteriota bacterium | reverse complement strand
GGCAGCCAGGCCCGAGGAGGGCCCCATGGGTCCCCCTCCCGGCGAACCCAAGAAGAGCACGAAGAAGGCCAAGAAAAGGAGAAAGAGGGAAGCCCGAGAGACTCTGCCAGCAGGCCTCAGCGGGCGGACGATTCTCCTGCTCTACGGTCTGTCGGGATTTGCTGCCATGGCCTACCAAGTCGCCTGGACGCGGGCGCTGATCCTGTCGATGGGCTCTTCGACCTACTCCTTCAGCACCATCGTCAGCTGCTATATCTTCGGCCTCGCTGGCGGCAGCCTGATGATGACCCGCTGGGTCGACCGATTGCGGCAGCCGTTGGCGGTGGCCGGGGGGCTGCAGGGGTTGATCGCCCTTTCCGCTCTCTTCGTGGTGCCGCTCTTCGGCGAGCTGCCGAAGGTGGTGGCGCGAGCTGCCTCAGCCGAGGGTGCAGACTTTGGTAGCGTCCTATTCTTGGAAGCGGCCTGGGTCTTCAGTCTCCTGATCCTTCCGACCCTGTGCATGGGGGCGCTCCTGCCCCTGGTCTGCAGGATCTACGACCCGTCGCCGGAGAAAACCGGACGCAGCGTCGGCGACGTTTACGCCGCAAACACCGCCGGCACGATTCTCGGTGCGGCGCTGGCCGGCTTCGTGCTGATCCCCCTCGACACCGTCGGCATGGAGCGCACGATCTACCTCGCTTCCGCCCTCAACCTCCTGGTCGGCAGCTGCTTCCTGCTGGCGCAAACACCGCACAAGAAGGCGTCACGCAAGACGACGCGTTACGCCCTGCTGGGCGGCGCCTGGCTAATCGCGGCGTTGGCCATCAGCGTCACTGAGCCCTGGTCGCGGGAGCTGATGACCTCAGGACCCTACCTCGGCCGACCGTCGGGCGGCTCGGATTGGGACCTGGTCTTCTACCGCGAGGGCATCGACGCCACCGTGTCGGTGGAGCGCTCGCGGCGAGGCGAGGTCAGCCTGTCAGTCAACGGCAAGGCCGACGCCTCGACCCTGGACGACGACATGTTGACCCAGACCCTGATCGGGGTGCTGCCGATGCTGCAGCGCCCGGCCGCACGTGAGGTCTGCCTGATCGGCCTGGGCTCGGGGGTCAGTGCGGGTGCGATCCTGGCCGCAGGCGTCGACCGTCTCGACGTCGCCGAGATCTCTGGCGGGGTGGTCGACGCCAGCCGCCTCTTCGACCCGTTCAGCCGCGCCCCCCTGGACGATCCGCGCACCGAGCTCCATCGTGCTGATGGCCGCAACTTCCTGCTGCTCTCGGATCGTCGTTACGACGTCATCGTCTCGGAGCCGAGCAACCCCTGGATCAGCGGCATCGCCAACCTCTTCACAGCTGAGTTCTTCGAGCTTTCGAAAAGCCGGCTGGCGCCTGGCGGCATCCACGCCCAGTGGCTCCACGGCTACTCGATGGCCCCCGCCAACTTCGCCGCGGTGCTGCACACCCTGGAGGAGGTTTTCGGGTACGTCCAAGTCTGGGAGATGGCGCTCGACGACTACCTCTTCCTGGCCTCGACCGAGCCGCTCGCGATCGATGTCGAGGGGCTTTACTTCAGCTTCTCCCAGCCAACGCTCCAACAGGTCATGGAGCAGGTCTACATCACCCATCCGCTGCAGCTCGCCAATCACTACGTCGGTGACGACGAGGACATGGCCTCGTGGCTGCAGACCGCAAGCAGCTTGACCGACGACAAGCCCTACCTCGAGTTTTCGGCCCCTCGCTACCTGCTCGACGTCACCCAGGGTCGGGTCGCCGAGAAGCTCTACGGCGCAGGCAGCGAGCCGCTTCTGGCTGGCGACCCCGCTGGCGCCTTGCAGCAGCGCTTCCTTGCCGCGGCCGAGAGAGCAAGGGCCGGGGCGAGGAGCTTCCGGGATAGCCAGAAGGCGGGCGAGCGAGGTGACGTCGGGACCCAGATTTCGGCCCTTAGCGACGCGCTTGACGCGGTGCCGGAAGATTTGCGGACGCTCCATGCGGTGAGCTCCGAGGTGGCGGCGCTCACCGGGTCCGGGGTCGACGCCAGGGACCTGGAAGCACGGCTCCAGAAGGTCTCGGATAGCTCCTGGCCCTTCGCGCGCAGTTCACCGTGGCCGATGGCCGAGGCCCTGGCCTACGCCGGACGCAAGTTGGTGGACGAAGGTGGCAACATGGGTGAAGCGACCGCCCACCTGCTGCGGGCGTGGCTGCGGGCGCCGGAGGACGGCCGAGTGATCTACGACTTGGCGCGTGCCTACGCCGCACGGGGTGATCGCGACAGGACGCTGCAACTTCTCGGAAAAGCCCGTGACGTGGGTTTCGTCGACGCGGGTTTCATCGACACGGACCTGGCCACCGAGCCACTGTTCGAACCCTTCCGCGACGATCCTGCCTTTCCCGGGAATCAGGCCATTCCGTAACGTAGTCGGTTTGTAAACGCCGCCGTCCCGCTGGCCCTCGCGGCAGGCTAGCGCCCTGAAACTCGAGCCTACGGCTCGACTTTCTGGCCTAACTCATCCGGACTACGAGTCTGCTGCTATGCGCAACAGGCTCCTAGCCTGCCTTGCCAAAGCGCCGATGCACTTGTCGACATTCGAGTATTTTCGCCAAATTCTGCCTTTCTTCACCAAACACCTATTTTTCGACCCCGTCCGGGACCCTTTATACATATCCCAGGTGATGTATCACCGAACCAGCTCAAGCCTCGAATCCCATCCCAAGGAGATTCAGACCTGTCGAAGGCCCAACCCCGGCCAGGCGGGGGAAGTGTAGGCGCCTTCAGACTGCTGTGACCCCGCAGAGACCCTCTCACAGATTCCGTCCTAGGCCCGAAACCATAACTCAATGGAGAACTGCAACATGCTGAAGTATCGAATACTCATCGCGACTCTGGTCGTCCTTCTTCTACCCACTCTGGCCGGCGCCGCCGGCAGCTCAAAAATCGTCAGCGGCGACATGGGCAACCTCAGCAGTTTGAAGAGCGCTGGCGGCCTCAGCGAGTCCGCCCGCAACGCCCTTCAGGGCATCGTGATGAACAACTTCGATGCGGCCGGCAACGAAGAGATGGTGGCCACCGGAGTCCACACCGACGAGGTCGGAGCCGTCCACGTACGCTTCACGCAGCGCCTCAACGGTCTGCCGGTGGCTGGCGCGGGTATGGCTCTCCACGCCCACGCTGACGGCAAGATCTTCGGTGTCAACGGCGAATTCGTGAGCGGCAAGAATCTGCCTGTGATGCCGAGTCTCGACGGCTTGACCGCCGTCGAAATCGCCCTCGGCAACCCCAACACGAAGATCCAGCAGCTGACTCGCCCCGAGCTAACTTACGTTCTTGGTAGCGACGGCGAAGGTTACCTCGCTTGGCAGGTGACCATCGCTTATCGCAGTGAGCGGGGCCCCCACCGCGATATCGTCTTCGCCGATGCCGAGACCGGAAGAATGGTCGCTCGCCACCCGCAGATCAAGCACGCCCGAGATCTCGAGACCCGGGACTGCAACCAGAAGAAAAAGAACTGCACCGTGGTCTCGACTGACCCCAACACGATCAGCTTGCCTTCTGATACGCCCGTCGAAGCGGCCCACAATTTCGCCATCGCCACCTACGACTACTACTTCAACAACCACGGCCGGGACTCGATCGACGATGCCGGTATGACCCTGGTCTCAAATGTTCATTTCGATCGCAACCTCAACAATGCCTACTGGGACCAAGACCAGATGTGGTACGGCGACGGGGACGGTGTCAATTTCGGCCCGCTGTCGGAGGACGCTGATGTGGTTGCCCACGAGCTCACCCATGGTGTGACCGAGAAAACCTCGGGCCTGATCTACGCCAACGAGTCGGGGGCGCTCAACGAAGCCTGGTCGGACATCTTCGGCGCCTTGGTCGACCGCCAGACAGGCGCCACTGGCCTCGACATCTGGAAGATCGGCGAGGACATCACCACCCCGGGCACACCGGGTGATGCTCTACGCTACATGCACGACCCCGCTCTGGACGGCTACTCCAAGGGCTACTACCCCGAGCGCCTCTACCCGGGCTCCTGCACGGCGTCGAACACCAATGACGCCTGCGGCGTCCACGGCAACTCGGGCATCGCCAACTTGGCCTTCCAGCTCCTCGTCGACGGCGGCACACATCCCCGCGGCAAAACCTCGGTGGTTGTTCCCTCGATCGGCTTCGACGCCGCCGCGGACATTTTCTACGCCGCCAACGCTGGCAACTGTTTGACTCCGGGCGCAACCTTCGCCCTGGCTCGCTACTGCACGGCTGATATCTTCGGTGGCACCCACACCGCCGCGGTCCACCTCGCCTGGGACGCCGTCGGCGTGCCGAACGATCCGCCGGATCCACCCAACCCGCCGATCGCTTTGACCGACGGCGTGGCGCTGGGCAACCAGGATGCCACCACGGACAATATCCAGCAGTACACCCTCAGCGTGGCCGCCGGTCACACGGTGACCTGCAGCACCACCTGCAACAACGGTGACGCTGACCTCTACCTACGCTTCGGCGCCGATGCGGACGTCAACCCTAACAGCACCAACAACGAGTGTGGCAGCTTCACCGCGACTTCGAACGAGAGCTGCACTACCGGCGCCGCGCCGAGCGCGACAACTCTCTTCGCGGGGGTCCACGCTTTCTCCGCATACACCAATCTGTCGATCACTTGCACCGACAATGGGGCCACCGGCTCTTGCGATCCTGCGGGCTCGCCTTGCGGTAACTGCTGCAACGGCTGCTCGGGCGGTAAGCCCTCGACTCGCGTCTGCCTCTAAGAAGCGGGCATCGCATTTGATGCGCAGCATCGCTAGATGATGCGAAGGCCCCGGGAGAACCCGGGGCCTTTTTCTTTTGCGACGGGTGGAAAGCGCAACGAGTGCCTAGCGTCCATCGTATAATCGTCGGTTCCCTGCTCACTCGAATCCGACGCTACGATCTTCAGCTGAAAAAACTCGATGGACTGGACTCCGATGATCGGGCACAAGAGCCCTGTCGCACACGATGCCCTTCGTGTGTTGACGATTGTGCACCAACTGGGAGCGCAACCCGACGGACGCTGGTACATCGACACCGAGCGTCAACTGCAGCATCTCGATCACCTGGTGCGGAATCCGGCCAGCCTCGCCTATGTACTGATGGATCAAGTCCGCAGTCGCGAGCTGAGCGAACGAGACACACCGCCGGACCTACCGGCTCGCATTCGACAGTTGCTGGGTCTATCGCGACCCACCCGCCACCGCCGCTTGATTGCATACTCCTTCGAGTCCAGCACCTGGAAACGTTGGGACGACATCCTGGCTTATCTGAGCTGCCGCGATCTGCTCACAGTATCTCTCTCGGCGCCTGACGAATCGCGCTACGAGCTCACCGAGCAAACCGCCAATTGGCTTGAGACCACGGTCACCTCGAGCTCCTCGGGATCTGCCGGACGGACTCCCGCCCGCCAGCGCTGCGCCCTGTTGAACGCCACCCTGCCTCGTCAACTCTTGATCAACCCAGGACACCTCACCTCCTACTTGGAAGACGCGGGATCACGGCTTGCCGCCTATCAGGTGGCGGAACAATTGGACGTCGAAGACGATTTGATCGCTCACCTCTTTCAGGCAACGTTTCTGGAGCCTCTATGACCGCGCTCGACCGTCTGACCGCGCTTGACCGCCTGCACGTCGCCCTGCGTCCATCGCTGCGCGATTTCTCCTTGGAGGAGTTTCGCGCCTGCATGAAAGGCCTCGAGCCGACCTTGGAGGTGCAGCCCAAACACCGCACTCAACTCACCCTGCAGCGCCTACGTTTCAACGGTGTGAAGAGTGGCGACTTCGGATTCCACCCGGGAGTCAATGTGCTACGGGCCGGCAACGACAAAGGGAAGTCCTCAGTTCTCAAGCTCATCCACTTCTGCTTGACCGGCCGCAACGAGCTCAAGAAAGACGTTGACGCTTGGATCTCAGAGGTCGAGCTGTTCTTCCAGCTCAGCGGCGTACGGCACGCGATTGTGGTCGACAAGAGGCGGCGACCGAAAGGTCGACTCGTGCGCCTGGACACCGCGGCCCACCACGACCCCGCTGGAACCGAGCTCGACCCACTCCATGGCGCTGAGGTGCTGCTCGAATTCCGCAACACCAAGCAGATGCAGCACGAGCTCGAGGCATTCTTCAACGGCGCCTTCGGGTTGCGGCCATTGATGGGCACTCAAAAAGCTTCGCGCAAGGATTCCGACGCCCTGCTCGACTCCACCACCTCATACCGCGCCTACTTTCGCGGTATGTACATCAACCAAGACCTTGGCTACAACGCCCTGATCACCGACGGCATCCCCTACGGCAACCTGTACATGAAGGTGGTTGGCATGCTGCTCGGAGTGCGCGGTATCGATGCCTTCTTCGCCGTCGAGGCGCGGCGCGCTCACCTCGAGAATCAACTCGCGAAAGAGGAACGTTACCACCGACGCCTGGAAGAATCCTTCGAGCTGCCGGACCTCGCTACCCTCAACGGTGAGATCGACAAACTGGAGCGTTACGTTGATGAGCTCAAGGTGGAGCGCACTGCCGCCTTTGTGCGCGCAACGACCAAGGACCTCGATCAGCAACTGAAAGAGATCACCGAAAAGCTAGTGGCGTTCGACAACATCCGCCAACAGGCCGCCAGTCATCTGAATGCCGCCGAAATCGAGATGCGACAGATGCAGCACGAAGCCAGCGAGCTCGAAGCCGCATTGGCCAGCCACCGAGCGTTGTCGGCGATCCACCCCGATCGCTGCCCGGTTTGTGAAACCCGCATCGCCGAGCGCCGCCGGCACCAGCAATCGGCTGACGGTCAATGCCTGCTGTGTCACGAGGATCTCCCCGCTGAAGTTGACGACGAAGCGTTCCTACCGATCGCCGAGCGCCGCTTGGAAGACGCCCGCGCCTCCATGATCACCCAGCGCAAACGGATCGACGACCGCCGGGCGAATCTCGACGAGCTCGATTTCCGTACCCAACAAAGCACCCAGCTCAAAAGTCATCTGCAAGCCCAGTTGCGCGCCGCCCACCAAAACACCGTCGAGATCGACCGCGAGATCGAGCTCGAGACCCGCTACCTTGGTCGCCTCGAGGCCCAACGCGACAGCGCTACCCGCCTGGTGTCGGAGGACGGCGACGACTCCACCATGCGCCAGATGCTGCGCCGCAAGCAAATACTCGACGCCGTCGTCAGCCATCTGCGAACTCTCGACGCCGAAACCAACGAGCGCCTCAAGCGGGAGTTTGCGCGACGGGTGCAAGAGTACTGCACCACCATCGGCTTCCCTGGTCTCGAAGACATCACCTTCGACCATCAACTCAAGCCCCAGATCCGCCAGAACGGCAAGGACTACAGCTTCGAAGAGCTCAGCCCGGGTGAGAAGGTGCGTTTCGTGCTGGCCTTCTACCTAGGGATGGCGATCGCCACCGCCGAAGACCTGGAACACGGCGCCCACCCGGGCCTGCTGCTGATCGACTCGCCGGGCAAAGAGGAGATGGTGGTGCGCGACTTCGAGGCCGTTGTCCACCTGCTGAGCCTGGTCGAAGAGCGCCACGCCGCCAGCATCCAGGCCATCGTCGCCACCTCGCTGCCAGCGATCAGCGCCGCCACCCCAGCCGAGAAACAGTTCTTCGTCGAGAACGACGACGACCCCATGTTCGGCTGAGCTGGAACCCACCGTCAGTCGTAACGCAAAGCCCGGATCGGATCGATCCCGGTGGCTCGACGGGCGGGGAGAAAGTTGGCCAACCAGGCAACGCTGAGCAGGAACAACGGCACCGTCACGTAGGTGACGGGGTCGCTGGCGCTGATGCCATAAAGCAGGCTGCTCAAGGCGCGGGTCCCGGCCAGAGCCAAAACGATGCCGAGTGCCGCCCCGATGGCCACCAGCACCATACCTTCCCGCACCACCATCTGCAAGACGTCACCCCGACCGGCGCCCAGGGCCATGCGGACGCCGATCTCGCGGGTGCGCCTGGCCACCGAAATGGCGACGACACCGTAGAGGCCTACCGCGGCCAGCAACAGTCCGAGCAGCCCCATACCGGCGAGCAGCCCGGCCCCCATGCGGGGAGCAAAAAGCATGATCTCGAGATGCTCGCTGACGGTCTTGATGTCGAAAATCGGCAAGTGGGGGTCGATCTCTTTCAACAGCTGCCGCACCATCGGCTCGGCGCCAGCCTCCTCCGGGGCGGCGACGATCAACGTCAGCATGAAGTCGTTCCTTTGCGGAAACGAGGTGTAGAGGTAGGGCCGCGGATCCTCTCCGAGGGTGCGGTACTTGCCGTCGCGGGCAACGCCGACAACCTCGAAGACCGGGGCATCCTCGGCGTCGGCGAAGCGCAGGCGCTTGCCCATCGGGTCCTCGCCAGGCCAGCTGGTCCGCGCCATGGTTTCGTTGATGATCACCGCCCCCGGGGCCTCGGCGTCGTCCCGCTCCGTGAAGTCGCGACCCCGCACCAAGGGGATGCCCAGGGTTTCGAAGTAGCCAGAGCCGATCGCCATGGTGTCGATCGCCGGCGGATCGACCCCTTCTTCAACCTCTTGGCCGTCGATGTACACACTGCGATTCGAGATCGCCATGCCGAGGGGTAAAAACTCGGCCAGGGCAACCTGCCGCACTCCGGGCAAGGTACCGGCGCGTTCGACCAGATCGCGGTAGAGCAGTGCCGCCTCTTCGTTCGAGTACGCACCACCGAGCTGTGGCATCAACGTCACGGCCACCCCCTGACGGAGAGTAAAACCCGGGTCGATCGCTTGGGCATTCATCAAGCTGCGGATGAATAACCCGGAGCCAATCAAGAGCAACGTCGACACCATCACTTGGCCCACCACCAGCAGGTTACGTAGCCCGAACCGCCGATAATCTTTGCCGACGGTGATATCGCTGCCTTTGAGAGCCGGGATCAGGTCGGGTTTCGAAGCCTTCAGCGCTGGCGCCAACCCACACAGAATCCCGGTCACCGTCGCCAGCATCAGGGTGAATCCGATCACCCGAAAGTCGATGCCGAGATCGAGGGAGATCGGGACTGGAATGGGAGGTCGGAAGCTGAGCAGGCCCTGTGCCGCCCAATTGGCGAAGAGCAGACTCAGCAGGCCACCGGAAAACGCGACCAGCAGGCTCTCAGTCAACAATTGCCGAATCAGCCGCCCACGCCCGGAACCCAATGCGAGCCGTACCGCCAACTCCCGGCGACGATCCGAGGCCCGCGCTAGGAAGAGGTTGGCGATGTTGGAACAGGCGATCAACAGCACCAGACCAACCACCACCATCAGCAGCCCGGCGACACCCTTCACCGAACCATCAAACCCGGGATTGATCACCACCTCACGACTCGGAACAATCGAGACACTGCGGTCTTCGTTGGTGTCGGGATACTCCTGAGCCAGCCGCCCCGCGATGGTGTCGAGCTGGCTTTCTGCCTGCTCGAGTGTGACGCCGGGGCGGAGTCGACCGGTGAGCAGCAGGCTACGGCTACCGCGACGCTCGAGCACCGGGCGCTCAGCCAGCAGATCGTTCATCCCGAGGGGCAGCCATAGGTCCATACGCAAAGCAGGCTGGGCGCCCTTGAAGTTGTCCGGAGCCACCCCGATCACCTCGAGATCTTGCCCATTGAGCCTCAAAGTCCGGCCAAGGACCTCCGGATCACTACCGAATCGCGCCTTCCAGAATTCCGAGCCCAGCACCACCACCGGCTTGGCCCCTGGAATCGCCCCTTCTTCGGGTAGGAGCATCCGGCCGTGTTGCGCCTCGACACCCAACACCTCGAAGTAGTTGCCACTGACCAGCTCTCCCAGCACCAGATCGGTACTCTCACCATTGTCGTAGCTCACGGGATAAGTACGACGGGCGGCGAGACCGGTGAAGACGTCACTCTGGTCACGGTAGTCGAGATAGTCCGGTACCGATGAGGTGGAGTACAGGAAGCCGTCGCTGGACGTGGTGTAAACCTCAACCACCTCTTCGGGCGCCGTGATCGGTAGATCCCGGAACAACACCGCATTGAGCACGGTGAAAATTGAGCTGTTGACGCCAATGCCGAGCGCCAACGAGACGATCGCCATCGCCGTCACCAACGGTTTGCGGGCCATCAGACGCAGGGCCAGACGAAGATCTTGCAAGGCGGCGGTCATATCGGGGTCCTCCTGGCTCGACTAACGAAACCGGAGTCGGAAAGGTTCCGTGACCCTGGCACAAAGTGCCGCGTACACCGCGCGATGATCGCCTACGGTACTAGCGAGCGGCTTATGCCCGACGCTTGAAAGACCAGGTGAAGACGAACCGCGACACTTCCGTGCCGTCCGGCATCCGGCCCACCGTCTCGACCCGGGCGGTCGCTGCCTCACCGGTGGCGAGGGTCTCCCGCACCGCGGCAAAGATCTTGGACCCTTCCTCGCAGGTGAAGGTGGCCTGGGCAGATGCTTTCTTGCCAAAACTGGCCTCGAGTCCGGTGATCAACATCGCTACCGAGGTTGGTGCTTGCTCAACGGCCAGCTTCGCCAGGGCACCGGTCGAAAGCTCTGCCGCCATGGATTGGGCGGCGAAGTAGATCGAACGGAAGGGATTGGTACTGCGCCAGCCATAGGGCACCGTGGTCTGGCATCGGTCAGCATCCAATACGGTCAGACGTAACCCGGCAAAGAGAGCGAGGGGAAGCTTCATCAGCATGAAACCCCGCATCAAAAACGGGTTCAACATCCGACGACGCGTTCGCTCGATCTTGCTAGCGTCCAACTCGGTCACAGCCGGCGCCATCGGTACACTGTCTGAAAGCGTCGTGCTGTCTGAAACAGGCATTCCGTCCACTCCTCGCGGTCGTTCGTCCCCTGTAGAGGACGCCGATCTTATCTCAGGCTCGCGTCAAGTCCCGAAGGCACCGTCGAACTCGACAATGTAAATGGCCTGGTCAACCGAGTCGGTACCCGGAGCCCCACCGGTAATCACGTGCACCAGGAGCTTGTCGCCTTCCGGGCTCCAAGCCAGATCATCGATCAAAGCCTCACCCAGATAGTGGTCGGATTGCGGATCGTTGAAGAAGGTCAGGCGCTCTTGTCGACGTTTGCTCGCCGACATGTACCAGACGTCGCTTTGACGCGGCAACACACGATCGGAGGGACGTTCGATGTTGCGATTCGAGACCCAAACGACGCCGTCAGCACGGGGCAAGGCGAACACCAGCTCGTCGAGATCGTGCGGGGTGGTCGTGAGGGGCTCAGCGACGCCAGTCTCGAGATCGAGCTCGAAGATATCGCGCCCACCGCCGGTCAGTGGCGTGCCCGAGATCAACAACCCGCGATCGTTGGGAGTGAACCCATGAGCAACCACAAATCCCTTCTTCAGGCTGGGCTGGTAGTTCTTGACTTTGCTGATCCGCGGCACCCCGCGTTTGATCTTGAATTCGGCGACGTGTGGCTCCCATTCGCCCCATCGACCGAGGCTCACGACCCGCTGACTCCACACCAACTTCGATGCCTCGTGAGAAAAATGGGGGTCGAGAACCGCGGCGCCACGCTCCCGAGTCTGGGTGAGTTTGAAAGGGCTTTTGCCATCTGCCGAGATGACCCAGATCTCACTGTGTAGACCACGATGCGGTGTGGTGAGACGCAGGGTGTCGAGTTGCAGCTTGTTGGCGTGCTCCTGGACTTGAAAAACCAGGTGCTCTCCTGAGGGATGCCAGGCTGGGCTCAGCGAGTTGGTTTTGCGGAAATCCCATTGATCACACGTCACGCAGGTCTCACGGCTGCCGTCGGGCCGCATCTTGTAGATATGGTAGAAATCCGACTCGGCCCGGTCGAAGGCGATCCAATCGCCTTGCTGCGACCAATCCATGCGCCCACCGTCTTTGACCAGAACCCGGACGCTGCGTACGCTGCGGTGCCCGGGACGGCCGGCCTGTGCCATGCGTGCGGTAGCCACCTCGGCTTCCCGATAGGGCTGGGCCGTCTCCTCTTTTTCATCCGGCGCGGCCGGTTTAAGGGTGCCCTCGATCGGCTGCACTTCTTGCGCCGCGGCGCTAGAGCCCAGCCCCGCCAACACCCCTACGATGGTCACGCCAACCAGCCATTGGGCCACCGAACGACCCGCAGCCGGCCTGTTGAACCCACCCACGTTGCCAAAAGTGTCGGTAAGAATCTTCATGATCATAATCCATGGTGCAAGATCCGTGCTGAGCCATCGAACGGCCGCTCCCACTGGTTATGGCCGTCTGATAGTCTGCGCTCTTGCTGTGATTTTTGGGCTCGTGCAACCTGTTGACGCGTTCTCGGTCTGGTTGGTCGAGACGTCTCCGTATTGTACGCAAGACCATAGGAAGGGATGCACATGTTGGAACCTCTCGAGCTAATGTTGGCAGGTATTGCTGGTGTTCTGCTGCTAATCTTGATCGTCTCATTTCGGTCTCGGGCCCGAATCTTCTGTCAATATCTACGTTACATGACCGGGATCCAGCTGACTCCTGGAGATGTGAACAAGGTCTTTCACCTAGGCGGCAAGGCCGGGGTGCGCGACCTTTTCTTGGATCTGTTGATCCGTGAGGATCTCGAGAATTCACCGCCGATCACCCCGGACACTCCGCCATCCAAGCTGGCGGCAGAGTTGATCAACAAGTAACGCATACAAATCACGCACTCCACGCTTATGACGAGGGACATCCAACCCGCCGACCCACAGCTCAG
>JAJCXQ010000208.1 GCA_029263355.1 Acidobacteriota bacterium | reverse complement strand
CGGTGCGTCAAGCCTCGGCCGATGTTGGAACATTCGTCGATGGATGGTTGGCAGAGCCACGACTGCGTAACACGTTGTTCATCATCTTGAGTGACCATGGCGAGGGACTCGACGATCACCCCAACGTCCGTTACTCGCGTGGGCATGGCAGTGTTCTCTACGAATCGAATTTGCGCGTCCCGCTGATTCTCTTTCACCCCTCCCGCTTGGAATCCCGCGAAGTGACTCAGAACGTGCGTTTGCTTGATCTCATGCCGACGGTACTGGAATACCTCGAGCTTCCTGTCCCGCGGGCGGCGCAAGGGGTTTCCGTGCTCCCCTGGGTACTCGGCGAAGCAGGTGAGGTGTCGATCCCTGAGGTTTTTGTCGCTGAAACCGAATATCGCCAGAGGGCCAAAATAGCGGTCTACTCGCGACAGTGGAAGTTGATCGAAAATCGGCGTCGACACCTGGGATTTGATGAGTTCGAACTGCAAGCCGTTGGGGGCGCCGAGAACGGCAGGCGAACCAATCGATTGCGTAGTCAACCTGCGGTTGCGGGGGAGTTACGTCGAGCTCTCGCAGACTGGGAAAGCCGTTTCCCCAAGGAGCCGCCGACACCGTTGATGCAGGCTGCATCTCCGGAGGACCTGGAGCAGCTAAAGTCCCTGGGGTACATCGATTGATCGCAGGTGTCCGGTGAGGCTGCTCCTCAGGAACCTGGTCTGCGAGAGCACGCACGGAGACCAGATGCAGGACCTGCGGATCAGCCGCAACCGTATTGTCGGTTCGGGGCGTGGTCTGCGCTTGGGTCGTTGGGAACGAACGCTCGATTTGCGCGGCTTCCGAGCGGTGCCGGGTCTGATCAACGCGCACGACCATCTGGCGCTCAACCTCTTACCCCATCTGGGCGAACCGCTCTACAAGTCGCTTATTCACTTCGCGGAAGCGGTGCATGATCCGCAGCAATCTCCGGTCCGTGAGACATTGCGTGCATCGGTGGCAGATCGACTGTTGTGGGGTGGCTTCAAGAATCTGATTTCCGGTGTCACGACGGTGGTGCATCATGATCCGTTCCCGCGTCGAGTGCTGCTGCGCCCCGGCTTTCCGGTCAACGTCTTGCGGCGCTACGGCTGGTCACACTCGCTACATTTTGGTGACGATCCGGCTGGGGCCTTCAAGGCGAGCGGTAAGCTGCCGTTTATCATCCACGCCGCCGAGGGCGTCGACGAAGCGTCGTATCGAGAGATCTCTCGGCTGCAAGAGCTCGGAATGCTCACCGAGCGGACCGTCGTTGTGCATGGCATTGCGATGACCCAAGGGCAGATTCGCCAGATGGCGCAGGCACAGGCGAGTCTAGTGTGGTGCCCGGCGTCGAACCTTCGGCTCTACGGTCAAACCGCTCCGATCCGAGAGCTCAAAGATCAAGTAGACATTGCCCTCGGGACAGATTCCACCTTGACTGGGTCTACCACCTTGTTCGACGAAATGCGAGTAGCGGTCGAAACCGGTCTCGCGACGGCGCCCGAGGTCTTGGCGATGGTCACGACCGCCGCGGCCAAAGTTTTTGGTCTCGACGGTCGAGGACGTGTTGCGGTCGGAAATCACGCCGATTTGCTGGTGTTGGCGGACAGCGGAGAAACCGGCGCCGAGGCGGTTCTGCGCGCTGGTCCAGCCGATATTGCCCTGGTTGTGGGTGGAGGCAGAGTCCGACTGGCTCGTCCAGAATTTGCAGCGGAGCTTGGTTTGGGGCCACCGAATGTGCTTCTTGCAGGGGCACCTCGCTGGCTTTGCGGTTTGCCTGGCAAGCTGCTGCAACGGATCGAGTCGGCTGTTGGCCGGGCAGTTTTGGCACGTCATCCTCTGTGGTCGATGATCCGCCCGCTTTGATCGATCGGTTGCGGCTGTTGATTCGCGGTCCGCGTACCGTTCACTCTCCCTGTGCTGTACACTTCGATGCTTTAGAGCAATGAATGTGCCCTTGTAAGCGGATGGATTATCGAAAAGCACTGCTTGCGTCAACCCTGCTTGGGTCAACCCTGCTGGTGTCGATCGGCTTGCTGATCGCGTCTCCTGTTTCGGCTCAGGTCAGCCGGCCGGGGATCATCGATCTCGCTGGCGGTTGGCATTATCGGATCGGTGACGAAGCGACGCCGGGAGATGCCGTGGTCTGGCGTGGCGTGTCGCTGCCCGCAATGCCTCTGCCTGCTTTACCACGATCTGGCGATACTGTGTCGACCCAACTGACGGGTAGTGATCAATCTCTCTGGTTACGCCGTGAAGTCTATTTAGGCATGAGCTGGGAGAAGAATCTAGCTCCTTCGGGCCTTGCCTTGCTGATCACCAACTCTCACTACGGCGACTTTGAGGTTTTTTCCGGTGGTGAGAAGATCGGCGCCTGGAGCGGCCCACCGACTGAAATCGCAGACCCTCCTCCATTGGTGTTTTCCGTGCCTCGAACGGCGGTCGATTCTACGAGTCTGCTGCGTGTGGAGGTGCGGCGGACTTGGAGGAGCTGGATGCCTGAGCGTTCGCAAGAGCTCGAAGGCGTGCTTGGCGACGGTTGGCTGGTCGGTGACCAAAACCGTCTCGCTACCCAGGCTGATCTACAGCGCGTCGAACAGCTGAACGCAGACCTACCCTTGGCGATTCTGGTGCTGCTCTATGCAGCGATCGGTCTTTATCATCTGCAGTTGTTCCGTCGAGATCGGCGTTGCGGTGAGTATCTTTGGTTTGGCCTGACAGCCCTAATTGTTGCTATCAACACGTTGATTTTTACCCACTGGATCAGTGGTG
>JAJCXQ010000207.1 GCA_029263355.1 Acidobacteriota bacterium | reverse complement strand
GTACCGTTTGACAAGGTCTGGCGGACCGGCGCCAACGAGGCGACGACCATCACGTTTTCAGCCGATGTCAAGATCGAGGGCGAGATGCTGAAGGCCGGCACTTACGGGCTGTTCACGGTGCCGGGCGAGAAGGAATGGCACTTCATCTTCAACCAAGTCGCCGACCAATGGGGATCTGGCAAGTACGACGAGGCACAAGATGCCTTGCGGGTGACCGCCAAGTCCAAGACTGCCGACCATGTCGAGAGCATGGACTTCGCCATCGACGACTCGATGGTCATGCTGCATTGGGAGAAGCTCGCCGTCGGCTTCTCGGTCAAAGCAGCCAGCTGAGACCAACCTCCAAGTGAGCGGGCAGCCCGACCTCAGATCAGGTTGCCCGCAAACTCGCCGGCATTGCGGACGAAAATTTTCGTCCGCAGCCCGGCCGTCAGCTCCATCAAGCGCTCGGCATACTCCGCTTCGGTGCCGGGCGCGCCCCGTCTCTCGCCCCTGAAGGTTATGCCAAGTCTGCAATCGCTTGCTCGAGCCGCGCGATGCCCTCGGTGAGACCCTCAAACTCGATGCCCTGGGCGACGAACACGTTCTTGAGCGAATCCCGAAAAGTCTTGGGTTGCCAATCCATGGTGCATGAGGCAACACCTTGCTCGACAAACTCTAGAAAGGAGCGCGTTTCGCCCTGGTAGAGCTGGATCTCTGCCAGGTCGAAGAAGCACCAAGGGGTGTCCGTTGGCGGTGTGGTACGCGCCTGAGCCAGCCTCAGCGCTTCGGCTCGTTCCAATGGTTCACGCACAGACTCCAGGTCGAGCTCTCCGGTGTGGAGAGCTTCTAGCTTCATCGCGTTGAGCAGTGGATAGGGGTGTCCATCCGAGATCTCCGCAGCGTGGGAGTACATCTTCAGGGCGCCCGCCAGATCCTGGCGGACGTTCTTGAGCACGCCACCCAAGGAGGACCAGGCGTCGAAATCGCCGGGGACCAGCATCGTGGCTCGGGTCAGGGAATCAAAACCATCCGGAAGCCATCGCGGCCTTTTGCGCGCCGGTATGACGCGACTGATCTGGCCTTCGACGACCCCTTTTTCCTTCCAAGCTTCGCCATAGTTGGGGGCCAACTTGGTGACGGTGGCAAATTCTTCGAGCGCTTCGTAGTTTTTCCCTTGAGATTTCAGGACCAGGCCAAGGCGCATCCGGGCGATGGTGTTCAAAGGATCAAAGCGCAGAGCCCCCCAGTAGTTGACCCGCGCCATGTCGAGATCGTCGATCCGGATAGCCTCTTCAGCGTCGCGCATGAACTTCTCGACCTCGGCCTTACGCCAAGTGTCTGCCTGGCAAGGAGCCGCTGGACTCCCGGCGGACTGTGCTGGCGCCGCCAGCGCCGACGCTCCCTGCGGAGAAGATTCTCCCCCAGGTGAAGACCCTGAGCTACCGCTCCATTGTGCCCGCAATGCGAGTCGCACCGGGCTGTCCAAGCGATTTCGTTTCAAGGTGTTGGACAGTACCGTCGTGATGAAGTCTCGCGACGCCTCGACGCCCTCGTCCGACTCGTAGTCATACTCGAAGATCTTGATCGAATTGATATCAAAAGGAATCGCGTGCCCGGTCTGGCGAAAGATCACGGTGCCGGATTCTTGCGCGCTGTGACGGGCGCCAATCTCGTAGAAGACGTTCGGATTGAAACCGCTGATATCGGCAAAAGCCAATCGGCTGTACATGATGTACTCGAACATGTCCTGGTCGATTGAACCCGAGAACGCGTCCATATCCGTCCGTGCTGGCAGCAGGTTTCCCTTCTCAGGTGTCGTCGCTCTTTCGATCGCTGGCTCGAAGATCTCTTTGTAGATGAAATTGAAGTCGACTTCCTTGCCGCCGACCTCCTTCTTGCCGAAGGGCATGATGACAAAACAGGTTCTCTCTAACTCGGCGAACTTCCCAGAGGGCTGAGGTGTCGCATCGGGCGCCGGTTCGGTGGTCATGACAAGTCTCCTCCTTGCGGATCAAAATCAAAAAATACTTCGAACGACGCTCGACTACCTCTTCTTCCTTTGCCGGTGGACCTGCGCTCGAATTCTGCCACCACAACGCTGAGTACACCAGCGGCCACTCAGGTTTTTGGTGAAGTCGAAGTAGGCGCGGCGGCACTTGGGGTGTCCGCAGAGCTTGAATGCGGGCCATTTGCCATCCGAGCGAGCGACGTGGACGATACCGAGCAAGGTACCGAGGGCAGCGTCGAAGTCACGGGAGATGAGCTCAAAACGGCTCGTGCCGTCGCGATCGAAACGGACCTGGGCGCGCGCCCCAATCGCGGCCTGATCGAGACCGGAGACCGCGTCAGCCTTCAGTTTTCCACCACTGTTGACGACCATCATGGCGCGCAGGCCAGAGCGTACGGCCTGGGCTCGGCTGAGATCACTGGCGTCGAGCTCGATCCCCGTCGGCAGCAGGGAGTTGCGCGACAGCCAATCAGCGAGCTTACCTGGGGTCGTCAACTCGTCCGACTGGGACTTGACGTCGAGAGTGTTGATGAACGCCTGCACCACCTCCAGGCCG
>JAJCXQ010000206.1 GCA_029263355.1 Acidobacteriota bacterium | reverse complement strand
ATCGCACGGTATCTTGTCTCGACAGATACAATTTGTGTCAGGATACGCTCCCGAAGGCGCGCCGCAACCACGGCCCGCACCATCGGATCCCCAAACCCAAAGGACATCTCATGCCACGTCGTGGAACCTTGATCCTCGAGGATGGGTCGGAGTACGCCGGCACCCTATTTGGCGCTCCAACGCCAACTGCCGGCGAAGTGGTTTTCAACACCGGTATGGTGGGCTACCCGGAGACGCTAACCGACCCGTCGTATGCCGGCCAAATCCTCGTCGCTACTTATCCCTATGCAGGAAACTACGGAGTACCGGGAGCGGGACGCGACGCCCTCGGCCTCCCCTCTGGCCTGGAGTCGGAACGTATCTGGGCCGCCGGTTTAGTGGTGGTCAACCTGTCGTCCGATACCTCCCATTGGTCGGCCGAACGCAGTCTCCATCAATGGATGGAATCTGAGGGCATCCCTGGCCTCGCCGGCATCGACGCCCGAGCCGTCGCCAAACGGATACGTGATCGCGGCGCCATGCTCGGCAAAATCGTCGCCGACGGTGAGGACATCCCGTGGCGCGATCCCAACCTCGAGAATCTGGTTGCCGAGGTCAGCACCCCCGAGCAGATCAATTACGGTGACGATGGGCCCCGAATTGTGATGCCCGACACCGGCGCCAAAGCCAATATCGTCCGCAGTTTCGTCCGTGCCGGCGCCCGGGTGATGCGGGTGCCTTGGGATTACGACTTCTTCCGCGAAGACTTCGACGGCATCTGTCTGCCCAATGGACCAGGGGATCCGAAGATGGCTTCCCGCACCGTTGAGCATGTCCGGCGGGCACTGGCCGAAAAGATTCCGATCTTCGGTATTTGCCTCGGCAACCAGATCCTGGCCCTGGCTGCTGGCGCCGATACGTACAAACTCAAATTTGGCCATCGATCGCAGAATCAGCCCTGCCTAGAGGTCGGTACCCGGCGCTGTTATGTAACGTCCCAGAATCACGGTTATGCGGTGAACGGCGCCACCCTGCCCGACGGCTGGCGTGAATGGTTCACTAACGCCAACGACGGGACCAACGAAGGTATCCGCCACGACTGGAAACCGGCCCGCAGCGTGCAGTTTCACCCCGAGGCCACCCCCGGCCCCACCGATACCGCCGACCTCTTCGCCCGTTTTGTGGAGATGTTGCAGTGAATCCAACAGATTTCAACGGTAAACCGTCGCTCGTCCCGGACACCTTGCAGAGCCGCAACGCTCTACCTAAAAAAGTCTTGATCCTCGGCAGCTCGGCGCTCAAGATCGGTCAGGCTGGTGAGTTCGATTACAGTGGCAGCCAGGCAATCAAAGCGCTCAAAGAAGAAGGCATCACCACGGTTTTGGTGAACCCTAATATCGCCACGATCCAAACTTCCGAGGATCTCGCCGACCAGGTTTACTTCTTACCGGTCTCACCCTACTTCGTGGAGAAGGTGATCGAGAAGGAGCGGCCGGACGGTATTCTGCTCGGTTTCGGCGGCCAGACGGCGCTGAATTGCGGCGTCGCTCTCGACGAGGCCGGCATCTTGCAGCGCCATGGGGTCGCGGTGCTCGGTACACCGGTATCGACCATCCGCGATACCGAGGACCGCGAGCTGTTCAACCGTCAGCTCGCCGAAATCGACGCCAAAGTGCCGCGCAGCAAGGCGGTGACCAACGTCGACGACGCGCTGTCGGCGGCGGACGAGATCGGCTACCCGGTAATGGTACGGATCGCTTACGCCCTCGGCGGCCTCGGCTCAGGAATTTGCAAAGACCGGCCGGCCCTCGAGGAGCGTGCGACCGGGGCTTTTGCCCACGCCGAACAGATCTTGATCGAGGAGTGTCTCACCGGCTGGAAGGAAATCGAGTACGAGGTGGTGCGCGACGCTTACGACAATTGCGCCACCATCTGCAACATGGAGAACTTCGACCCGATGGGCATTCACACCGGTGAGTCCATCGTCGTTGCTCCGAGTCAGACTCTCACCGATCACGAATACCATCGACTGCGGACCATCGCGACCCGGGTGATTCGGCACCTCGGTATCGTCGGCGAGTGCAACATCCAATATGGGCTTGATCCGGCCTCCGACGACTATCGCATTATCGAGGTCAACGCCCGCTTGTCGCGCAGTTCGGCCTTGGCGTCGAAAGCCACTGGATATCCCTTGGCCTTCGTCGCTGCCAAGCTCGCCTTGGGCTACTCTCTGGCCGAGATTCCCAACAAAGTGACCGAAGTCACCCGCGCATGCTTCGAGCCAGCTCTCGACTACATCGTCGTCAAGGTGCCGCGTTGGGATCTGAAGAAATTTCGCCTGGTGTCGACTCGAATCGGCTCCGGAATGAAGTCGGTCGGCGAGGTCATGGCGATCGGGCGGAGCTTCGAAGAGGCCTTCCAGAAGGCCTTGCGCATGCTCGACATTGGCGCCCAGGGCGCCATCGCCGAAGGTGAATTCGATAGCCTGGAGACCGAGCTCGCAGAACCGACCGACCGGCGCGTCTTCGCTATCGCACGTGCCGTCCAAGCCGGGATGAGTCTCGAGGAGCTGCATCGTCTGACCCGCATCGACCCGTGGTTTCTCGCCCGCGTCGAGGGGATTACCCGGCTGGCGCAACAGCTCCAAGGGGTCAAAGGCGAAGAATTGTCGGACGAACTGCTGCGTACGGCCAAACAGGCTGGATTCTGCGATCGTCAGATCGGGCAGTTCGTCGGGCTCTCCGAGAGCACCGTGCACCGACTGCGCAAGGCGGCGAACATCCACCCATGGGTGAAGAAGATCGACACCCTGGCAGCCGAGTACCCGGCCCGCACCAACTCCCTCTATCTGACCTACCACGGCAGCGAAGACGACGCCATCGACGATGCCTCGCAGTCGGTGCTGGTGGTCGGCTCCGGGGCTTATCGCATCGGTAGCTCGGTGGAGTTCGATTGGTGCTGCGTCAACACGGTACGCACCCTCGCCGAGTTGGGTTATCGAACGGTGATGTTGAACTGTAACCCGGAGACGGTGTCGACCGACTACGACGAGTGTGACCAACTGTACTTCGACGAAATCTCGTTCGAGACCGTACTCGAGATCCAAGACAAGGAATCACTCTACGGCATGGTGGTTTCGGTCGGTGGTCAGACCGCTAACAACTTGGCGCTACGCTGCCAAAAGGCGGGCTTACGGATCCTCGGTACGCGGCCAGAGGACATCGATCGCGCCGAGGATCGGCACAAGTTTTCTTCGCTGTGTGACGAGCTCGAGATCCACCAGCCGCCGTGGGATGAGGTGACCTCGTTTGCAGACGGTATCGCCTTCGCCGAGAAGGTGGGTTACCCAGTCCTGGTGCGACCGTCGTATGTGCTCTCCGGGGCGGCGATGGCCGTCGCTGAGGACGAAGAGGACCTACAGGAAGTTCTCGAACGGGCTGCGGAGGTCTCTCCGGAACACCCGACGGTCATCTCCAAGTTCATCACCGGCGCCAAGGAGATTGAGCTCGACGCGGTGGCCAAGGACGGCGAGATCCAGGTCCACGCTATCTCAGAGCACATCGAGAACGCTGGCGTGCACTCCGGCGATGCCACCCTGGTGTTGCCGCCGCAGCGTATCTACATCGAGACCATCCGCCGCGCTCGACGCATCGGCACTCAGATCGCTCGCGAGTTGTCGATCAACGGACCGTTCAACATCCAATTCATGGCGCGGGACAACGACGTCATGGTGATCGAGTGTAATCTGCGCGCGTCGCGGTCGTTCCCGTTCGTTTCAAAGGTCTTCCGGGTCAATTTCATCGACCTGGCGACCCGGATCATCATGAATCGACCGATCCGTGCGGTCGACGTCTCGGCGCTCGAGCTCGACTATGTCGGGGTCAAGGCGCCGCAGTTCTCCTTTACCCGATTGGAGGGGGCCGATCCTATCCTTGGCGTCGAGATGGCTTCGACTGGTGAAGTCGGCTGTATTGGCCATGACTTCGAGGACGCCTTTCTCAAGGCGATGATCTCGGTCGGCCTACGGCTGCCGATTCGCAGCATCCTGCTCTCCACCGGCAGCGTCGAGTCGAAGGCCGCCTTCCTCAAGAACACTCGCGAGCTCGCGGCAGCTGGTGTCCGGTTCTACGGCACCCGCGGCACCGCCGCCTTCATGGAGAAACATGGCCTCGACGTGACGCCGGTGAAGTGGCCCTTGGAGGGCAGCTCGCCGAATGCTCTCGACCTTATTCGCGACCGCAAGGTCGACCTGGTCGTCAACATCCCTAAAGACGCCACTGACGAAGAGTTGCGGAACGATTACATGATCCGACGCGCAG
>JAJCXQ010000205.1 GCA_029263355.1 Acidobacteriota bacterium | reverse complement strand
CGGCCAGGGAGGCCTCGAGCTCGTCGCCGGACGCTGGGGACTCGCGACGCCGAATCGCGGCGGTACGGGCGGCCTCGACGGCAGCAAACAACTCTTCGCCACACTGCTCGCAGATCACCTCTCCAACCAGCGCGCCGAGGGTGCGGACGTCATCGCGCAACGGGGTGTCTTTCGCTCGGAACTGAATCTCACGCTCGTTCATAGCGACTCTTTCTTTAGTTGCTGTGGGATTTTCAAGTGCAGGGTCGCCCAGCCACCGATGGTATCGGACACTCCAGGCATTCGCTATGCGGACTTCGCCGTGCGTCACCCAACGGACTGGTACACTCCAGGCTGTGATTTCACGTGCGCAGTCGAGGGTTATGACGCCTCGCGGCTCGCGAATGTGCGGACGGCCGCAACGACGGTCGACAGCGCACCCGCGAAACCGGTCGGAGGTTCGCTCAGCTGTGTGCTCGACGGTGCTCTCAACGTTGCGCACCGGCCTCCTCGCCGGTCTTCTGCTGCCGTGGCTCGCGGCCCTGCAAGCTACAGCTCAGGAATACCACGTTCGCAGCTACACCGTCCACGACGGCTTACCGAGCGCCCACGTCCGTGCCATCACACAAGGTGCCGACGGCCGGGTCTGGTTCGCCACCCGCTCTGGTATCGCCTCCTATGATGGCTTCGAGTGGACGACCTACAATCTCACCGATGGTCTGACTTGGGCCGATCAATTCGCTCTGCGCTGGGGCTCCGACGGCACGCTGTGGTCGGTGGGCGCCATCTCGCCATTCAAGATCTACCTCTTTGATGGCGAGCGCTGGCAGGAGCAACCGGGCCTGACAAATCTACCGGATCAGCCAGAAATCACCGCCTTCGAAGTAATCGGCGAACGACAACGTAACACCCTCGCCGTCGGAACTCGTCAAGGCGGTCTGCTGCTTTTCGACGATGCCACCTGGCGGCAGCTGACGACCGCAGACGGCTTACCGAGTAACGAGATCCGTGGACTGGCGGCCAATGAATCGACACTCATCGTCGCCACCGACCAGGGTCTCGTCAGCCTGGAAACTGACGCGACAAAACCCAACGTTTCGAAGGTCCAATCGATCGCCTCCGAGGCACGCGATATCCACGGGCTCACCCGTGATTCAACCGCTACCGGCAACGACCTAATCTGGCTGGTCGGCAGCGATTGGATCGGGCATCTCACGGCAAATGGCTTCACTCGCTTGAGGGATCGGCTGCCACTGAGTCTCACGGGACCGGTGAGTGCCGCCGCCGATCACCGCGGCGGACTCTACTTCGGAAGCCCGGAGGCGTTTTATCACTTTCACCCCGAGGATGGCCTGACGAATCTCGGCGCCGCCAACGGAATCTTGGCGGACGGTGTTACCGCCCTGGTCCTCGACCGTGAGGACAATCTGTGGATCGGCACCGAGCGCGGCGCCAGCAAACTGATCAGCCGCCAGTTTGCACGTTATGCCGCCGCTCAAGGTCTGTTCGATGACGAAGTCACCGCCGTCATCGAACGCCAACCTGGCGAGATTGTTTTCGGCCACCGCGGCGGACTTTCAATCCTCCACCAGGGCAAACTTCGCCGGCTACCCCTGCTGGCCGAGCCCAAACACAGCGAACGCAACCAGGACAAGCCCCCCCAGATCGACCGCGTCCGCGACTTTTCCGTCGATCGCCAGGACCAGCTCTGGCTCGCCGCAGGCACCCTCGGTCTCGCTCGCCTCGATCTCAACGACAACCTGAGCTGGTTCGGCGCCGCCAACGGGCTCACGGGAGCCGTCAACTCGGTGCGGCTGAGTGCGGATGGACGCCTGTGGATAGCGACCGACGACGGCCTGCGAGTACACGACGGGCTAGGAATACACGATAGCAGCACTTTTGTCGCACCTCCTGGAGCCCCCAAAAACCTCCGCGTGCGCCGTATCTTCGAGACGTCGAATGGCGACCTGCTGCTGGCCGCGGCCTCGGGTTTAACCCGCTTCGCCAACGGCGACTGGCAGACTTGGACCTGTTCCGAAGGCACTGCCTGCAATAGTGTTTTTGCAGTCCAGGAGATCGGTGGCCAACTGCTGGTTGGCACCTCGGCGGGACTCTACCAGGTGGCGGACAATCAGCTTGTGCCCAGTTCCACGCCCGGCCTCGAAATCGACCGCCCGATTTACTTCATTGTCCAAGACCTGTTGGATCGAACCTGGTTCGGGACGGACAACGGCGTGCTGCGTTGGGACGGCGCTGAACTGGCGCACTTCACTGTCGAAGACGGCCTCGCCGGCCGTGAAACCCATCGCGCGGCCGGATGGGTCGACGCTAGCGGCACTGTGTGGGTCGGCACCGAGAGTGGTGCAACAGCTTACGCCGAAGGGCGCCCAGGACCCCCGCGCGGCCTGCCACTCGTCTCGCTCCAAGCGATCGATGCCTCAGGGCACATCTTAAAGCTCTCCGAGCAACTCACCGAAACCCAGCAACTGAACTACGCCGAGAATGATCTCACTTTTCACTTCAACGCCGTTTCTCTCCTCGACGAAGATCGTATTTTGATCAGTAGCCGCCTGGCAGGCTTCGAATCCGATTGGCTACCACCCTACAGCTCTCCCAATCGCGAGATTCGTTACACCAATCTCCCCCCGGGAGAATATGTGTTCCATTTGAAGGCTGCCAACTCCGAGGGCGCTTGGAGCGAACCGGTGTCCTCCGCACCGTTGATCATCGCTCGACCGTTTTGGCAGCGCCCCTGGTTTTACCTTCTGCTCACTGCGGTCATAGGAGCGGCCCTCTATGCCGTTTCCACCTACCTGCAACAACGTAAATACTCGCAGCGCCTCGAGGCCGAAGTCGCCGAACGTGTCGCCCAGCTATCAACCGAAAAAGAACGCTTGATCCTGACCCTCCGCAACATCGGCGACGGCGTCATCACTGCCGACGCCGAAGGCCGGATCGAGCTGATCAACCCGACGGCGGAGCAGATCACTGGCTGGCCACGCACCGAAGCTGTCGGCCTGCCATTGGCACATGTGCTGCAACTCTATGAGGGGACAACCGTTGGCGACACCGGATCCACCGTGCACCTGCCCCCCCAGCACCTGCCAGCCGTACCCTTACCAAGACATGATCACCCAAACCTGCTCGAGGAAATGCGCTCGGCAATCCTGGTGCCGTCCACCGGCGATCCGCGGCTGGTGGAGATCGCTGGCTCGCCCATTCTAAAAGCCGACGGCGGCTATTCTGGCCACGTCTTGGCTCTGCGTGATATCACCGAGAAGTCCCAGCTGGAACGCGAGTTGGCCAAGGGTCAAAAACTCGAGGCTCTTGGGTTGTTGGCCGGGGGCATCGCCCACGACTTCAACAACCTGTTGACCGTCTTGCTCGGCAACCTTTCGCTACTCGGTGTCAGCGGACAAACGAAGGGCCAGCAGCGCCGCAACCTCGTCGACGCTGAAAATGCGGTGCTGCGGGCTCGCGACCTCACGCAACAACTTCTCACCTTCTCCCGTGGCGGCTCGCCGGTGCGCAAAGCGGCCTCGATCTCCGAGGTGATCCGTGATTC
>JAJCXQ010000204.1 GCA_029263355.1 Acidobacteriota bacterium | reverse complement strand
GGTGGAGCTGCCCTCATCGACTATGACAACGACGGGGACCTGGATCTCTTCCTCCTCCAAGGTCATCTGCTCCAGACTTCGGCGACGGCGACGGTGGCGACGGTGGCGACGGCGGAAAGCGAGCCGGAAGCAGGGCGGGATATCTTCTATCGCAACGATCTCGAGATAACGGCAGACGGCGTTCGAGAGCTGCGCTTTACTGAGGTCACGGCCGAGACCGGGCTCGGCCAAGCGGGCGGTTACGGCATGGGGGCGGCAACGGGAGACTTCGACAACGACGGTTTCGTCGATCTCTACGTCACCAATCTCGGCGCCAACCGGCTCTATCGCAATCGCGGCGATGGTCGTTTCGAGGATGTGACGGCAAAGAGTGGTGCAGCAGACATCCAGTGGAGCGCTTCGGCAACCTTTTTCGACTACGATCGCGACGGTTGGCTCGATCTCTATTGGGTGAATTACCTCGACTACGCGGTCGACAAGGACAAACCTTGCCGCACCATCAGCGGCGATCCCGACTATTGTTTTCCCCAGCAGTATCCTGCCTTGGCCGATCGTCTGTTGCGCAACCGGGGCGTCGGCGCGGACGGCCAAGTCACCTTCGAGGACGTCAGCGAACGGGCGGGGATCCTGGTCGAATCCGCCCCCGGCCTCGGGGTGACGGCGGCGGACTTCGACGATGATGGTTGGCTCGATCTTTTTGTCACCAACGACGGCGTCCCGAATATCTTATGGCGCAACCAGGGTGACGGCACCTTTCGCAATGTGGCGATGGAGATGGGCGCGGCGGTCAACAGAGCAGGGGAGCCCGAGGCGGGAATGGGGGTGGTGGCCGGGGACTACGACGGCGACGGTGACGAAGATCTTTTCCTCACCCATATGAATCTCGAAACCCACACCCTCTACCAAAATCTCGACGAAGGTCTGTTCAAAGACACAACGCGCGCCAGCCGTCTCGACGACTCGACCTGGCGACAGACCGGTTTCGGTGTCGCCTGGATCGATCTCGACAACGACGGCTGGCTCGACCTGGCGACGGCTAATGGCGGCGTCCAGATGCTGCCGGGGGCGGCGACGCTTTATAACGAGAATTCCCGCCCGCTGCACATGCCTAACCAGATCTTCAAGAACTTGGGGAATGGCCGATTTGCCGACATTTCGAGCAGCACGCCGGCCCTACTGCACCGCGAAATCAGTCGCGGATTGGCGGCGGGGGATCTCGACAACGATGGTGATCTCGATCTCGTCGTCACCAACAACAGCGGCCCGTTGCGGGTGCTCCTCAACACCGTCGACCGCAACACCGTCGAGCAAGATCGCGCCTGGGTGGGGTTGCGGCTCCTCGGGTTGATGCCAAATGGCGGCGACCGGGACATGTACGGCGCCAGGGTCGAGCTGATGGGAAACGGCAAAACCAAGGCGGTGCGCTGGGTCCGCAGCGACGGCAGCTACCTTTCCGCCAACGATCCGCGGGTCATCTTCGGTCTGGGAAACGACCCTGAGATCGACGGCGTCCGGGTGCGTTGGCCTGGTGGCCTCGAAGAGCTCTTCGAGGCCGAGCCATTGCGTTATCTGGTGCTGCGCCGAGGCGCTGGAGCAGGGGAGGGGGTGGTGATCGCGGCCAAAGAGACTCCTGAGCCGAGGGTGAAGCTGCGGCGATGAACCCGAGGCGATGTCCCAAAGTGTTGATCGTCGGCGCCGGGCTCGGCGGTCTAACCCTCGCCGCGGCGCTCGAGCAGCGAGGGTACGAGATCCGAGTCTTCGAGCGTGACGCGGCGCCCGAATCGAGGGGCCAGGGATTTGTCGTCAATCTGGAAACCGGGCTTGCCGCCCTCGACCGGATTGGCCTCGCGGACGCCGTACGGCGGACGGGTTTTGCTACCGCGGGGCTCAAGATTTTGAATGGGGTCGGCAAGGTTCTGGTCGAATTTCCGTCGCACGATGCCTTCTCGATCGCTCGTCCCACGCTCCGGCGGCTTTTGCTCAGCGCCGTCTCGGAAACCTCCGTCCATTTGGGCGCCCGCGCGCAGCGTTACGCTGAAGACGACCGCGGCGTCACCCTTTACTTCGACGATGGATCGAGCGCCCGGGGTGATCTTGTGGTGGCCTGCGACGGGGTGCGCTCGGCGCTGCGCCGCCAGCGGGTCGGAGACGCCCTGATCTATGTCGGGGTCACCATCGTCGGCGGCGAGGCGAGCGGCGACACGGCGGCGGCGGCGGCCAGCAGCAAAGCCTTCTCCGAAGGCAAATTCATGACCCTGACGCCGCGCGGCTCCTGCTATTCGACGCCTCTCGGGGCGAGCCAAGATCGTATCCGTTGGAGCGTCGGAATCGCGGCGATGGAAGGCGAAATCGATCGGCAATTTCCCGATCGTGGAGCGCTGAAAGAGGAATTGCTGCGCCGGCTCGGGGAGTGTCACGACCCGGTGCCGCGTTATCTCGAGGCGATTGCTCCCGAGGAGCTCAACATCCGCCAGGTCTACGATCGTGAGCCCCTAGACCCGGGACCTGGTGGCCGCATGACCCTGCTCGGCGACGCGGCCCACCCCATGACCCCCTATCGCGGCCTGGGGGCCAATCTGGCGATGCTCGACGCCCTAGACCTCGCCGACGCCCTGGACACAGAAGACGACGTCCGCTCAGCGGTGGCGGTCTACGAACGCAAGATCTGCCGCCGGGGTAACTCAGCCCAGGTCATGTCGCGTCAAGTTGCCCGTGCGATGCATTGGGACGAAGCCTTCATGTGTGGCCTGCGGGATCTCCAATTACGTGTCGGCGGGGCCGTCGCAGGGCTCTTTCGAAAAACCCGGCGTTGAATCTCTCAGGTGCCGGCTCCGGGGATCTTCGGCGGCCGAGTCTCGCGGTTGGTCAGCGCGTTGGGTTTCGAGCATTTCGATCACCTCAATCGACAAGGTACTGTCAGATGTCTGGCCGGGTGTTTGGTTCTGGCTCCACCGGCCACCACGATTCACATTTCAGCCCTTCGATACGTGCGAAATGCTGAAGATTTCGCGTCACAACGGTAAGGCCGTTCGCCAAGGCTGTGGCGCCGATCAATACATCTTCGATGCCGATTCTTTCACCTCGCGATTCCAGATCCGCCAGCACATTGCCAGCCGTAATCGCTTCTTGTTCATCGAAGGGCAGTGCCCGAACTCTAGATAGAACGTCGTTGGCGATGCGTGTCCAGAGTTTCTCGCCCGATGGAACGCGTGCGGCTCCGAAGCGGAGCTCAGTGATACTGACGACCGACGTCAAGAGCTCTTCGGTGGGAATTTTCCTCAGGCGCCCTATGACTCTCGGATTTGGACGCTTGCGGAGCAGCTCAGATAGTACGTTGGTGTCGAGCAGGTAACCACGCATCAGGCTGGTTCAACCGTCGCCGAAAACGCGCGGCCGATGATGTGGGCGTGCTTCGACAACCGCATCGATCTCTGCAAGGAAAGGATCGTCGTCGTCGAGCCAGCCACTGACGTTGGCCAGGTGGTCCGGCTCCGCTGCCGCGTCTGGAGGCACTAGCCTGGCCATCGGCTTGCCGCGGCGGGTGATCAATACGGTTTCGCCGCCGTAAGCGACTCGGCCGAGAAGGTCAGAGAATTGTTTTTTGGCTTCTGCGACATTCAATGCAATCATACGCGCCTCCATGGTTAGACATCATGGTCATGATAGTCAAGTTGACCCAGATGTGCAATGCATTGGGACGAAGCCTTCATGTGCGGCCTGTGGGATCTCCACACGATCACACCACGTGCGACTGGGACGCTCGTTTGCGCATCACGGTCACAGCACGTGTGACCGTGATGTTCGGTGTTTCGCCTCGGTCGCACCGCCTGTGACCGTGATATTCGGTGTTTCGTCACGGCCGCACCTCATGCGATCGTGATATTCGGTGTTTCGTCACGGTCGCAGCGCCTGAGACCGTGATGTTTGTTTGAACATCACGGTCACGGCACGTGCGACCGTGACTTATTGCTGGCGTGTCACGGTTACAGGCAGCATAACCAGGAGTTTGTTTCTCCGCCGTCCGCCAGGACGGAACTCGAGGAAGCCACCTGCTGGGAGCGCCGGCGTCTCGCCGGCTTGGTCGAGACGATGAAATCGCAGGGTAACTTCGGAGGAGGTTCGTCGAGACGAGGCTGAGCTCCAAGCGAGGCTACTCCGACAACGAATAGCCGAGCTCGCGAAGGCGTACTATGAAATCATCGCGACGCTTTCGTCTCCGCCACCGAGAAGAGGAGCTGCACCATGTCTGCCACCTATCGGCACACCCAGATCGGCTTGGTCACGCTGACGTGCTTCGTCATCGCATTCGCCTTCACCGCCTGGCTCGGGCCTCGGGCCGGCTGGGAGCCAGTGCTGCTCTTCGCCCTGGCGATCCTCTTGGTTGGCGCGATCTCGTTCTCCTCCATGACGGTGGAGGTCAACGGCGGCGCGGTGACGTGCCGGCTCGGCCCGGGCTGGATCCGTCGGCGCATCGCGCTGCAGGACATCCGTCAGGTGGATCCGGTGCGCAACCGCTGGTACTACGGCTGGGGCATCCGTTGGGGGCCCCGCGGCTGGCTGTGGAACGTCTCGGGCCTGGATGCCGTAGAGCTGACTCTGGCCTCTGGCAAGATCTTCCGGATCGGCACCGATCAGCCGGAAGAGCTCGCCGCGGCGCTGCGGCAGGCAAGCGCCTGGGCCAAATCCTGAGGATTGCTGGTAAAGCCTCCCAACGCGCCTACCGCCGGTCGTGGTCGGCGTCTATACTTTGGTTCGATGGCACGCATTACAACCCACGACGACGGCTCGGCGGATTCCCGGCGACGCATCGAAGAGGCACGGCACCAGGCCGCTGACGCCGGCAAACGGGTGGCCGTGGTCTTTGGCGCTGACTGGTGCCCCGACCACCAGGCCCTCGCACGGTCCCTGC
>JAJCXQ010000203.1 GCA_029263355.1 Acidobacteriota bacterium | reverse complement strand
CCGTTACCGCCTACCGGATGGTGGATGAAAATCATCTTGAAACGGGCGTCGTTCGCAAGGGTCGCCTCGAGCCAGGCGAACTGCTCCGGACCGAGTGTCCAATCATCGGCCGTGCCGTCGTCGTCCGGCTGCATGGTGTGCTTGGTGGGGGTGTAGCTCATCACATTGAGGACCATCAGCAAGGCGTCACCCCAACGCCAGGCGAAGTAGTCTTCGTTGAGACTGCCACCCGGTAGGTAGGTGTCGTCTTCAGGATCGGCGGTTGTCCGCATAGGATTGGGCAGGAACGCCATTCGGGCCTGGCGGGCATGATGCTGAAGTGCCTCCGGCTGCCATCCGCTCTCGCCGTCCCAATTGCCGACCGCCGCGAAGAAGGCCGCCTCTGCCCCCGCCTGGCCGAGATGACCGCGTAGATCGAGATATCCATAGTCGGCGATTGCCGACGACGGGAAGGGGTCGTTGAAACCGCGGAAGAAATGCAGCATGTCGCCGAGGCAGAGGATGAAGTCGACCTCCTGTTCGCGGATCGACGCCATCACCTGCTGGGTGACGCTGCCGATGTCCAGCCGCGATACCAGATAGTCGTGCAGCTCAGGGAGGAACAAGTCTCCGTTCAGCGGATCGAGCCACTCCGGCGCCGGTACCGGTAGGTGGGTGTCGCTGAGCACAGCGAAGCGAAACGATGAGCCAGGTGGTCGACGGGTGACGAAACGGCCTGTATGTGACTCTTGTGACTCGGTGGTCTGTCCGTGTGCGATGATCTCGTAACGATACTCGGTACCAGGGGCCATCCCCGCCAGCACGAGATCGTGGGACTCGCCAGCTTCGAGGGCAGCTTGCTGTTGAACCTCTGGCAGTCCCTCGATACGGACCTCCACGTTGATCGGCTGGCGTCCAGCAACAACTTGGAGAGTGGCCGAGCTGGTGGTCGGTCGACCGACGAGGGGCGGCACCGCCAACAGCCCGCTCCGGGTGTCGAGCTCCAACAAGAATGGAGAGGCTGCTCGCTCAGGGTCTGGACCCGGGTGCGTACATCCCAGGTACAGGACGGCGATCAAGGCCACACGAATGTTTTGGCGGAGCATTCTCGGAAGTTTTGCGTAGGGGCGCACGGCCGTGCGCCCGATCTTCCAACGCCAAGTGGGCGCACGGTCGTGCGCCCCTACAAGAATTACGGTGTTTTCAAGTCCCTTTTGCGGCTTTGGTGAAGCTAGTTGGCAGCCTCTTCTTCGGAGCTATCCTCGTCCTCGAGAATATCGAGGTGCCCCAAGCCTGCTAGCGAGTCGACATCGAGCTCGGCGACGCAGCGCACCTTGACGTAGTCGAGAGTCAAGTTACCCGCCATTTTGATTTTGCCGGACTTGTTGTCCCAATCCGCGCCCTCGAGATCGGAGTGGTCAGGGTCGAGGCGAAAACCTAGCTCGGTGCCGCCACGGGTCTCGGTGAACTTGATGTGCACGTAGTCGCGACCGATACAGTCTTGCAACTCCTGATGTGGATCGTCGAGCCGGCTCGGAAAAATGACCTTGTGATCGCCCTTGGACAGTTTGTGCGGAAGCTCGCTCACGTCTCTCTCCTTTTCAAGTCTGGTTGCAATTGCGCAGAGTCACGATAGATGTCGATCTCGGAGAGATCTCCGAAAGCGATCTATATTCGATGATTCAGAACGATTGGCGGATGCGGCAAAAATCTTGGTGCTTCAAAACAAATTTCAACACGTCCAGATCTAATACGGCGTGTCTCCGCCATCGACATTGATCGCCTGGCCACGAATGATATCCGCTTGTGTCGAGAGTAGGAAGACGATGACTCGTCCGACCTCGATCGGTTGGATGTGACGTCCCAATTGCGCCGGGGTCATGGTGGCGAGTAGCTCCCCTGGATCGTCGCCGGTGCGTTGGGCGATCCAGGCCGCAACCTCGCCGAGCATCGGTGTCTCGACGCCGCCAGGACAGACGGCGTTGACGTTGATGCCGTGTTCTGCCCATTCGGCCGCCAACGAGCGCGTCAGACTGATGACCGCGGCTTTGCTCGCGTTGTAGCCCGCCATGTTGGGATAACCCACCTTGCCAGCGTTGGACGCGACATTGACGATGGCGCCGCCGCGGTCCTGGCCGTCATCCCCACCCTGGGTGATCATCTGACGGGCGGCGATCCGGCAGCAGGTCGCGACGCCCTGGACGTTGACGGCGAGTTGACGGTCGAGATCGCGCGCCGGGCTGTGCAGAGCACTGCCCATGGCCAGGACACCGGCGTTGTTGACCAAGCCGTCGAGCCGCCGGAAGCGTTCGACGCCGCGCTCCACAGCAGCCGCAACCGCGGCCTTGTCAGTGACATCAGCAGCAATTGCTAGGGTGCGGTCGCCTTCCGGGTCGATGAGGCGCGCCGTGGCCTCGATCGCCTCGAGGTTCAGGTCGGTGAGGATCAGCCGGGCGCCAGCATCGAAGGCGGCTTCAGCGGTGCCGCGGCCGATACCTTGCCCGGCGCCGGTGATCAAGATAGTTCGGTTGTTGAGCATATTGTCGCCCTCGGGCTTCAGAAGATCGGATGAGTGGTGACACCACCGTCGACACGGAGGTCGGTGCCGGTGATCCAACGGGCGCCAGCCGATGCCAGGAATAGGCAGGCGTCAGCGACATCGTCGGGGTGTCCGAGCCGGGTGAGCGGTGCGGCGGCTCGCCAGCGCTCGACGCCATCAGGCCAATCGTCCTCGATACCGGGGCGGCCGATCAGGCCCGGTGACACCGAGTTGACGCGGATGCCGTGGGGGCCGAGCTCGAGGGCGGCGGATCGAGTGTGCATCAACACCCCGGCCTTGGCGGCGGAGTAGTGGGAGTGCAGGGGGGCTGGATACGTCGCTTCGATTGAAGCGATGTTGATAATCGCGCCGCTAGCCGCCTGTTCCATCATGCGCTTTCCGGCCCCTCGGGTGAGCAGGAACACACTTTTGAGGTTGGCGGCAAGGGTGTGATCCCAGTCGTCTTCAGTCATTTCGGTCAGGCCGGCGATGGGATAAATGCCGGCATTGTTGACCACCACATCGAGCTGTCCGAAAGCGTTGAAGGTGTGATCGAGCAACGCTTCGACCTGGTCTGCGTGGGTCACGTCGGCACGCATGGCGACCGCACGTCGACCGAGGGCGATGATGTCGTCGCGCACCGCCTTGGCGCCAACAGCGCTTGATCGATAGCTGACGACAACGTCGGCGCCAGCGGCGGCAAAACGACGGGCGATACCGGCGCCGATGCCGGTGCCCGCGCCAGTGACCAAGGCGACGCGACCAGTGAAGTCGAGCAATGATTCGACAGCGGGTGAGGTCATGGCTAGTTCTCTCCCAGGTACAAGCGTTGGCCGGTCGCGCTGATGGGCTGCGCGCAGCGCTGCGTAACTCGCCTAGATAATTTCGATTCTTTCAACTTCATTGTCTACCATGCTTTGTGGGCTAGCTACTTGTGTCTTGCTCAAACATACTCGCCTGTGCTCGCTCCATCTGCGCGACCGAGCCCTCGGTGCGTTCCTGGACGGGAAGTAGCTAGGCGTCTTTCTGGTGCTTTCTGCGGGAGTTGACGAGTGCGAGTCCGATCAGCGTGACCACGTAGGGCAACATCGCCGTCAGCTGCGACGGGATCTCGTGTCCTTGTAGCCGGAAGCCTAACGAATCTGTGAAGCCAAACACTAGGCAAGCGGCGGCGACACCTATCGGGTGTGCCCGGCCGAGCAGGACCGCCACCACCGCAATCCAGCCGCGGCCGGCGCTCATCCCTTCGACGAACAAGGTGACGTTGCCGAGGGAGAGCTGAGCTCCCGCCAGGCCGCAGAGCATACCGGACACGATCAGTGCGCCAGCTTGAATCCGTCGCGGGTTCACCCCCAGGGTGGTGGC
>JAJCXQ010000202.1 GCA_029263355.1 Acidobacteriota bacterium | reverse complement strand
TGGGCCTCGCTCTACCCCCGTACCGTCGACGGTGACGCCCTGCTCGAGCGTCTCGGGCTCAGCTCCAAACGCGACGCCTGGTTCATGAACCTTTCGGGCGGTCAGAAGCAGCGCCTGTTCATCGCCCTCGCTTTGATCCACGATCCGGAGCTGGTGTTTCTCGACGAGCTGACGACCGGCCTCGATCCCCAGGCCCGCCGCGCCATCTGGTCGCTGATCACCGGCATTCGAGAGCAGGGAAAAACCGTCCTCTTGACCACCCACCTGATGGAAGAGGCCGAACGTTTGTGCGACCGGGTCGCGATCATTGAACACGGCCGTGTGATCGAGATCGACACCCCCGCCGCTCTGGTACGCCGGCATTGCCCACAACGATCGATCGTGTTCTCCACCGACTGGGACGGCAGTACCGAAGACTTCCAAACGATCCACGGCCTGGACACTGCCGAGCGCGAGGCCTCAACCTACACCCTCGCCGGCCAAGGTGACAACTTCGTGACCGAAGTCATCCAGTTCATTTCCCAGCGCTCCATTCGAGTCACAGACTTCCGCACCATCCTACCGACGTTGGAAGACGTCTTCCTCCAACTCACCGGCCACCGGGTCCGAGACTGATGATGCGCGGCTTCTGGAAACTCACCTGGATCGAGTTCAAGATCTTCGTACGCGAGCCCCTCGGCTTGTTCGCTACCGTCGGTGTGCCGCTGATCATTTTTCTCCTTCTTGGACGATCCCTTGGACCGCGAATGGATCAGGCTCAACGTCTCACAACATTCGTTCAGACGACGATTCCCGTCCTCGCCTGCATGCTGATGACGTTCTCCGCCGCCACCTCTCTCATCTCGATCATCTCGATCTACCGCGAAGGCGGTATCCTCAAACGCCTGCGGGCGACGCCACTCAGTCCCCAGACCATCCTGTCCGCCCATGTCTTTCTCAAGCTTTCGCTGACCGCCTTCACTCTTAGTCTGCTGCTTCTTGCCGGCAAGCGCTTCTACCCGGTGGAGCTCGAAGCCAACCTCGTCAGTTTCACTCTCGCGCTCCTGCTGGCGACGACCAGCATTCTCTCCCTGGGTTTCGTCATCGCCAGCGCGGTGCCCACCGCCCGCTTCGCCCAGCCGGTCGCCAGCATGATTCTTTATCCCCTGCTCGGCATCTCCGGCTTGTTTGCGCCCCTCGACGCTGTTGCGCCGATCTGGCAGCACGTCGCAATGCTGTCGCCGGTCACCCACGCGGTCGGACTGCTGCAAGGCATTTGGAGCGGAGAACCCTGGTCGCAACACCTGCTCGAAGTTGGGGCCCTGGTGCTGAACTTCGCCCTCTGCTCCGCCCTCTCCGCCAAGATCTTCCGTTGGGAATGAGGCGCTGATACCGTCTTGCGCCGACATGGAAACCGTACCCACAAAGCTCAACGAGATCGACTGGCAGACTTGGCAGCCGGTCAACCACGCCACCCTGGTGTTCGTGATTCGCGACAGCCAAGTGCTCCTCATCCGCAAGCGGCGAGGCCTGGGCGCCGGCAAGATCAATGGCCCGGGGGGCAAGATCGATCCCGGTGAAACGGCCCTGGAGTGTGCCGTCCGAGAAGTTGAAGAAGAGCTACTCGTCACCCCCACCGGCCTCGATCAGCGCGGCGAGCTACTCTTTCAATTCATCGACGGCTATTCGATCCACGTCCATGTTTTTACCGCCACCGACTGTCAGGGAGCGCCGCAAAAGACCGACGAGGCGATCCCATTGTGGACTGATCTCGATCAGATTCCTTATGACGAGATGTGGGCTGACGATCGGATCTGGTTGCCGCTAATGCTCGCCGGCCAGACCTTCAAGGGGCGTTTCATCTTCGATGATGACGCCATGCTGGACCACGATCTCGTGTCCCACCCGGCCAATTAGCGGCAGCCGATATTCAAAAACATCTTGACATGGGACCACCTCGGAGTCACTATGCGTATATGCGTATGTCGACCCAAGAGGACACTCTCTCATGAAGAAGAATCGTTCCGCAGCTCGGCTCGTGGTGCTCAGGCGCCTGCTCGCCCAACATGAGATCGGCAGTCAAGAAGAGCTGGTGCATCTACTGGCGGAGCGTGGGCACCATGTGACTCAAGCGACGGTGTCTCGGGATCTCACCACCCTCGGCGCCGACAAGTTGGTTGACGAGGATGGCAACGAACGTTACGTGATTGCAGCTGATCTCGAGCGCCACTCCGGGGCGATCCGCAACCTCGCTCGCCGCATGCAGGAGTTCGTGATCGACATCGGCAGCTCAGCGAATTTGGTGGTTTTGAAAATGGACCCAGGCACCGCTAGCCCGGTGGCCGCGGCCCTCGACGCCGCAGCTCTCGATGGTGTTTTGGGAACCGTGGGGGGTGACGACACTGTGTTGGTCATCACTCGCGACCCGGCCGGCGGCTCGGCGATGGCCCAACAACTCGAAGATATCTTGGAGACTTGAGACGATGAAAGTCGTATTGGCATATTCCGGTGGTCTCGACACCTCGGTGATCCTGCACTGGATCCGCGAGACCTATGACGCCGAGGTCGTGGCCTACATGGCCGATGTCGGACAGGGCGGCGAAGTTGAAGCGGCGCGGCAGGCGGCGATCCAGACCGGCGCCAGTGAGATCATTGTGGAAGATCTACGGGAAGAGTTCGCCCGCGATTGCATCTTCCCAGCGTTGCGCGCCAACGCGGTTTACGAGTGGTATTACCTGATGGGCACCGCCTTGGCGCGACCGGTCATCGCTCGCGGCCTGATGCGGGCGGCCAAGCGACTCGGCGCCGACACCATTGCCCATGGTGCTACCGGTAAAGGCAACGACCAGATCCGCTTCGAGCTCGCGGCTTACGCCTTGCAACCCGACATCCAGATCATCGCTCCGTGGCGAAAGTGGGACTTCAAGGGACGCTCGGATCTGATGGCCTACGCCAAGGAGCACAACCTCAATCTGGCGGCGGCGCCCAAACCCGAATACTCGATGGACGCCAATCTGATGCACATCTCCTATGAAGGGGGCGTGCTCGAAGATCCCTGGGTGGGTCCTCCCGCCGGCATGTTCCGCATGACCACCAATCCTGAGGACGCGCCGGATTCCCCCGAGATGGTCACCATCCGTTTCGAGCGCGGCACGCCCGTCGCGGTCAACGGCGAAGAGCTCGGCCCCGTCGAGCTGGTCGAAAA
>JAJCXQ010000201.1 GCA_029263355.1 Acidobacteriota bacterium | reverse complement strand
ACGCCCGCCTTGGCCTATGAGTCGACAGATGTCCCGGTTGGCACCCGGCCGCTGCTGCTCAAAGCCCTCGATGCAGCGCGCTTGACGGTGGTTTTCGCCGCCGCCGCGATCAGCCTGTCGTTGGTCTGCGGCGGAATCCTCGGCTTTTTCGCGTCGACTGCCTGGTGGGCCGGAGACCAAGTTGGAGGGCCACGGAGGCAGCTGTCGAGCCGTGTGTCGCGTCCTCTTCTCTACGGTGTCGCGCGATTGGTCATCGCCCTGATGCGTTCGGTGCACGAGTTGCTGTGGGCGGTGCTTTTGCTCGCCGCTTTTGGCCTCAATCAGCTGGCAGCGGTGATTGCCATCGCCATCCCTTATAGCGGTACCTTCGCCAAAGTTTTCTCAGAAATGCTGGACGAGGCGCCCCGCGATTCAGCTCTAGCCTTGCGTTCAGCTGGCGCATCACCGGCCCAGATTTTCCTCTTCGGCTTGTTACCGCGGGCGCTGCCGGACATGAGCGCGTATTCTTTTTATCGTTTCGAATGTGCTCTTCGGTCTGCGGCGGTGCTCGGCTTCTTCGGTTATCCGACCCTGGGTTATTACATCGCGGCGTCGTTTGAGAACCTCCACTACGGTGAGGTCTGGACGTACCTCTATACCCTCGTCGTGTTGGTTGTCATCGCGGATTGGTGGAGCGGCGCGTTGCGGCGCAGGTTGGTGTTGGCATGAACGGTTATACGGGGGCCAAAGCAGGGCGCGATCTCGACTCGCGGACGGCAGAGGTCCAGCGGCTTCGTCGCCTTCGTCCACGGGATCGTTTCGCCCGTGGGAGCGGCCTGGCTCTCCTATTTTTGACCCTGTTGGCCTGGTCGAGCAGTGGTTTGCGGTCGGCTGAAGGTTTCTCGGAGCGTCGCCAGCAGAACTTACAGCGGTTCCTCGGCGAGCTTCGCCCTTACCCCTTGCAGGGGCGGGATTTCGACGTTGCGGTGGCGTTCGAGTGGGCGAGTGAGATCATGCGTGAGAAGGGTTGGGAAGCGGCTGGCACCACCCTCGCCATGTCGGTTGCTGCCATCGTGTTGGCGGCCCTTGCCGGCCTGGCCTTGACGTTGACCTCGGCGCGGACCTACGCCACCCCTGAGCCTTACCTGCCGGGACCTCGGCCGCCAAGCCGCGTTCACCGCTGGATGTGGCGAGCGGTTGTCGGGGGCACTCGACTGGTGCTGATTTTGATTCGCTCGATCCCGGAGTACGTGTGGGCGTTCATCTTCCTTGCGGTGCTCGGTCCGAATGCCTGGCCGGTAGTTTTGGCGCTGGCTTTCCACAATGCCGGCATCGTCGGCAAGCTCACTGCTGAAGTCGTCGAGAACCTCGATCCGGGGCCGCTACGCGCGCTGCGTGGAGTCGGCGCGGGGCGTTTGCAGATCGCGGCGACCGGTCTGTTCCCGCTGATCCTGCCACGTTTTCTGCTGTTCTTTTTCTACCGCTGGGAGACCTGCATCCGCGAAGCCACTGTCCTCGGCATGCTCGGCATCACCTCACTCGGATTTTGGATCGTCGACTCGCGGGCCCGCAACCACTATGACGAGATGTTCTTCTTTGTCCTGATCGGCGCCGGCATCGTGCTGGTCGGCGATCTGGTGTCGGCGGTGGCGCGCGAAGTCGTGCGGCGAGCGGCGTGAAGGCCAGCCAGCCGGGCGCTTACAGCGCCCGGCTGGAAAGAGCCCTGATTAGGGCAAGTTGATTTTGGTCCCGAAGCCGTGCAGGCCACTCTCGACCTGGAACAGCATGCGGAAGGCGACGGATTCGTTGACGTCGGTTGAGATCACCTCGGCGATTCCCCCCTGGCCAGCGAGGACGTTGACCGTGCTGAAGGTTGTCGAGATTTTGCCTTGGGCGTCGGTGGTCCCGCTGAAACTCACCGGGTTGGCGGTGATCGCGCCGGTACCTCCGGGGACCCATTCAAACCAATTGAAGTCGATATCCACCGGATGATTGGCGAGCGGCGCGTCGGTGGTGCCGTCGGAGATTTCGAAGGTGGCGCGCAGCAGCATCTGGCCGCCGACGCTGATCGCCTGGACTTGCAGGTCAGTGCTTTCGACGTGCATGGTGTTCAGGAACAACCTGGGCTGCATATTCACCGTCTGGATTGGCAAGGTCTGGCTGTTGGTTGGGCTCGCCGGATCTTCGGTCACAATCTCGACGGTGTAGGTGCGACCGGGCTTCAGGCCACGAACAACTTCCGAATGTTGCCATTTGTAAGTGAGGTCTTCAGCGGTGGCAACGATGACGCCGTTCTCACGCACCACCAAGCGGCTGATCGACTCTTCGGTGGTCAACCACGAGCCCTTGATCACGTTCGAGTTGAAAAAGCGAACTACTGCGTTAATGGCCGTCGGCGCCGTTGAGTCGCCACTAGGTAGGCTGGTGGCGTCGTTGGGATTGGAGCCGAGACGGATCTCGTAACCATCGGGGAACGAGTCGCCGTCAGTGTCTGAGCTGCGATGACTCGAACACACCGCGGGGGAGGGCGGGCAACTCGTCGCCTCATCGCGATCGAACGCGAAGTCCATGTCACGGTCGATGCCAAGCCGGTAGCCCAACCCCACCGGTGTACCGATGAAGGTGAGCACAGCGTTGCCAGCCTGAGCGAAAGCGATCAGTTGGTTGGCGTTGTAGGGGCCGAGGCTAGTGGTGTCGGTGTAATACAGGGTTCCCAGCTTGTACATGCCGATGTCCTGCATCCCAGTTCCTGGATCGAACCGGCCGCGGACGATGACGTCGTTGTGACCGGCGTTGCCGGACAGCACCAACTGCACCGCGTCGGACGGGATGTTGGCGACCGAAACCTGATCCATCGTCCAAGAGTAGGCAGTGGTCGGCGCCATACCGGTGTCGAACTGCTTGAAGAATTCCTTGACGGCATCCTTCTGTGCCTGGCCGCCGAGGCCGCCTCCGGCGATCTCGACAAATTGACTGAAGGTGTCGATGCTGCCGGGATTGGCGAAGCCCCAGCCAGTGACCGGGAAGATCGGCTCAACGGCGGTGGGTGGATAGTCATATTGGTCGCTGAGCTTGTCGTTCATGGCTCGCAACTGGGTGACATCACCCGGTGACACGACTCCACCGCTGTCATTGGTGATCTGGTTGATCGTGCCAGAGAAGCCCGCCATGGAGTGGCAGTCTTCGCAGGACAAGGAGATCGATCCGGTGTTGGGGACAGGGACGTCATCGGTGCGGAACGTAAGGCTCAGGGGATTGAAGAAGCAGGACGCACCATCCAGAGCCAGCGTGTCGTAGACGCGATCGAAGCTCTGCTCGGGGTTGGGTCGATAGGACAAGCTGAAGATGAAGTCGTCGAGCTCCTGGACTTGTTGCGCGGTCAGTATGTTCCCACCCAAGAGTCCTTCCTGAGCGTCGTTGAAGGCCGCCAGATCGTCGCGGTCACCTCGCCAGTGAAAGGGAGGGGTCTCTTCGATGCCACGCAGCGACATCGTCACCTTGAGTTGCTTGTTGTCGCGAAAGAACAGACGATCGAGGGCGGGTAGCGGCTGGCCGATCTGAGAGGGGGTATCGCCGCTTATTTCGCTCAAATCCCAAGCCAAGCCATCGGCGTGGGCGAGCAGATGGCACGAAGCGCAGGCCTCGGTGCCGAAGGCTGAGTTGGCGGTGTTGTTGAAGTGAAAACGTCCGGCGATCACGTTCGGCGGAGTGATGTTGTAGCCGATTGAAGTCGGCACCGTATGGACCGGAGCATTGACGGTACCAGTGGTTGGGTTGTCAGCGTAAACTTGCAGGCTGCTGTCGCCCTGTTCGTAGGTGTAGACCACCCGTCGGGCTTCGTCGAGCAACAGGCCAAAGGTGCCGAAACCGTTTTGGTTGGTGACCGAGGCATTGGAGCGCAACTCAGCGATGACCTGGGTTGGCGGATAGTCCAACACCGCGACATTGTTGCTGCCGTAACACGCCACATAGAGCCGGTTGCCGGCTTCGTTGAATGCCATTTGGTTGGGGAAGGCGCAGCGGTAGTCGAGGCTGGCGAGGGCGCCGTTGATGTTGGCGGGATCATTGAGGTCGAAATGGTTGACGGTCAGGTTCGAGGTCGCCGAAGTGTCGTCGGGTCCCATGCTGACTCGGTGGATTGTCGGCCGGCCGAACTCGACGGTATCTTTGGGGTAGAGCTGTTCGGTGAGTACCTTGTCGTTACGCATGTCCATGTTTGACACCACGAGGTTGGGGCCACCAGGCTCGCGCAGGAGATCAAAATTCAAAGTGCCGAACCTCCAGCCGACGGTGATGCCAGCGGCAGTCGTACTATTCGTGTCAAAGCGTAAGATGTCGCGATCGGACGGTTCCGGGCCTGTCGGCGTGGCGTTGAAGATGTCCCATTGTTGGGCCATACCGGGAAGGATGTTGGGGAAACAAGGAATACACTGTCCTGGGACTGCGGGCGGGACGCCACAGATTCCTGGAATGGCGGGGTTGTCGCATACCGGCGGGTTGGCCATGGTGCCATTGCCAGAAATGTTGGACAGACCATAAAGAGTCTCGCCCTCTAGCATCAAAGCGATTGGCTCTTCGGCATGCAGGCGCGTGCCGCCGACGGTCGGTAGCACCGAATCGAATTCGATACGGCCGGTCACTTTGCGGGTGGTGGCGTCGATCACCGCGATCTGGTTCGAGGCCGCTAGCGAAACATAAGCCGTCCTACCGCCCTGGCTGAACACCAGGTCCCCCGGCTCGTGCTCGACCCGGATTGTGGTCATGACGTCGCGGGTCGTCTGATCGATCACGAAAACGGAGTTCGACGACGTGCAGACCACCCACATTTCGGGAGTCAACGAGTCCACTAGGGGCCGGGGCCGGATGGTGACCGGGCCGAGCCCAACGGCAACTTCGTCGATCAGCATGGGCCCGCGTCCAGCGGTCGGATTGTTGGCGTCGAAAACCGAAATCTTGGCGTCAGGGATATCCACCACCCACAACGTGTCGCGGTCAGAAGACAGTGCCAAGGGGCGAATCGGTTGCTCCTCGAAAGGCGGCAGATAGCCATCGCGATTGTCGACACCTGGATCAACGGCGGGTGGGCATAATTGGGCGGCTGTCGGACTCACAGCTAACACCGCGGACAGGCAGAAGCTGAAAATCGCTCGGAGGTAGGGGCGTCGCATAGAGATCTCCTTTGCGCAGGGTTTCGCGCCTCGAGCTCGAGTCTGTGAGGCGCCGTCGGCTGTATAGAAGCGTCTCTATTTAACGTCCCAAAACCGTGCCAAAAGGATCACTCGGATCCGTGTTGGGACGTTGGTGTTGGGGGTGAGTCGACAGCGAGCTTTCGTAGTTCCGGAGCTCTTGCAGAGAGGTTCGTGAATACAAAGCGAGATTCACTGGAACCGAATCAACAGATACCATTTGCGCTAAGGTCACCATAATTACGGATACAACATTCAGCGATCAACCAAAGCTGACAGGTTCCTTGGGTTGGGAGGCGTAAGTGATGAGATGGACGCGTAGGCAGTTTCGTGGCCCCGTGGTGTACCCGCGTTCGAAGAGGCGTGGATTAGGTCGCTGGATCCGGCGCCACAGCGGGTGGCTCGCCACCATCCTGGTGATCGTCATCGTGCTGCCCTTCCTCGTCGAACCGCTACAACTGGCCACGGAGGGGCAGCTGTTGGATCGTGTAGCGGGCCTTGCCAGCGTGATGGGTCTACTGCTGACCGCAGGGCTGGCCATCTTCAATCGCGATCGCATCAAGTGGGCCTTCCAGACCTTTCGCGTCAATACGATCATCATCTTCGTACTCGACGATTCGGAGAGCATGGCCCATCAACAGGAACGGATCGTGCGCTGGTTGCGGGAAACCGTGGTACCCCGCCTGTGGGACGACAAGACGCTGATCGGCGTCGTCTTGTCGTCGGACGCCGAAGTTCATCCGTGGTTGTTGCGACCTGGGCTTTACAGCAAGCAGCAGGTCATCGAGAGCATGGACTTCCTGCCGGTGGGTGGCGAGAATCTACTCGCTACTGTCGACGAAGTCGCCGATCTGCTCGAGGATTTCCCGCGGTTGCGAAACAAGCGCATCATCGTTGTTGCGGATCGACCGCCTTCGCCCAAGACATGGGAACAAAAATTTCAGAGGGTCGAGGGTCCGATCTACGTTCAGGCTTATGACACCTCGGAACCCGGAGAGGCACGGACAGAAGAAGAAGTTTTCGATGGAAGGCGGCGCCGGGTTCGCTACGCATGGCTCTGTCTGCTCCTGGTATTGGCGGCTTTACGCTGCTGGATCGGACTTGCACTCGGTTTGGATCAGGCCTTCCAGGAAGTGTATCCGTGGCCGACGATCCAGCGCGGCGAGATAATGTCCGGCGAAGGTCGCGCCGCGTTCAGTTTGAACAGCCGACTGCGTGCTTCCGACGCTCTGCGAGAAGCCTATCGTCAGCTTCTGCAGGAGGCCTTGTCACGGTCCGATATGGCGGCGCATCACGGCCAACTGCGGCAGTTGGATGCCTATCTCGACGACACCAAAACCTACCGCGTCGAGCGGCTTTCGGGCTGGTTCCGCGAACGAGCTGCCGCCGAGTCGCTGCATGTCGTCGGAGAGTCGGTGGTCGCCGGTTGGCTCGACTGTTGCGGGCGAGCCCAGGTGAAGGCGTGGTTCGGAAAGCAGGCCGCTGCTGAGGTCGCCGAAGTCGCGATCGAATACGTCGAGGAAGCGATCGAAAAGGCGATCAACGAACAAGGGAAATTCGAAAAGATCTCGCAAGGCCCTGAGACGGAACCGATCCGTTTCTCGTTCGAGCAGCTAGGAGAACTGGTCGGTCGGGTGCTCGACAAGGAAGAAATTCTCGAGCTTTTGCAGGAGCGAGGTTTGACGCCGGCAGAAGCCGAACTCGTGGTGTTCGAGGTGAGAGGCCGGCGCGAGACGGCGTACTTACCCTTCTTCGACTCGGCGGGGTATCGGCCGAGTGAGGCAGTCCGGCTGGGATTGCAGGGCCTCGCCCGGGTTTTGGATCGCACCGTACGGGATGCAGATGGGCTTCTCTCTTTGGACATCGTTGGCTACGGCTATGCGGACAGAAGAACCCTGCGAGATCCAATCCTCAGTGGCGATGTTGCTCGGGCCCAATACGTGGCGCAGGATCCGTTCTACTGTGCGCCGACCAGGAAGGCGATCCCGCGTACGTCGTCGAAGACGCCAGCGATTCGTCAGCCCCCCGAGGTGGTGAAAGCCGAGCCACGGTTGGTGCCTCCCGATACTGTGCTGTGGACGATCTCACCGCCCAACGTACGGTCGATCGGGGAGACGATCGACGAGAATTGTGAGTTGTCCGTTGCCAGAGCATTCATCGCGGTCGACTACTTGATGCAAACCGTCGAGCGGGCCCGCGAAGGCGCCGGATCGCGCGCTCTGTTCAGCTATGCCTATGGCGGCTATGGAACCACCGACTCCTTGGACCTCGACAACGTTCAGGAAGGCTCGACCGCCGAGGAAGCAGTTCTGGCGAAGATGCGTCGAGTCGATCTCGAGATCTATCGTGTGTGGCTGGCAGGAATCCGGACCGAGCCTTGACTCGGTCACCTGGACCGGTGGTTGTTGCTTGGTCCATGCTGCCCGCTCGGCTGCCAAGATTAGGCGATAGTTGCGGTCGGTGAACAAGTTGATTTCCCGAGCTTTTCGACCTCTACACTGCTGCCGATGAACCGCTTGAGAAGCAGGTAGATTGTTGCCCTGTTACCATCGCTCGGACGATGAACATCCTGCTGATCACGCCGGCCGCCCGGTCCAACAAAGGGAATTGGATCACTGCAAAGCGCTGGCGGCGAATCCTGCGGCGGCTCGGTCATCGGGTGACGATCCTCAAGGAGTATGGCGGCGAGAGCTGTGATGTCCTGGTCGCGCTTCATGCTCGCAAGAGCTTCGCTGCTATCGAGCGATTTCATAGCGACCATCCGAGTGACCCGTTGATCGTGGTGCAGACCGGCACCGATCTCTATCGCGACATCCGTCACGACGCCAACGCTCAGCGCGCCATGCGGTGGGCCGATCGGATGATCGTGCTGCAGCCGGAGGGTCTGAACGAGTTGGCGCCGGAGCTGCGAGCCAAGACGAGGGTCATCCGTCAGTCAGCGACTCCGACGCGAGCACAGGTCACCAAGGGCAAACGTACCTTCGACGTTTGTGTGGTGGGTCATCTGCGGCCGGTCAAGGATCCCTTCCGCTGCGCGCTCGCCGCTCGCACTATGCCGTCGTCGTCACGGCTGCGGGTGTTGCATGCTGGCGCCGCGCTTTCAGACGAGATGGAGGTGAAAGCTCGAGCCGAGATGGCAGTCAATCCACGGTATCGTTGGTTAGGTAATTTGCCGCAGTGGAAGGTTCGGCAGTTGATGGCCCGCAGTCGACTGATGGTGCTGTCGTCCGAGATGGAGGGTGGCGCCAATGTCGTCTCGGAGGCGATTGTCGCCGGCCTGCCAGTGGTGTCGACCCGCATCTCGGGTTCGATTGGCATGTTGGGGGCGGACCATCCCGGTTACTTCGAGATCGGCGACACCGCGGCCCTGGCGTCGCTGCTGGTCAGGTGCGAAACGGAGCCTGCGTTCTTGGAGCAGATGGCAGAGCGCAGTCGTGAGTTGGCGCCACTCTTCGACCTGGAGCGGGAAGTGGCGGCTTGGCGCGAGCTACTGGCGGAGTTGATACCGAACGGCGCGTAGTAGCCCGGATGCTTCGCCCCTCGGGAAGCCACCTGTTGAGAGCGCCACCTGCTGTGAGCGCCACCTGCTGTGAGTGCCACCTGCTGGGAGCGCCGGCGCCCCGCCGGCTGGGCTCGGCAAAGCGAAGAAGACTCGATGAGCCTGAAGATCTGTTCGTTCGAGCTAGGTTCAGGCTTTTGGAATCTCAGACATTTTTGCAATAATCCCGATTGCCGGATGCGCAAAGGGACTCCTTAGAGAGGAACAATCAATGGGTGGTCGTATTGAAACAGTAAGACGTCTAGCCAGTTGGGGGGTCAGACGATTAGCCTCGTATTGTGGGATAGATCTGGCTCCCGGTTCGAACGACCGGATTGTTTTGGAAGACGTGATTTTCCCCTACTTCATCCAGCGTGACGAGTTCTCCGTGATCCTCTTCGTCGGGTGCCATTGGTACACGAGGAGGTATAATAAAACATTCAAAGACAAGACGTATTGGACGCTGGAAATCAACCCGGCGCACAGTAAATACGGCGCACGTCGGCACATTGTCGACTCGGTCGAGAATTTGCGAGCCCATTTTGACGAAGGCGAGTTGGACGTGATTTTCTGCAACGGGGTTTTTGGCTGGGGCTTGAATGATAAAGATCCAGTAGAAAAGGCGTTCCATGAATGTTTTGAATGCTTGCGCGACGGAGGGATTCTTGTTCTTGGATGGAACGACATTCCCGAACGGTGCCCCTTTCCTCTTGAAGACGTCCAGGCGTTGAGGCGGTTTCGTCGCCTTGTTTTTCCACCTCTATCAACAGCAGAATACTTGACGGTGGGCCCAGGCCGGCACAAGTACGGGTTTTATGTCAAATCGGAAGGTTGACCATGGACTCCGATCTGGAATCGGAATGCTGGGACAATTTGAAGAACTCGACAAGCCCACGGTCGCTTCAACCTTCGCAAGAGCTTCGCTACCATCGAGCGATTCCATCGCGACCGTCCAAGTGACCCGTTGATCGTGGTATAGACCGGTACTGATCTCTATCGCGACATCCGTCACGACGCCAACGCTCAGCGCGCCATGCGGTGGGCCGATCGGATGATCGTACTGCAGCCGGAGGGTCTGAACGAGTTGGCGCCGGAGCTGCGAGCCAAGACGAGGGTCATCCGTCAGTCAGCGACTCCGA
>JAJCXQ010000200.1 GCA_029263355.1 Acidobacteriota bacterium | reverse complement strand
GTAGGGAATCTCGCTGATCTTGCGAGTCACCGAAACGGAATCATGGCCCGGGCCGATAATCGCCCGATCCAAGTCCACCGTCGCCGCAGCTTTCGTCAATGTCCCGCCTCCGCATGGGTCTTCTTCTTACCACCGAGCTTACTGACCAAGTTCGGATTCGGATTGCGCACTCGGCCGACATAGGTTGTCCGCGGACGGTTACCGAGCTCCTCGAGCAACGTGAAGTCCATCGGCGAGGCCTTGGCCAGGGACACCTTCGATGCGGGATCGTTGATATCGCCGAACGTGATGGCTTCCGAAGGACACGCTCCCTGACAGGCGGTCACGATCTCGCCGTCACGAATCTTGCGATCCTCGCGTTTGGCCACGATCCGCGCCTGGTTGATGCGCTGAACGCAGTAGGTGCATTTCTCCATCACACCGCGGCTGCGTACCGTCACGTCGGGATTACGGCCCAACTGCAACGATGGAGTCTCGAAGTCTTGATAAAGCAGAAAGTTGAAACGCCGCACCTTGTAGGGACAGTTGTTGGAGCAATAACGCGTACCGACGCAGCGGTTGTAGACCATGTCGTTCAGGCCTTCGTCGCTGTGCACCGTCGCCGCCACCGGGCAAACCACTTCGCAGGGCGCCTGCTCACAGTGCATGCAGGTAACCGGCTGGAGGACTATCGCGTCTACGTCATCAGCTTCGTCGCCCTGGAAGTAGCGATCGATCCGAATCCAGTGCATCTCGCGGCCCCGCGCCACTTGATCTTTACCCACCGCCGGAATGTTGTTCTCCGACTGACAGGCAACCACACAGGCGTTACAGCCGGTGCACGACGTCAAATCGATGCTCATGCCCCAGGAGTAACCGTCGTAGGGGAACTCCTCGCCGGTCATCAACGAGATGTCTGTCGGTCCGTGATGATGGGCCGCGCCAGCGTGCTCCGGATCATGTAGGTAGTCTTCGAGATCCGCCATCCGGACCAAGTGACGACCTTCCATGCTGTGATGGTCTTGCGTCGAGGCGAGCAGATAAGAACCGGAAGCAGCGCTCACCGCGACGCCGGATGACACTCGCCACGGAGCGTCTGAGGTGCGCACCTGAGTGGCGTCGAACCCCGCACCCTCCGCCACCTGGCCACCGCGAGAGCGGCCAAAGCCAAGGTGTAAGGTGAGGCTGCCGTCGGCATGCCCGGGAACAACCCATGCCGGCAATTCGAGGGAACGCTCGCCGACCGTCAACGTCACCATCGGCGCTTGCTTGCTCTGGTCGCTACCTTTGACCAGATCGCCGAGGCCGAGGTCACGTGCGGTTCGCGGACTCATCAGCAAAGCGTTGTCCCAGGTCAGCTTAGTCAGCGGACGCGGACACTCTTGCAGCCAAGAATTGTTGGCGAAACGACCATCAAAAATATTGACATCGGGTCGGAAGATCAGCTCTGGACCAGAAGCCGAGCGGGCTGCCAAGGCTTGGGACGCCGACTGGACGGCGCCCGCATCCACCGACACCTCGCGCGCATCTGTCGCCGAGTCCATGATCAACCCGTCATGGACGATCCGTCGCCAGAAGCGATCGAAGTCGCCACCGTCGCCGATCGCACCCGCCTGCCATTGACCTTTCCAGTAGTCCTCGACCAACTCACGGTCGGTCACTAGCGGTCGCCCGAGGAGCGCCGCCACCAGTTGGAGCTCAGTTTTGCCATCGTAGAGCGGCTCGACGATGGGCTGGCCAATCGTCACCGTTCCATCGAAGGCGCGGGCATCTCCCCAACATTCCAGATAGTGAGCCGCGGGCACCTGCCACTGACAGTGCTCCGCGGTCTCGTCGTCATGGAGCCCAAGATGAACCCGCAGACGAACCTTCTGAAGCGCCGCTGCAACATTTTGATCAGCTGCGGCCCCGTACACAGGGTTGACACCAAGCAACAACAGCGTGTCGACGCGTCCGGCGTCCATGTCGGCGAGAAGCTCGGTGAACGACGCCGCTTGATCGAGTGTTCCACCCGCCGGGCGTAGCTCGATCGGATCGCTGTAGGTGACGGTGTTACCCATATTGCCGAGCCGAGCGTTGATGGCGCAAGCCAAGGCGTGGATCTCAGGATCGGCGTAATCTCCGACCACCACCAGGCTCGCCCCGGCATGGGCCTCGAGATCCGCCGCAACCTCTTCGACCCAGGCCGCACGCGGCCCCGAATCGAAACCATGAGCCGCTGCACTCGAGACGCCGAGACGGGCGGCCAGAGCCACAACAAAATGTCCGATCTCGGTGGGGCTCAACGCCAGACGGTGATCGGCGGCCGTACTGGTCGCCGTCGGCTCAGTGTCCACCACGTAGAGACGGCTCATGCCGTCATGCTCCAAAGCTTCGACGTTCCGCACCTGCCTGCGGCTGGCGAAGTCTTTGGCGTGGCGGACCGCAGTTGGCCCGGAACCTAGAAAATCCGCATCGATCGCGAGCACCACGTCGGCCCGCGTCAAGTCGAGTCGTTGGGCCAATTCCTCGCCAAGAGCCTGACGGATCCCAGCCCGGACATTGTCGGTCCCAGCGGGCTCGAACTGATGCCAGCGGGCTTGCGGCATCTCGCTCTTAAGCTCGGCGAGCAACCCTTCCAGGCTCGGCGACGTCGACGTCCCAGTGAGGATCCGCAGGCCTTCTCCACCCACCGCCTTCAACGCCGCAACGCTGGCCGAGAACTCACTGACGAAGGTGTCCCAGCCACGAATACGTCCGAGATGAGTCACCGCTTGGGAGCGATCCGGGTCGTAGAGGTCGAGTACCGAAGCCTGGGTCATCGCGTCCGAGCCGCCGAGGCTCGCCGGATGCTCGGGATGCCCCTCGACTTTCGTCGGCCGGCCCATGTGGCTCTCGGCAAGCAGACCGATCGCCTGCCCGAGCAACGTTGTCGCAGTCGCGTAGAACAGAGGCTGTCCGGGCACGATCTCTTCAGGCTGCCGGACGTAAGGGATGATTTTTTCCGCTGGCTGCTTGGTGCAGGCGGTCAGACCCGCCAGGCCCATCGAGGCTCCGGCGACGGTCAAGAACTTGCGGCGATCGAGCCCCGAGTCCCAAACCGCCGCGTGCCGTGGGAATTCTCGATGCAACATATCGTCGCACTCTGGCGTCCCCGCCAACTCTTCGAGACTGCGCCACTGCTTGGGAAGAGACGGGGCCGGTGAAGACAGACTCGGTGAAGACGGGCTCGGTGAAGACGGGCTTGGTGAAGACGGGCTCGATGTCGCCTCGACGGCCGGCTCCGAGTCGAGCTCGGCCGAAGTGCGTTTCAGGATCGGCAACGATTCGTTCATATCAGGGGTCTCTACTCGCTACTGTTCTTGCCCAACAAGGTCGTCTTGCCCAACAAGGGCGTCTTGCCAAACACAGTCGTCTTGCCAAACACAGTCTTCTTGCCTAACACGGTTTCTCGCCACCAGCAGCCTCGCCTGCCCACTTAGCGATGACACGTCGAACAGCTCGTCAGTCGCTGTTCGTCCTCGATACCAGCTGCCGCGACCAACTTCGAGCCGTACTCCGGATCGTCGGTCGGACGCTCCCAGTCCATGTTGAAAACTTCTTCAGGCGGACGAACGAAAAGCTCTGGGTTACGGTGACATTCCAGACACCACCCCATCTGTAGCGAGGCGCCGCGAGCGATCAGCGGCATCTCGTTGACCTGGCCGTGGCAGGTGGCGCAGCCGACCCCTTTGGCGATGTGGATGCTGTGATCGAAGTAGACAAAGTCAGGCAAATCGTGAACTCGGTTCCACTCCAGCGGCTGGTTGTCCCGATAGCTGGCTCGCACCGGCTCCAACATGGGACTGTCCTTCCAGATCTCCTTGTGACAGTTCATGCAGATCTCGGTCGCCGGGATGTTCGCCGAAGCCGCCCGTTCCACTGTCGTGTGGCAGTAACGACAATCGATACCCATCGCCGCCGTGTGGTGATCGTGACTGAAGGGAACCGGCTGATCGTAAACCACGTTCTCGTTCGTTCGGTAGGGCGAACGCTCGAACGCCATCATCAGTCCGACTCCTCCAGCTGCCAGAAGCACTCCCAGGAGAATGCTGAGCTTAGAAGCCGATACCGTCGCAGGGTGGAAAATCTGTGCCATGCAGTTGCCTGTGGTGATTGAGCCGTTTGAAACCCAGAGGTCAACAAAGCGGTACCTCTGCCGGGTGGGCTGAGGCAGTCTAAGAGCTTGTGAAAAGTTTCACAAGCTCTTCTCAGATGATTTTCGACATTGTACTGCAACTAGATTCCGTGGGCACGGAAATCGACGCTACGTCACTAGAACCTCTTCGAGGTGCTTCAAGACTTTGCGCGCGATCGGTGAAGCCCGGAAGACATAAATCTCGCCGGGAAGATTTTCGAGCCCCTCTCTGCCGGTCGCCAACTGCTTCGACAACGCCAGAATTAGATTTTCCGGACCATGCTCCCGCAATAGCTCGACCCGCGAGGCGATGGCGCCCTTGTTCCAGAAACCGAACACCTCCATGAAGACCCGCAGACCGCTCGGATGCTCGAAAACATAGTCCGGAACCAGCACACCGCGCCCCCCCAGGTCAACGAGCTCGGCATCGGTCGAGACTGTCCAGTCGGTCGCCAGCTTCGCAAACTGCTCAGGCAACCAGCTGAGCTCCTCGGGCTGCCACTGGCCGGTCAAGCGCGTGTGGGGGCGAAGTCCAGTCGCCGGAGCCAAGCGAAAGCCAAGCTCTCGACGCTTCTTGCCCCAGGCCAACCGCGCGGTCAGTGACCAGCGATCGAAATGCAGTAGCGTCGGCAGGAAACTAGCCATCTGCAAGCCATAACGTCCGCTCGACTTGAACACCGACATCGGACCGTCGAGCCGAATCGTGTACCCTGCCTCCGCGTCACCCTCGACGCGGTGCATGAGCTGGAAGAACTTGATCTTTCGGAACAGCTCGCGGTGGCGCTGGATGGTGCCACCGTCGATCCGAATCTCCAGCTCCAGGGCCCGAAACAATACTCCCTGAGCCAGCGCCACGTTGTAACGCTCGAGCAGCCACCGCGGACGACAGGTTTTCCATTCACGGAGGATCTGCTCACTCTTGAGGTCAGCGTAGAGACCTTCTTCGACCTGCGCCACCTCGAGATCATGCTCGGCGGCCACTGCTTCGAGCACGGCCACGCGGTCAAAATCGAAAGGCCGAGCGCCCTCGGCCTCCGCCTCGTTCGTCCCGCTGTCAGCAGGCTGCTGCACCGACTCCTCGGCTGACAGAGCGGGCGGATCGGGCGGATCGGATCGATCTTCGGCCGGCGTCCGATAAGCTTTGGCGGCCGCCTCGAAGACCGATGTCCTCAAGAGTTCAGGCTCCACTGGCGCGTCGGTCTCGAAGGTTGAACGGTCGAACAGCAACTTGGCCAAGGAACGGTGGAGTAGAAACTCGGTGCCGGTCCCCAGCAGTTCCTGTAGCTCGTTGTCGAGCTCGCGACGGGAGAGTCCTTCATGGGTCGAGAAGAGCTCGATCAACTCGCGGGCCAAGGCAAGGTTGCCTTCGTCCTCGGTGTCGATATATCGCGGTCGCACTTCTTTACGGTAGACCCGCGCCTGCACTAGATCAGCGGTCAGCATCGCGATCCTATTCCCCCGTCCGCTGGTAAGCGCCGTGCTGGCGACGCCGTGAGCTGGTGTACTCCTCGGCGGTGTCCTCCGCGACAACCTCGTAGAGGATCGCCCGCTTGCCTTCGGCGCGGCGCAAGATGCGGCCGAGTCGCTGGACATGCTCGCGAACCGTACCGGAGCCCGAAAGGACAATGCCAACGTTAGCGGCTGGTACGTCGACGCCCTCGTTGAGCACCCGGGAGGTCACCAGGAAAGGATAAGCACCACTGTTGAATTTCTGTAGGGTCTCGTGACGCTCCTTGACCTTGGTCTGGTGGGTGATCGCTGGAATCAGGAACAGCCGAGAGATGCGATAGACGGTGTCGTTGTCGCTAGTGAAAATCAGCGCCCGGTCGCCGCGGTGACGTTCGAGTAGGGTCGCAAGCAGACGCAGCTTGCCCGGGGATGCCTGAGAGATCATTTTCTGCCTGCGATAGGCAATGAACGCCCGTCGACCTTCCTCGCTGCGCGAGGTCAACATCAGGAAGCGCGCCCACCCCCCGGGGCCGCCGAAAGATATGCGGTGATCGGTGACAAAGTCGCGATAGATTTGACGCGTCTCGAGATACTCCTCACGCTCCTCGGGGGACAGACGCACCCGCAGCCGCTGCGTCTCATACTCGGCCAGGAACTCGCCGGCTAGCTCGCCGATTTCACGTCGGTAGACGATCGGACCGACCAGCCGGTCGAGCCGCGCCTCACCGCCGTCTTCGCGCTCCGGGGTTGCGGTCAGGCCAAGCCTGAAGGGCGCCAGCGAGAGTTCGGCTGCGGTCGCATATGAGGGTCCAGGCAGATGGTGGACCTCGTCGAAAATTATCAGGGCAAATAGGTTGCCGAGGCGCTCCATGTGGATGTAGGCCGAGTCGTAGGTAGTGACAGTGACCGGCTTCGGCTCGTAATAACCACCGCCGATCAACCCCACTTCGGTATCGAAGGCGGTGGACAACTCGCCATACCACTGCTGCATCAGGTCGAGGGTCGGCACAACCACCAAACACGAGCGACCGATGCGCTCGATGACCAACTGGGCGACATAGGTTTTGCCGGTGCCCGTCGGCAGCACCACAACACCTCGACGGCCTTTGTTCGACCATTCTTCAACCGCTTCCGCTTGATAAGGAAACGGTTCACGCTCGAGCCGCAGGCGGAGATCGAGGGGCTCGAAACCCCCGGCCTCGTTGACCAGGGCAACTCCAGCACGGTGCAGCACGGTCATCAACTCACGATAGCGATAGGCCGGCGCACGCCACAGCCCGACCCGCTGATCGAAAGTACAGCCTGGCAGCGCCAGCTCCGCTGGCGGCATCTCCTCTCCCAGATGTATCAGGAGGGTTCCGCGGTCATATTCGAGACGCACTGGCAGACCTCAGGAGTCGCCTGCTCCTTTTGGCACCGCTCCTTTCGAGAACGTTCCAGCTGGAGCTATGGACAAAATCTTCTTTGATCTTCTCGGGGTCATCGGGTAACGGCTCTCGTCGACCGCGAATCCGCCATTTACGGGTCCGCGGCAAGCAACAGCTGCTCGACCCGCGCGCTGACCATCTCGAGGGCAACCCGATTCTCGCCACCTTCCGGCACGATGACATCCGCCCAACGCTTCGAAGGCTCGACAAACTCGAGGTGCATCGGACGCACCGTCGTCATGTACTGGCGCAGGACATCATCCAAATCACGGCCCCGCTCGTGTATATCGCGCAAGATGCGCCGCTTCAGACGGACATCGGCATCGGTGTCGACGTAGATCCTGAAGTCCAAAAGTTCGCGAATCTGAGGCTCCGCCAGCAACAGGATGCCTTCCACCAAAACCACCCGACGCGGCTCCATCCTCAACGTTTCGGACTTACGGCGATGATGGACAAAATCATAAACCGGGACCTCGACTGCTTCGCCGCGCTTCAAAGCCTCGAGATGCGATACCAACAGCTCGGTATCGATCGACGATGGATGGTCGAAATTGTGTGCCGCCAGCTGTTCCGGATTTTCCCATTCGATCTGGCGGTAGTAGCTATCTTGAGCGATGAACGCCAAACGATCTTTGCCGACACCATGGAGAATGGCGCGGGCAACCGTCGTTTTGCCGGAGCCGGTACCACCGGCAACGCCGAGAAACACGGGAGCTGAGTTAGGCATTGCCCTATCTTAATGGCGCGACGCATTCAGTGTTGACATCCCGGACAATAAAACGTGCTCCGGCCAGTTTGTACAAAACGCCGCAGCTCGCGACCACAGCGGACGCAGGGCTCGCCCTCCCGTCCATAAGCCGCCAACGAGACTTGGAAGTAGCCGGCGTTGCCTTCGCCATCCGCAAAATCGTTGAGCGTCGTTCCGCCTTCTTCGATCGCCTGGCTGAGTACCGCCCGCACCGCGCGGGTCAACCGCTCCCAGGTTCCCGAGCCGATGCGAGCCACCGACCTGCGGGGATGAACCCGCGCCCGCCATAGCGCCTCGCTGGCGTAAATATTGCCGACCCCGACCACCACCCTGGCGTCCATCAAGAAGCTCTTGATCGGACCGCGCCGGTTGTTCGCGATCTGCCGTAAATAGTCGGCGGTCAGCTGGGAGCCCAACGGCTCGACTCCGAGGTGCGCAAAATGTCGATCATTCTCGAGTTTGGCGGTCGAGAGCGCAAAAGCGAGGCCGAAGCGCCGTGGATCAACCAGGCGCAGCCGCTCGGTCGTCGCCAAGTGAAACGCGAGATGCTCGTGGGTTGCCACCGGCTCTTCTGGCGCGACGATCGTGAATCGCCCACTCATTCCGAGGTGGATCACCAGCGTCGAGCCACCCTCGAAGTCGATCAACAAATACTTGGCCCGCCGTCTCAAGCCACCGATCACACGTCCCGCCAGTCGCCCCAATGCCCGTCGATCGAGCGGCTCGCGTAAAGCCGGCGAGAGCACCTCGACACGCTCAACCGTCTGCCGTACCAACCGGGGCTTCAAGCTCCGGCGCAGCACTTCAACTTCGGGTAACTCAGGCATGGCGGTGATGCTAACCCACGCACCCCTTATCTTCGAGCCCTTAGGTTCGACCCAAAGGTGCGCGACTTGACAAGATTCGCCGAGAGGCGTAAATTGAGCGTAACTCGAACGTCAGTTGAGCGCTAATTAAACGTCAACACAACGTAAACATCCGAGATAGCCAAGCTTTCGACGACACATCAACCTTCCAGAGTTCTCCGCGCGAGCTGCCATTCAAGGAGCAAAACCATGCAC
>JAJCXQ010000199.1 GCA_029263355.1 Acidobacteriota bacterium | reverse complement strand
CAACAGCCGGATCACCCACATAATCCAACGCCAGATCCCGGGAGCATAAATCTCCGGCACGCCACGATCAATCGCCCGCAGCACCTGGCGAGCTACCGCCACCGGCTCGCCGGCAAAAGGCGGCGGCTTGAGCCCTGCGGTCATGCCGGTCTTGACGAATCCAGGCTTGACACAAATCGTCACCAAGCCATCGTCTCTGAATTTGTGGTCGAGGGCTTCCAAATATCGCGACAGCCCTGCCTTCGAGGCGCCATAAATCGCCACCGGCTTACGCCCGCGTTCACCTGCCACCGAACTGAAGACACACAAGGTTCCGCCACCCTCCCGCAACAGGGCTTTGCGCGCCACTTCACAGAATGCCACGGTCTGGCTGAAGTTGATCCGAAGCAGTCTCAACGCCAACTCGGTGTCTGCCTCGAGCTCACTCTGGGAATAGAAAACTCCCGCCGTGACGACCACCGCGTCCAAACCACCAAGGGCCAACTCGGCGGTGGTCAAAGCCGGCACAAAGGTTTCGAAACGCTCGAGATCACACACCGCAGTGGTAACCGCACCACCGCTGCCGCGCACCTCGAGATCGCGCGCACTACGTTCCAGGTTGTCTGCGTCCCGACCGAGGAGACACAGGCTGTCGCCGCGTTCAGCCATCAATCGAGCGAGAGCTCGACCCATGCCTCGAGTCGCGCCGAGAAAAGCAACTCTCATCTGATGTCTCCCAGTAGACGGACCGATTGTGCGCTGGCCAGACGTTGCTGCGGGTCCCACTTGCGCCGCACTGCCTGCCACGCTTCGAGTCGCGGCTCCATGACCCGGAACCGCTCCGCGGTCGTACACGAGTCCTTGGCGAGGTAAATTCTGCCGCCGCAAGAGATCAGAAAATCGTCGAGAGTTGCGACGGTATCTGCGGTGCCGGGTCGTGCCGGTATATCGAGACAAATGGACATCCCCGGCCGGGGAAATGACAGCAAGCCGTCCCCTTCTGCCCCAAAGTCCTTCAGCACACTCAGGAAAGACGTGACCTTCAAGCCGGTCAACAGATCCAAGAACTGACGAACCGGCCTTGGATCGTCACCATATGGGATCACGCACGCATATTGAACGAAGCCACGTGAACCGTAAATCTTGTTCCAGCCGACGACAAAATCGAGGGGGTGAAAGAACGTCTCGGGATGCGCGATACCGCGGATCTGACGTCGAACGTGTTTGCCGTAGTACACAGCGTTGAATGCACGAGCCGAGAGTCGGTTGAGTACCCAGGACGGCGCTTCGACGGGCACAGTAAAACGGCGTTTTGCAGGCGGCGAATCGACAGGAGCTTCGTCTTTCTCTGCCCATCGCCCCCGCATCAAGATCCCGCGTCCCATATGCCGACCGCGCTTTAGGCAGTCGATCCAACCGACGGTAAAGGGCCACTCCTCGGCGGCCTCTTTGAGCGCTATCAGGAAGCGATCAAGACTCGGAATGCGCTCCGATTCAGCCCAGATCCAAGGCGACGGGATCGATTCGAGCCCAACTTCGACCTCGAGGATGTGCCCGGTCAGCCCCATACCGCCGAGGGTAGCGAAAAAGAGGTCACTCTTCTGCTGCCGCGAGCACCACACCACCTCGCCACCAGCCAGCGACATCTTGAGCCGACGGACATGGGCGCCGAAGGTTCCCACCCGGTGATGGTTCTTACCATGGACGTCGGCAGCAACCATCCCTCCAAGGGTGACGTATTGGGTACCCGTCGACACTGGCGAAGCGAAGCCCTGCGGCCAGAACACCTGATTCAAAGCGCCGAGGGAAAAGCCCGCTTCCGCTAGCAGAACGCCGGTTTGCGGATCGAAAGCGAGAATGCGGTCCGCCAGCATCGACCCCGCGACGTCCACCTTGCCCGGTGGCGGCAACGACGAATCGCCATAGGACCTTCCGAGCCCGCGGGTCAGTGATCGACCCCGCACCGCTTTCTCGAGATCTTCGGACAGCACCTCACGACCGGGAGCGGGCAATCGCCCCCAGCCCGAGAGGGTGCTTTGATGTCGAACAGACACAGCTTGGTGCAGAGTCCTGGAAGAAAACCAACTTACGCGGATCGATCTCGAGGATCGAGCGCTTTACTTCGACATCGCGCCGAGGAAATCCTCATTGGTGCGGGTCTTGTTGAGCTTGTCCCGCAACAGTTCCATCGACTCGACCGTGGATAGAGGATTGAGTACTTTGCGCAGGACCCAAACTCGATGCAATTCGTCCGCCGGGCGCAATAGCTCCTCTTTGCGAGTCCCGGAGCGATTGATATCGATCGACGGGAACACCCGTTTGTCGGTCAGCTTGCGATCGAGATGGATCTCGCAGTTGCCGGTGCCCTTGAACTCTTCGAAAATCACGTCGTCCATGCGGCTGCCAGTATCGACCAGAGCCGTCGCGATAATCGTCAACGAGCCGCCCTCCTCGACGTTGCGAGCCGCGCCGAAGAAACGTTTCGGGCGATGCAGAGCGTTGGCATCGATACCGCCGGATAGGACTTTGCCCGATGGTGGCTGCACGGTGTTGTACGCCCGGGCCAAGCGGGTGATCGAATCCAGCAGGATGACAACATCTTTCTTGTGCTCGACCAGGCGTTTCGCCTTCTCGATCACCATGTCGGCGACTTGGACGTGACGGGTCGCGGGCTCATCGAAGGTCGACGAGACGACCTCTCCCTTGACCGAACGTTGCATGTCGGTGACTTCTTCGGGGCGCTCATCGATCAAGAGTACAATCAACACCACCTCGGGATGGTTGTGAGCCAACGACGAAGCCAAAGACTGCAGCAGCATCGTCTTACCGGTCCGTGGCGGCGCCACGATCAATGCACGCTGCCCCTTGCCCATCGGGGTCGTAAGGTCCATGATCCGCGAAGACATGTCACCTGGCACTTCGAGCTGCAAACGCTCCAGCGGGTACAGTGGCGTCAAGTTGTCGAAAAAGATCTTGTTGCGAACGACATCGGGGTGCTCGAAGTTGACCGCCTCGACCTTGATGAGGGCAAAGTAACGCTCCCCTTCCTTGGGTTTACGAACCTGGCCGGACACCGTATCGCCAGTTCTAAGATCGAAGCGACGGATCTGGCTGGGGCTGACGTAAATGTCGTCGGGGCCAGGGAGGTAGTTGTACTCCGGAGCCCGTAGAAACCCGAAACCGTCAGGCAGGCACTCGAGCACACCTTCGGCGAAAATCAGGCCACTCTTCTCAGTCTGCGCCTGCAAAACCTTGAAGATGAGCTCCTGTTTGCGGGTTCCCGAAGCCCCCTCGATACTCAGATCCTTGCCGATCTGGACAAGCTGCGAGATCGACATCTCCTTGAGCTCGCGGATGTTGAGGCCTGGCCCCTCTTGGAGAGCGATTCCCCCTTGTCCATCGGAACGTGCCTGCGCGTCTGAGCGCCCCTGGCCACCGGCTGTCCTCGGGCCTCTCCTGTTCCTCGGGCCACGGCTCGGCGGCTTCTGGCTGTTTCTAGTCATGTCATTCCCACTGGTTGAGGTTTCCCGTGACGGTTACCGAGGAAAACCGAGATTCCTTGCCACACTTGCTTGACACCTTCCCCCGAAACCGCCGAGCAGGGCACGACGTCGAGATCATCCGCCAACCCCAAACTGCTGCGGATGGCCTTGAGGCTTCGACTCCGACGTGAGCTCGACACCTTGTCGATCTTGGTCGCCACCACCAACAGATTTACGTCGAGGCTGGCGAAGTACTCGAAGGCTTGCAGATCGAGAGCCGTGGCCCCGACTTTGCCATCGATCAACTGGATCAGAAGTCGATCAGCACCCGCGCCACCAGACTCGCCGTCCGCGCCTTCAAAGTACTCGTTCATAAGATGCGCCCAACGCTGGCGCTCGACTTTCGAGGCGCGAGCGAAGCCATAGCCAGGCAGGTCGACGAAGTAAAAACGCCGGTTGATGGCAAAATAGTTGACCAACCGCGTCCGCCCAGGAGATCGACTGGTCCGCGCCAGCCCCTTACGCCCGAGGAGACGGTTCATCAAACTTGACTTGCCAACATTGGATCGACCGACAAACGCTATCTCGGGCAAACCGTCACGCACGAACTGTGCCCGCTGGGCAGCGGATAGGACGAATTCAGCCGAGTCGATTCTCACTGGTTTGTACCTGGTCTTATGTGCGTCCACTGCGGTGGAATATGTCTATCCCAGGAGCGGGTAACACGATTGGGAGACCCCAAAAGAAGCTGATTTTAGGAGTGGAAGGCCCGGAAACGGGACCTGCTGGAGTAGATCGCTGAGACTGAGGACCTACGGAACGGTACTGGCTGCGGAAGAGACAGGAGAAATTCGGACTAGGTTTTCTCCGAAACCCTAGCGGTGGGCTCTTGAGCCCGGTCGCTCTACTGACGAACCGTTTAGATAAAACGGTTCTGGGAATCTAACTGGAGACAGCTGGCTTGATTCCGTCCTCGAGACCGGGGGACTCAAGGACGGAAATCGAGGAATCGTATCGGCGGACTTAGTGGGCCAAAGACCCCGATCCCACGTTCGCTTCAGATGAGACCTGATCAAACTTCTTCTTCGATTCCGGTAGCGAAGTAATCTCACCGTCGAGTGTGTAGGTCAGTACTTCGTCCATCGACTCAACCAAATGAACCGTCAGAACCTCGCGAACCTCCTCGGGGATATCTTCGAGATCCTTCTCGTTCTCGCTTGGAATCACGAGTTCGGTAATGTCAGCACGGAAGGCAGCCAAGATCTTATCCTTGATGCCACCCACTGGCAAGACTGTCCCACGGAGCGTGATCTCGCCGGTCATCGCAACATCCTTGTGAACCGGAATCTCGGTCAGTGCCGACACGAGCGCCGTAGCCATCGTGATACCAGCCGAAGGCCCATCTTTCGGAATCGCACCTTCGGGTACGTGAATATGGATATCGAGCTCGCTCGAGAAATCGGGGTCGATCCCCAAGAAAGCAGTACGGCTGCGGACATACGACACAGCTGCCCTGGCCGACTCCTGCATGACGTCTCCCAGTTTGCCGGTGAGGTCCAGCTTGCCCTTGCCCTTCATGAGACCAACTTCGGTCTCTAGGATCTCGCCGCCCACCTCGGTCCAGGCAAGGCCGGTAGAAACACCGACAATAGACTTCTCTCGTTTGCGCCGACGTCGAAATCTTGGCTTGCCGAGGAGCTCGCGAATGAACTCAGCGCCATCGACACTGATCTCGAGTCCCTTGTCCTTACCTTCCTTGACCACGCGACGCGCGAGTTTGCGGCAGACCGATGCAATTTCCCGCTCCAAGTTACGTACGCCAGCCTCACGTGTGTAGTGATCGATCAAAGCTTTGACCGCGTCATCCTCAAATTTGATGAGATCAGGCTTCAGGCCATGGGTGTCGATTTGCCGTGGCACCAAGAATTGCTGCCCAATCGCCAACTTCTCGCTCGGTGTGTAGCCGGTAAGCTCGATCACTTCCATCCGATCACGCAGTGCCGGAGGAACGGTATGAATGACGTTGGCCGTCGCGATGAACATCACCTTAGAGAGATCGTACTCGACATCGAGGTAATGGTCGCCGAACGTATCGTTCTGCTCAGGGTCTAGAACCTCCAGCAATGCTGCGGCCGGATCCCCACGGAAGTCCATCGCCATCTTGTCGATCTCGTCGAGCAGGAAGACTGGATTGACGGCGCCAGCCTTCTTCATCATCTGAATGATTTGACCGGGGAACGCACCGATGTACGTCCGGCGATGACCTCGGATCTCGGCTTCATCGCGCACCCCACCCAGGGAGAGACGAACGAACTTGCGGCCGGTAGCCTTGGCGATCGACTTCGCCAATGAGGACTTTCCGACGCCGGGGGGGCCAACAAAGCAGATGATTGAGCTCTGCGTCTTGCGGGTGAGCTGGCGGACTGCCAAGAACTCCAAAATCCGCTCTTTGATCTTCTCGAGGCCGTAGTGATCCGCATTGAGGATCTCGTTGGCTCGGTTCAAATCACGGAGCTCGCGGCTCTTCTTCTTCCAAGGAACACTGACCAACCAGTCGATGTAATTGCGCGAGACGGTCGCTTCGGCGGAAACTGGCGGCATCGCTTCCAAGCGTTTCAGCTCCTGCTCGGCTTTTTCCTTCGCCTCTTTGGGCATGCCCGCTTCTTCGATCCGATCTTTGAGCTCTTTGACCTCTTCGGCGCGGTCATCCTTGCGGCCCAGCTCATCGTGGATCGCCTTGACTTTCTCGTTGAGGTAGTACTCTTTCTGGGCCTTCTCCATCTGCTTCTTGACTTGGATGTTGACCCGTTTGTCGATATTGACCTTCTCGATCTCTACATCGATCAGGTCATGCAAACGCTGCAACCGCTCATAGGGGTTCAGCATCTCGAGCAAACCCTGCTTCTCGCTCGTCGTCACCATGAGGTGGGCCGCGAGGGTATCCGCGAAACGGTCCGGGTCGTCGAGTTTGAGGGTCGGCATCAAGCCTTCGAAGGCCAAGTGATGCGACATTTTGGCATACTGCTCGAAGGTCGAGAGCACTTTGGACATGTAGGTCTGAAGCTTGTCGCTGCTCGGGTACCGGATATCGAAGGAGTCGACTTCGGCTTGCAGCGCCCCATCGTGCTCCACGAGCTCCAGCAACCGGCCACGCTTCTCGCCTTCGACCATCACCTTGACGTTGCCGTTGGGCAGCTTCAGGTTTTGGATGACCCGCGCGACCACGCCGATGTCTTGGATGTCTTCACGCCGCGGCTCATCGATCTTGGGATCACGCTGGGAAATAAGAAACAGTTGTTTCTCTGGCAGCGACAGAGCAAGCTCTAGAGCCCGAACCGAGCTTTCGCGACCTACGATGAAGGGCGCCATCATATGGGGGAAAATAACCATATCGCGCAGCGGAACCGCCGGCAGCACCTTACGCTCTTCTTTTATGAAGCTGGAGTTCATCTCGCCTCTCTAACTCGAATGATCAACATGTCTCGCCGTCAACCGTCTTGCCGCCATCTGTCTCTCGCTAACACCTGTCTCTGGTTACCAACTGTCTCGCGCCGTCGACTATCTCTCACTGTCGACTACGTCTTGCGACGTAGATTAGTCTACCCCATGAGCCAGGGCTTCTCGGCTAGCCAGCCTGTTTCTGATAAACCACCCTCGGCTGCACGTGATTCTCGACAACGTCTTCGGTGATCACGCACTCCTGAATTTCGGGTTCTGAAGGGATGGCGTACATCATGTCGAGCATCAGCTCCTCCATGATAATCCGCAGACCTCGCGCACCAACTTTGCGTTTGACCGCTTCGCTGGCAATGGCCTTGAGCGCCCCTTCTGTGATCTTGAGTTTGACGTCCTCGAATTCGAACATGGTCTCGTACTGACGCACGAGGCTATTCTTTGGTTCTTGCAAGATCCTTACCAGTGCATGCTCATCGAGTTCCTCGAGCACCGCAACCACAGGTAAACGCCCGACGAACTCTGGGATCAACCCATATTTAATGAGATCTTCGGGTTGCGTCTTGTTGAGGTCCATGAACCGTGCATCTTCCTTCTTGGCCTTCACCTTGGCGCCGAAGCCCATCGTTTTCTCATTGAGCCTGTGCGCAATCCGATCTTCCAAGCCAACGAAGGCGCCGCCACAAATGAACAAGATGTTGGTGGTATCGATCTGAAGAAATTC
>JAJCXQ010000198.1 GCA_029263355.1 Acidobacteriota bacterium | reverse complement strand
TACGTAGTGGCCAGCGTATTGAATCATCTTGATGTCAAACTTTGCATTGTGAAATATCTTGGTGATTGATTTGTCCCTAAAGAATTCAGCTAGCATCTCAGCGTTCTGTGGTATGTTACGTACCACACTACGTATCCCCTTCTCGTTAGCAAAAGAGTAGAGGAACACATGGTCACCATGATAAGGCGACAACCCTGTAGTCTCAGTATCACAAGCAATTACTTTACCTTCCGGTATCCTATCACTCAACAGTATGGACATTTGACCAACCCCTTTCTTTTTCTACGCTGTGTCTCAATCCTCGCATCATATCAATCATTATTTTTTCATATAAACCATGCACTTCTAATTCTTCATCTAAGAAAAGCCTATGAATATGTAACATTTCCTTGTTATATTTTATTGTTAATCTAATACGCATCCCACCAGTATCAAAATCTTTTTCACTCACTACACGCCCATCATGTGCATCCAACCATTTTAATAAATCTGTAGGTATCCCGATGATGATTCTTGGGTTAGCTTTTATCTCCTCTACTCTACTCACCCGAAGACTCCTCTCTGTTTAGTTGCCTTCTTCTTCAACTTAACAACCTTGATTCTGTTTATGTATTCCACAAATGCTGGTGTGTATACATACAGCCTCCCCTGTTTTTGTAAACATCTGTTACGTAACAGTATCTTAAGTATGGTCTTCGCATCGTACTCTCCACCGCAGTCCTGAAATATTTCTTCTATCCTATCCTTAGTTAGTTCATTACACATTTCAAGTTCAGTTATAGTGTGAGCAAGGTACCCTTGTTTCTCTTCCGGGCTGAACACTGAGTTCCATACTTCCTCTTCGTTAGCAATGACGTTCTTCTTATGCTCTACTTCTGAGAACTGGTTGTACCTACAAGCTGGTGAATCATACATATCTTGGAGGAACAGGTAAGCTGCGTCTACATAGGCTGGGGTAATCAATAAGTTCTGCCCCTCTTTATCCATGTTGTATGTCAGTGCAGCCATGGCCCCAGCTATACGCATGAGATCAAAACGGATAGTAGTGTTCTGTACCAGTGGTATAGTGGATGAGTATTTCTTACTGAGCTTCAGTGCTCTGTCATAACACATCTCCATTGTAGCTTCATCATGTACTACCCTGTCAGCTGTCAACCACCACGCATTCATGTTAGTAGTACGCCAGTCAGCATCTGTTATCCTTGTCTCTACGGGTGGTGGCTTCTCTCTGTTCAGTATCTCATCAGCTACATCTCCCTTGCGTAGGAAACAAGCAAAGGTAAATCTACTGACATCAGCTGGGTCTTCAAACAATTCTATAAGGGAGATAACTCCCTGTGAATACTGGTTCAAGCTACCCTTCGGTGCGTTGGCCATCATGGATAACCGTACCCTAGCTGTGGTTTGCTGCTGTACCCCAGCCTTGTTGTAGTCTGCCATACCATCACGTATAGCTTTCAGTCTAGGTATGATATGCCTAGCCTGACTAGCTTCATTGATAGTTACCATCCTGCCATCAGCTGTAACCATAGCACCCCAGTTAAACACCTGATCCACACATGAGGCTATCATCCCTGCCTCTGATACTGACTGACCAGATATCACGCGACCACAATCAAACAGCTTCTGCAAATCTAAGTAGACTTTATCCTTACCTGTATTGGTGTCACCTATCACTATGGTTTGGATGTAGCTGTTGATAACACTGTCTTCTACCTGCATCTCTAGTATGGAGTATCTGGTTAGTAGTTCAGTGAGGTGGGTTTCAGGTCTTTCATATACCTTGGTGTAGTTGTGGGCTAGTATGTGTGCTAGGTCTAGTATCTTTTCTTTGATTGCTTCACCAGTTTTTTGCTTCGGCCCGAATAGATTCTTTAATCTATCTCTCTCGTCTTTAGCTGGTGGGGTGAACTGTTGATAGTCTTTGAATTCAGGTACCGCTTTGGTTATAACAAACGTCATCTCCTGTGTGCGTGGCAGGTGCGTGATGTAACCATGAAGACGGTACGTTTTGTTATGTTCCAGTCTGTCGCCCATGTTCCAAGCAATAATCTTGGAGTAGTTGATAGCGTTCTGTCGTTTCTTTGTGGTTGGTGACGCTAGTATTACCTGTCGTATACCTCTTGATACCAGTGTCTCTACATCAATACGGCACTTGGCTGGTAAATCTTCTACAGTTCTTATGAATGTATCCATAGATTTATCTGAACAGTCCACTACTTGTAGGTTTATCTTATGCCCCTCGGTATAAGTAGACACCCGTTCTAAATCAGTAGCAAACATTTCACAGCGACCACACTTGTCCCCTCCTGATCTGCCGTCACACTGTAACCTGACACGTGATGGTATGTTATATACTTTCTGGCCCTCACCAGTTATGGTTGCAACTAGCACAGCTGGTTTGCCGTACAGCTCAGATGATAGTGACTTGCTTAAGTCTACATCTTCTTCTATCTCATCTATAATTATTTCTTCTGGTTCCTCCTGCTCTACTGGGAACAGTTTGTTCACCATCTTCTGGAAGCCTTCGGTTGTCCCGCCATAATCCATGAAGTAATCAGTGATGTCTCCATCAGGTACAGGGATGTACAGTATCTTAACTTCCTTAGCGTATGGAGTTAATTCTTTTGATAGCTGATGTGCTGCTGCTATTCCTGCATCATCATTGTCGTAGCAGATAACAACTTCTTTGTCATCAAATAAGTAGGCGTGTTCTTTTCTGAGACTATTAGTTCCCCCTGCTGTGAATGCGTTGTAACCATGTTTACGTAACAGTACGGTATCCCACTCTCCTTCGCAGATGTATATACGTTCTTGCTCTAGTGCAAAGATAGGAAAGAATCTTGACTTGTCCCCAAGCCCTGCTTTAAATGGTATGTTCTTTGGCTTCGCCCCTGTGATTGATATCTTACGGCAGTCCATGTAACCGCAGTATGCATCAGGTATAGGCAGGGTTACCCGGTGTGTCTCTTCATCCCAGCCTATGTGCCAGTTCAGTATTTCTTTTATTGTTATGCCTCGGTTGGCTAGATACTTTTTTACTTTACCGTTAGCTTTGATAGCACTTTGGTATGCTGTTATTGTATGTGATGGCACTAAGTCATTCTTACGTACGTACTTCTCGTACATTCTTTCAGCTGCTGCATCTAGTGATTTGATCCCGTTGACTAAAGCAAAGAAGCCTATGGCGTTTGAGTTGTTAGCTTTCTTACAGCTCCAGCAGGTAGTTGATCCGCCTTTTTCTATGTTTACTTGGAAGCTAGGGTGTTCGTCTGTATGTTCTGGGTGGGGGCAGTGTTGTGGTGATGACTCTCCTTTCTTATTGAATGTTATATCTGGAAAATATTCTTGGTAAAACTCGTCTAGTCTAGGGGTGACAGCATCCATGACCAGACGGTATAAGTCGGGCTTCGACATAGCTTTCCTCTTTTTAAAATGAGGGGACAACCCGGATCACGGTCATATACTACATGACCCATCGGCCCCCTCAACCACAGTAATGGAGTTTACTCTTCTTCGTACTCTTCGTCATCGTCGTCGTCGAACTCTTCATCTTCTTCTAGTTCGTCTTCGACTTCTTCCTCCTCCTCTTCCTCCATGTCGGGAGCTTCGGAGATAGCCCTGTTGAGCCAGACATTAATATACTTATCTGAATCTCTTTGGTGTTTAATTGATATCTCTACATCCATACCTTCTGCGTTCTTAGCTACATCACCTACTTGTTGTATAGACTTAGGATCAGGTAGACCAAGTGTACGTAGGTCTGTCTTAAGGTATCCGATAGCAGTTTCACTAGCCAGTTGTACAAACTTCTTTGCTTCCCGGCCTTCTTGTCCACCACCTGTAAGCTTGTATGTCCAAACCAATTGTGGTTTACCACTCTTCTTACCCAGTTCTATAGATGCAGAAATAATAGTAGCAGGGTACTTACCTTCCGGTATCCTCTCCTGACTACCACTCTTAGCAGGTGCTTTCTTCCACGTCTTTTCCAGTTTCTTTAGTTCAGCATTTATGTCAGCCATTATTCAGCCTTTCTTTTTTTCTTTTTCTTTTTAGGTTTAGGTTCAGTTTCAGTATAAGGTTCCTTAAAGTATTGGACGTAGTTCTCAAAGGCAGACCGAGGAGTGCTACCTAGTCTGAACTTCGGTGGCAAGATACCAAAGCTGTCACCAGCTTCAATGTCTTGTTTCGGTGCAGCTAGCATAGTTCTCTCTTGGAACTTAACCATTGAATCATTACCATCCTTACCAGTAACCTTTTTAGAATACGTATCGACACCCATGAAAAGTATCTGATCCGCAAGGGGTAAAATAACAGAGCGTGCAGTCCCAGTCAAGTGTGGTTCTACAGTTGTTAACTCTTTGATGCTGGTTTTAATGTCCACCTTTTTAGCGTGGGCAATGAACCAACATCCAACACCCGGTATCTTAGTGAGCCTTTGAATAGCTCCCTTGAACTCAGCCTTAGCCATGGCATACCCCTTACCAAAACCAAGATCACCTAAGTCCTCAATACCTTGTTCTTCACATACGTGTCTACTACACATTTCCCACACATCACCGATGGTATCAATGGCAATGGTTTTATATGGACAGTTATCCTCTAAAAGATCCACGTACTCTTTAAATTCTAACCAGTCTTTAGGATAACGAATGAACACGTTGAATTGTTTGTGTCTGTTCTCTGTAGCTAAGAACATAACGTTATCAAATTCTACTACCATGCTTGTCTTCCCCACTTTTGGTGGGCCGTAGAGTAGCACGACTCCCTCTTCCGGTTTTAAATCCACTGTTGTTTTAGTGGTAGGTAACGTTATAGGCATTAGGCTTCCTCCTCAAGGTTTGATTTTACTGTTGCTAGTACTGCTTCCATAGTAGTACACACCATAGTATCATGGTGGAAGTTAGTAACGAACTGTGCTGGGCCAGTGACTTCTACTTTTGTCTCTGTATTTATATCCAACACAAACCCATTAATAACTTTTCTAATACTAATTGATATATCTTTGCTCATACTTCCTCCTCTATACCTTCGGTAATTCTTTAGTTGATAGTTCTGCGTGCTCTGATTCTCGCACGTAATAGTAATCCATGTGTGGGCCTTTCAGTTTCCCTGCTATACACACGTCCATGAATTGACATAGACCATACTGTGTGCAGTAGCCATAGTTTTTATAAGCGTTGTTCTTCGGGTCATCCCTTGCATCACGTATGTGCGGTGCAATTCTTTTAAGGT
>JAJCXQ010000197.1 GCA_029263355.1 Acidobacteriota bacterium | reverse complement strand
TCACCGTCACCGTCACCGTCACCGTCACCAGAGGCTAGCAACTCATAGCAGTCTCGGCTGGTAGACGCCACCCGCGGTGAGGAGCGAGGCACCGACGAGCCACGGAGCTGTTCTACGCCTGGGCTCCAGGGCGGCGGGTTGAGATTGCGGCAAGGTATTCCCCTTCTGGCCAGTTTCAGAGGGCCGTGGATCGGTCGTTGGCCTGAGAGATCATTGTAAACGCTGAATCCTATGGGTTTGTGAGCGTTCCCGATAACTTGTGGAAGGCGTGTTCGATTTTTTAGCAGCGTTCCAGTTACTTGTGGAAGGCGTGTTTGATTTTTCTACAGGCTTGCGACGGCTTGTGGAAGGCGCTTTCGATTAAATAGTCCGGAAAGATCGTCTTGTGGAGACCGTGTTCGATTTTCTAAAGAGCCGCCGATCACGTGTGGGCGGCCCATTCGACTTGCTTCAGGCGCCCCGATGCATTCACAACGGCCGTCGGGACGGCGAACACCCAACACAGACGACCGCGAGGTCGCCTCACCTTCTTCAAGAAACCGACAAGGGAGATCCGCTGATGATTCGCAGTGAGATCTTTCCGAGATCCCTAGCGGGACTCGAGGAAGCCACCTGCTGGGAGCGCCAGCGTCCCGCCGGCTTGGCATCACGAATGGCCATATCCTACGGCTCGGAGGCTTCGGGTTCGTATCCCGGGCCGTCGTACTCGATCGATTCGATCTTGAAGACACCGTCAACCAGTACGTAGGTGACGTCGCGGCCCCAGGTGGGATCGAAATTCGGGGCGGCGGGCCGATAGAGGGCGACCGAGGACTTCAATCGAGCTCCGTCGATGGTCAGTCTCGGAGTGTAGCGTGGCCTTCCTGGCCCGTGCCCATAGGGCACATCTTCGACGGGTATTTCGGTCAAGGTCCATTCTTCACCGTCTTCGGAGCAGCGCAGCTTGAGGACTTCCGAGATGTCGGCGCTACCCGGGAAGAAGCAGGTCTGCGCGCGCACCACCGCTTCCTCGCCGGGCTCACCATCAAGATCGCCGTACTCCACCGACTTCAGCTCAACCGGTAGGTTGTCGGGGCCAAGGTCCATCATGCAGTCGTCCGGGTTCGGGATCTCGCGCTGGCTTAGATACCGTTCCCACTCGATGGCTCGGATCGACTCCGGACACTCAGCGAGTGCTGGCGCAGCGGCAAGGGACAGGAATAAAGCCAACCACTTCAGGTACCTGGGTTTCTGTTTCCTCATGGCTCGAGCTTAGAGGGGCCATGCGTCGGAATTGTGGCGGTCGCGAGGCAATGCCGGCTACCACGCAGAGGGCGACTGCTTCCGCAGCTCAGCGGATGATCGACGCCAATGCGGCTTCGATAGCGTCGAGGTGCGAAACCGCTTCACGGTAGCCAATGTCGAAGATCTCGCGTACGTAGCGGGTATCGAAGGCCAGATAACCGTTGAGGTCTTTGGGGCAGAGCATGACGTCACAGTCGTAGAATTTGTGCCGGGAGTTGTGGAACCGAGCGATTTCCAAGGCCCGCTGAGATACGGCGAGGGAGCTCGACAGTTGGGACATGTCGAGGGCCTTGAGAGGGCTCACGTAGACCCCCACGATGACGTCGCATAGGCCCCTCAACTGCGCCACTGGAAAGTTGTCGATGATGCCGCCATCAACGTACCAGCGGCCATCGATCTCGGTTGGGGTGAAGACCATCGGCACCGAGGCGGTGGCGAGCAGGGCGTCGATCAAGGAGCCGGATTCGAAGATGGTCAGCTTGGCGTTGAGCAGGTCAGTGGCGGTGATGAAAAGGCGGCGGTCGAGGGACTCGATGGTGCTGCCGCTGGGGAAGTACTCGAGGAGATCGTCGCGGATCTTCGCCGTGTCGATCAGGCCGGGCTTGCCGAAAGACAGTTTCGAGAGCTTGAAGGGGCTACGAGTTTCGAAGAAGTCGAGCACAGCTTCGGTGGAGTGACCGGCCGCATAGAGGGCAGCGACCAGAGCGCCGGCGCTGGTGCCACCCAGACATTCGACCTCGAGTCCCTTTTCCCTGAGGGCATGCAAGACACCGACCTGGGCGATGGCCCGCGCTCCGCCGCCCGAGAAGACGACACCCAGCTGGTACTCCATATTGGTCCCCTTGTGGTTTGCTTCGATTCTCTGGCGACAGTTTATGTCTCTGCTGCGCCTGGGTCACCCAGCAAAGGCTGGATGAGCAGCCGGAGTGGGGTCTTGTTGGTGCTGTTCAGCGACCGTCGGTGTCCCAACGGATTGACGGATGGGTCGGAAGACTGCCTCTTTGATCTCTGCGGATGGCCTATTTCACTCTCGGTGATCAGGATGAGCGTTGCTTCGCGCCTCTGTATATAACTTGAAGAATTGGAGAAATCGGCAAGGGCGAAACCGCGGTAGGTCGATTGCTGTGATGAAAAGCACAAGAACTCGCCAGGTTTCTTAACGTTCAACGTAATAGTGGTCCGGCAACGTTTGTCTTGTCTAATCTTCCTGTCGCTCTGGATCCGTCACGCCAGGCTGATGGGTCGGCTTCTGAGGGGCCTGCTATCTGTCATCAATTTTCGCCTGAGAGAGGGTCGGCCAGCCCTCGGCTGTCGCTGAATTCCACCCAGCAGGGTGACTCGTGCCGGTGTGAGAGGCAGGGCATGCGTGTGAGGTCGGTCGTTCCAGCGTCCCGCCGAGATCGCTTTGTTTGTTTGGCTCACGGCCGTTTGCCCCACGGCCGTTTGCCCCAAGGAATTTCACTCCACGGCCGGTCACCCCACGGCCGTTCAGAGAATCTCCTCCAAGTTTTCATCGCGACAGCGGACGTCAGTCCGCTGTCGCGTCGTCGATTACCTGATTGGTCCGCACTTCTGGTGCCGCAACTCGCGAGTCATTCATCATGTTGAGTACGCCGCAGGCCCACCGTCCGCTGTCATTTCTTCTCCGCGTCTCTATTGTCCTCGCTGTGGCGATGCCGTGGATTTTCACGACCCCTGCTTTCGGTCAGATCGATGTTGCGGTCGACCAGGCGGAGGCGTGGTTGCTCACTCAACAGAATCTCGACGGCTCTCTGGGAGCGATCCCGGAGCTTCAGCCGGTAGATTCTGCCGCGACGGTGTTGGCGCTGTACGATCGGCCTGCCGCGGCCTCCGCGGTGTCCGCCGCCGCGGCCTATCTCGACGGTGTTGCCGAGCAGAACACCCACTTCCGCTCGCGGCGGGCGGTTGCACTGTCCACGGCTGGGCTCGATGTGAGCGCCCTACTCGCCAGCCTCGGGGGCTTCCGTAACGGCGCCGGTATGGGAGCATTTGGCAGCCATCAGGCCAACGTGCTCGATACCGCGTTTGCGGTGCAGGCGTTGGTCTTGGAAGAGAGCACCTATCTGCTCGACATCGTCACGCTACTGGACGATCTCCAAATCGGCCAGCGCCCTGACGGCGGCTGGGGCTTCGAAATCGACTCGACGAGCGAGGCGTATTATTCGGCAGAAGTGCTGCAGGCCCTCACCGATGTGGAACAGTTGGGGATCGGTGACGCGGTGATCGCGACCGCCTCGGCCTATCTCGCTAGCCGTCAACAGGCCGACGGTGGCTTCGGGTCGGTGCTCGACACCGCGGTCGCCTACCGGGCTCTATTGGCGGCAGGCTTCAGCGTCAGCGATCTACCTTTTGGCTCACCGACCCCTTATCTGCTCGCCCAGCAGCAGGGCACAGGGAGTTGGGACAGCGACGTCTTCACCACCGCCCAAGTGGTGCGCGTGCTGCGCGACGAGCTGCCCAACTTGGCGGTCACTGAGATCACCCTGAATCCGACCAGCACCACCCCGGGAACCGACGTCACCGTGGCGGTGACGATCACCAATCTCGGCCCGCAGCCGGCCACCGCCAACACTCTGGAGCTGCGCCGGGAGGCGGCCGACGGCGCCTTGCTGGACGAAGTGGCTGTCGCGACCCTGGCGGCAGGGGAGACGGTCACCCTCGAGATCACCCTCGACACCAACTCCTTGACCGGCTCCCTCGACCTGTTTGCGGTCGCCGACGGGCGGGACGAGGTCGTCGAGATCAACGAGGACGACAACGTCGACTCGGCGCGCTTGACCCTCGAATCCGACCCCGACCTGACGTTGTTCCAGGCCGATTTGAGCCTCAGTCCAGAGTCGCCCGAGCC